>NZ_JBSFVY010000010.1:0-103973 GCF_053592555.1 Streptomyces sp. NPDC002643
ACGTGAAGCTCGCCGACCTCCTCCTGACCGACAGACGCGCCGAAGCCGCCGCCTACCTGCGTGAACACCTCTCCACCGTCAGCGAGGAGAAGGTGGAGCCCCGGGACAGCTGACCCGCGACCCGGTCTCAGTCCTCCTCGTCGCAAGTGTCCTCGGCGTTCTCCGGCTGCTCAAGGTTGGCCAGGACCGTGGCGGAGATGTCGGCGAGCTGGTCCAGCTGCTCCGCGCTGAGGCAGTCGACGAACAGGTGGCGCACCTGCTCGCTGTGCCGTGGGGCCGCCTCGTTCAGCGCCTCCCGTCCCTTCGGCGTGAGCGTGATGTAGATGGCCCGGGCCTCGCCGCTGTGACGTTCGACGAGGCCGCGTCTGGACATCCGGGTGAGCTGGTGGTGCATCCGGCTCTTCTCCCAGCCCATCATCGCGCCGAGGTGATAGGCGCGCAGACGGCCGCCGTCGGCGCCGGAGAGCACGGTGAGCACGGTGTAGTCCGCGGTCGACAGTCCGCCGCAGTCCTGCAGCTGCCGCTCGACGCGTCCACGCAGGACCTCCTGCATCCGGAAGAACGTCTGCCAGGCGTGCAGCTCCCGCGCACTGAGTCCTTGCTGCTGATGAGTCACGGCGAACACTTTACCCCGAGCGAGTTGACGCATCACCTCGCCAGGTCTATGTTCGAGGTGACACATCAACTCGATGGGCTGCGGAGACAGCCACGCCGCGGAGGCAGACCATGCAAACCCAGCAGCACACCGCGCGCCGATCCGTCACCCGGATCCAGAACAAGCTCCACCTCGGCCCGGACGCCCAGGTCGACGACAAGAGCATGTGGTTCACCCCGCAGGACCCCGCGCTCACCGACCCCTTCCTCGCTCTCGCCGACGACCTCTTCTCCGCGCCCGGCTTCGAGTGGCACCCGCACCGGGGCCTGGAGACCGTCACCCTGGTGCTGGACGGAGTCCTGGAACACGGCGACAGCATCGGCAACGCCGGCACGCTGACCACCGGAGACGTCCAGTGGATGACCGCCGGACGCGGGATCATCCACCGCGAACTGGCCTTCCGCAACGAACGGGCCCACGTGCTGCAGCTGTGGGTGAACCTGCCGGCCGAGAAGAAGATGGTCGACACCCGCTATCAGGACCTGCTCGCCACCGAACGGCCGGTCGTCGAGCGTGACGGTGCCCGGATCGACGTCGTCTCCGGCACCGTCGGCAGTCTGACCGGACCGGCGCTCACCCACTGGCCGATCTCCGGCTCGGTGATCACCCTGGAGCCCGGCCGCCGCCTCGGTCATGTCCTGCCGGGCCGGGACCGCGCCTTCTTCACCGTGCTCTCCGGCACCGTGAACATCGCCGGACGCGCCGTGACCGCCGGGCAGACCGCGTGGTCCGACCCCGTACCGGACACGGACCTGACCGACATCGACCTGCGCACCGCCGACGGCGACACCCCGAGCGTGGTCATGACCTTCAGCGGTCCGCCCATCCGACAGCCCGTCGCCCTGGGCGGACCCATGGTCATGAACACCCCCGCCGAGATCCAGCAGGCCTTCCGCGACTTCCAGACCGGCAAGTTCGGCGCCATCCCACGCCAGGCCCGGCTGCAGTACCGCTGACCGCGATCCTTCCGGCCCGCGCACAGAAGCTCGCCGGCGACCCACCGCCCGGCGTACCACCACCTTATGAACAGGAGTTCCCCATGACCCGGATCGGCATCATCCTCGGCAGCACCCGCCCCAACCGCAACGGCGAACAGGTCGCCGCATGGGTGCACGGCACCGCCGCCCAGCGTGACGACGCCGAGTACGAAGTGGTCGACCTGCGCGACCACCCGCTGCCCCACCTCGACGAGTCGCTGCCTCCGTCGATGGGCCAGTACCAGAACGAGCACACCCGGCAGTGGGCGGAGAAGATCGCCTCGTTCGACGGGTTCGTCATCGTCACGCCCGAGTACAACCACAGCATCCCCGGCGTCCTCAAGAACGCCCTCGACTACGTGTACGCCGAATGGCACAACAAGGCCGTCGGGTTCGTCTCCTACGGCGCCGCCGGCGGCACCCGCGCCGCGGAACACCTCCGCCAGATCGCCGGCGAACTGCGGCTGGCCGACGTCCGCCAACAGGTCTCACTCACCCTGGCCACCGACTTCGAGAACTACTCCGCCTTCAAGCCCGGCGCCCACCAGCTCCCCCAGCTGAACACACTGTTCGACGAGGTCGTCGCCTGGAGCGACGCCCTCGCGGGCCTGCGCGATCCGTACGTCGCGACGGCGGCCTGACCACCGCGACTCCGCCGCGGCGAGGTTTCCCGCGGCCCGCCGGCCGCGCGGTCCCAGGCCGGCGGGCCACCCCGGTACGACCTCGCGCTGGCGCAGGCCGACCAGAACGCCTGGGGTCACGGCCTTCACGAGGCGACGGGCGGGTGAACGCTTCCCCATGGGCAGGTCAGGGAATCGATCGGCCCCGGGCGACGAGTGTCCGAACAACTCCTCCGATATCGCTGGCAACTGGTCGACCGAGCACCAGACACGGTCGGTGACGGTGCAGCAGGCACGCAACACCTGGCAGGACTGGGTGTGGCGGGGTGACCTGAACCACCTCACGTACCAGTGACCCTGGAACGTCCCCAGCTGCACCTACGCCTGGTCGCAGTCGAAGACGTCGGGCTGGAAGTGGTCGGTCGGCCTCAACGTCAAGGTCCCCAGCGCCCTCAGCAAGGCGGTGAGCGAGCTCGCCGCCCTCACCCCGGGCTATGAGCGCAACGGCTCCACCACCACCACGTTCACCTGGCAGATCACCATGAAGCCGGGGCAGAAGGCCGCACCGATCCAGGTCGTGGAGCGCCGCTGGACACAGGGCGTCTACCAGGGCCCCGCACCGGTCCTGACCGTGTCCGATCCTGACCATGTCCGGTCGTGACCGGTCCGCGGAGGCACCCCGTCCGCCGGCGGGGTGCCTCCCCGAACCACCCCACACAACCCGACACAACAGGACTTGATCCCCATGATGGTGCGTCGTCTCTCTCGTGCCGCCGCCGGTTCGCTCGCGGTGATCGCATGCGGTCTGCTGACCGCCTGCGGCCCCACCACCCACGCCACGCCCACGGCAGCACCGCTCCTCTCGCCGGCACCCGCTCCCCCGGTGCGATGAAGACGCTGCCGCCCTCCCGCCTGTGCACCGTCCTGACCAAGGGCATCGTGGAGCGGCTCGTCGCCGACGCCCGTTCACGGCCCAGGTCGGCCCCGACAGGGCACCGCCCCGGACGTCTGCAGCTACGCCGCCACCGACGGAAGCTCGATGCTGTCCCTGACCCCGACCACCCGGACCTACGAGGCCGAACTGTCCGCCGCCGCCGACCTGCGATGAGCGTTGTTCTGCTGCATTTCAGCATTCCCTTCGGGGATTGACAGGTTCGCTCGGACGAACGGAATCCGATCGCCGAGCGCTGTGACCGATGCCTCCGCGGAACGAGAGTTCGTGATGATCCACTGTCAACACCCCTTAGAAGCCGCCAGGGCGCGGTACTTGTACTGATCGTCGACGACGAACCCGAGCTCACCGAGTTGCTGTCGCGGGCCGTCACCGAGGCGGGCTGACAGCCGTTCCTCGCGCACGACGGACGCACCGCCCTGACGCTCGCCCGCAGCTGCGCCCCGCACGCCGTCGTCCTGGACGGCATGCTGCCCGACCTGGATGGTGTGCACGTACTGCGGCGTCTGCGGTACGAGAACCCAGAGCTGCCGGTGCTCATGCTCACCGCCCGCGACGCGTTGGAACACCGCCTCGACGGCCTGTCGGCGGGCGCGGACGACTACGTGACCAAGCCCTTCTCGCTGGAGGAGGTCATGCCGCGGCTGCGCGGACTGCTGCGCCGGTCCGGCGCCGAACAGGAGGCGGCGGACGAGCCCGTGCGGGTGCTCGGCGATCTGGTCCTGGCCGAGAAAACCCGTCAGGTGCACCGGGACGGGACGCCGATCACGCTCACCACGAAGGAGTTCGACGTCCTCAGCTTCCTGACGAGGCATCCACGCCAGGTACTCGGCAAGGAACAGATCATCGACGAGGTCTGGAACAGCTCGTTCGAGAGCGAGGGAAACCTGGTCGAGGTCTACATCTACAGCCTGCGCTCGAAGATCGACAAAGGACGGGAGCGGATGATCCACACGGTACGCGGCGCCGGTTACGTCATCAGGGCCGCGGACACCGCGGCATGAGACTCCGCCGGAACAGGAGACCGGCCCGCTCGCTGCGGGTCCGGCTGGTGCTGTTCACCACCGCCGCCCTGACCGTCGTATGCGCGGCGACGGCCGTCACCACGGTTGTCGTGCAACGTGCCCATCTGCTGGACGAGCTGGACCAACGCGTACGGGACGTCGCCGCACGGAGCCAGGGCGGGGTCCGCTACCGCCCCGGAAGCGCCACGGACCTGAGCTTCCTCAACGAACAGGGGCAGTCCGTCGGCACCGTCGCGGCCCGCCTCGCCGACGGAGAGGACGGCAACGGGGCGGACGACGATCAGGTCACCGCCGCCGAGGTGGTGACCGGCCACGGCCGACGCGAGGCGCTCACCGCCGCCCAGCGCGCCGCCCTGGCCGGGATCACCGCGGACGGCACGCTGCACACCCGCACGATCCCCGGCCTCGGCACCTACCGCGTGACCGCCGTCAGCGGCAACGTCGCCTCCGTCCTGGCCGGGCTTCCCATGGCCGCCGTACAGGACTCGATCCACAACCTCGTCGTGACCGAGGCGCTGATCGCCGCCGTGGGTCTCGCCGTCTCGGGCTCCGTCTGCGCGCTGGTCCTACGCCGCCGGCTGCGCCCCCTGGGCAGGGTGGCTGCCACCGCGGTGGAGGTCGCGGGCGCTCGGCTGGACCACGGGGAGGTCACCGAGCTCGCCCGCGTTCCCGCCGCCGACACGGACCCCGCCACCGAGATCGGTCAGGTCGGCACCGCGCTGAACCACCTGATCGACCGGATGGAGTCCGCGCTCGCCCAGCGCCGGCGCAGCGAGGACCGCATGCGCCGCTTCCTCGCCGACGTCGGCCACGAACTGCGCACCCCGCTCGCCTCCATCGCCGGGCACGCCGAGATGATGGAGCGGGACGCCGCACCGATCGAGCCGCACCTGGTGTGGCGTCGTGTCGCCGCGCAGTCGGCCCGTATGACGGGGCTCGTCGAGGATCTGCTGCTGCTCGCCCACCTGGACGAGGGACGGCCGCTTCAGGCGGTGGACGTCAACCTCGCGACGCTGGTCGCGGAGGCGGTGTGGGACGCGCAGGCGGCGGGCGCGGACCACGACTGGGAGCTCGCGCTGCTCCTCGACACTCCGGCCACGGTGACCGGTGACCCGGCCCGGTCGACCCAGGTGGTGACCAACCTCCTGACCAACGCCCGCGTGCACACACCTCCGGGCACGTGCATCACCGTCGCCGTGGAGGCCACGCGCGCGGGATGCGTGATCCGCGTACGGGACGACGGTCCCGGCATCCCGCCCGACCTCCTCCCATCCGTCTTCGAACGCTTCACCCGCACCGACACCTCCCGCTCCCGCATCCCCGGCGAGGGCGGCGGCTCGGGCCTGGGCCTCGCCATCGCCGTGGCCATCACCCAGGCGCACGACGGCCGCATCGATGTCGAGAGCGAGCCCGGACGCACCGAGTTCACGGTCACGCTGCCGTACGTCACCGCCGGTCGGGCCGCGCCGGGCGACACGGCCCCGACGTCCACGGCGCCGACGTCGGCCTGACCGACAGGTCCGGCCCCAGGTGCGTCTCTCCGACGGACATCGACCCGCCGTGAACAACCTCCCGCAGTGGGCCGCCGGTCTCCCGGTCCAGGCAGTCTCCCGCTTCCGCCGCGAATCCCCAGCGTATTCATATATACGCAGGTCAGAGCTGCCGCGGACGGGCCTATGAGTGCCCGATTCGGCAGCCGCGCGGGTTCCATTTCAGCTTGGGCTCAGTTGGGTGCCGGAAGGTTGCCGACGGACGGCCGTCCGCAGGGGCGGGCCACCGACGAAAGGAGCCGTCGCCGATGACCGGGCTCGGCACCGGGGAGACCGCGGCGCGGGAGCCCGAGCAGGAGACCGGCCGCCGCGCCCACGCGAGCCGCCGCAACTTCATGCGCAAGGTCTTCTTCGCGTCCGGCGCCACCGCGGTCGCCACGATGGGTGGCGCCGGTGCCTGGGCGGCGCTCGCCGACGACACCACCGGCACGGCCGACGCCTCGGCCTCCGCCGTCCCGAGCGGCGCCCCCAGCGGCGGCCCGGGCGGCGGCACCGGCGGCCCCGGCAACCAGTCGATCACCGAGGACTTCTTCGGTCTGACCACCGACGGCAAGCGGATCGACGACCTGTTCACGATCCACTCCACCAAGGTCGCCACCGCCCCGGTGATCTCCGCCGCCGAGGCCTTCCTGGCCGGTCTCACCGACGACCAGAAGACCTCGACGCAGTTCACCGTCCACTCCACCGAGTGGCGGCTGTGGAGCAACATCGACTCCTACGAGCGCCAGGGCGTCTCCCTCGCCGACCTGAGTGACGACCAGAAGGCCCTCGGTACTGCCCTGTTGAAGGCGGCGCTGAGCGCGGACGGCCTGGAGACCACGGAGAAGATCCGGAAGATCAACCAGGCGGCGGGCGAGGCGATCGGCAACACGAACGCCTTCAACGAAGAGGCCTTCTACTGGACCGTGATGGGCACCCCGTCGGCCACCGAGCCCTGGGGCTTCCAGTTCGATGGCCACCACCTGGTCATCAACTACTTCGTCCTCGGCAGCCAGGTCGTGATGAGCCCCTGCTTCTGGGGTTCGGAGCCGACCTCGATGGAGATCGACGGCGAGACGGTCACGGTCTGCCACGAGGAGGTCGTCGCGAGCCTGGCCTTCATCAACTCCCTCACCTCGGCGCAGCAGGCGGTCGCGATCGAGTCGACGACCAAGTCGAACGAGTCGATGAAGGCGGGCGCCTTCTCCGACAACACGGTCCAGGAGTACACGGGCCTGCGCGGCAACAAGCTCACCGGCGCGCAGAAGAAGAAGCTCCTCGGCATCGTCGAGGCCTTCGTCGGCCGCGCCAAGGCCGACGCCGCGAAGGTGCGGATGGCCGAGGTGGCCCAGCACCTGAACGACACGTACGTCACGTGGGCGGGCGGCACCGGCGACGAGGACGCCTTCTACGTACGAGTGCACAGCCCGGTCGTCTGGGTCGAGGTCGACTGCCAGTCCCCCGGCCCGCTCGCCGGCGCCTACAACGCCACGCAGGGCGGCAGCCCCACCCAGATGCACGTCCACTCCATCATCCGCACCCCGAACGGCAACGACTACGGAAAAGAACTCCTCAGGCAGCACTACCTGACCTCGCCCCACCACCAGTGAGGCATATGTTTCCCGTCATGCCGGAGGGCCGCACCCACGTGGGTGCGGCCCTCCGGTCGTCGAAGTGGTGCCCCTGAGGCGAAACGGCCTCTCCTGGACGAGCCGGGTCCACGCTCCGGGTCTACGCACCGATCAGCCTACGGAGATGGCTGTTCTGCGGCTCCCGCCAGGGACCCGAACCTGCGGCCAGCGACACCGGCTATCGACCACCGGGGATTCTCAGTCCCGATTCGCGCGTTGCTCCCCGGCACCCCGACTGGCGAACCGAGAGGCCGCGCAGATAGGCGGCGGCAGACGGGGACAGGCACAGTTCCATGATCATGGAGTTGCGACGCTCTGTGACCACCGGAGACCCTGTGCCCGCGCCGCCATCATGGCGGACCGAACCGCTGTGGGAACGGCTGTGGTGTTGGCGGCATCCCAGCGGTGGCGGCGGGCGTTGACGCGTCGTGGCCGGGAGCGGCTGCTTGAAGGGCAGCGGTCAGGTAGCGGTGAACGATGTCCAGTTCGCCCGGAGTGAAGTCCTTGGCCGCCTCGACCAGGTTGGCGATGAGCGGGCCGAAGAAGGACCGACCCAGCTCCACGGCTTTCTGTTCCACCGTCAGCACGACACGTCGTCGGTCGTTTTCATCGCGCCTACGACGGACGAGCCCCAGGCGCTCCAGCCGGTCGAGCAGGGCAGTGGTGCCAGCCGAGTTGAGCCGCAGCGCCGTACCTAGTCGTCCTGGGGTGACGTCGGTGCCCGCCCGGTCAGCGTCAAGCAGGTGGATGAGGGCCCGCATATCGGTCGGGTGCAGGCCGTTTCGCGCGGCGAACTCGGCGCCGCGCAGGTCGAATTCCACGGTTACTGCGCGCAGTAGGTGGACCAGCCGCATCGCGGGGTTGATGTCATCACTCACCGGGCTAGTATCTCGCCAAGCGAGATACTAGGTCAACGAGACGATTCCCGGGGGTTCACCGTGTCCTCATCCCAAGATTTCTTCGCCGCCTACGACGCACTCCTCGCCCGCTGGCCCACCGGTACCACCGAGATCGACGTTCCCACCCCGTACGGCACCACCCGTGTCCACGCCTACGGCCCTGCTGACGCCACCCCAGTCCTCCTTCTGCACGGCGGCGGCTCCACCGGCGCGGTCTGGTTCGCCAATGCCCGGGCACTCGGCACGCACCACCGGGTGCTGGCCGTCGACATCCTCGGCGATGCCGGACGCAGCATCCCCGGCGGCCGCCCGCTGCGCACAACCACCGACCTGATGGTCTGGTTGGACGCACTGCTCGACGGCCTCACCGTGTCCCGCACGCACCTGCTGGGCCACTCCTACGGCGGCTGGATCGCTCTGACCTACGCCCTACACGCCGCACGGCGGGTCGATCGGCTGGTACTGCTCGACCCGACCCAGTGCTTCGCCAACTTCCGCCCGAGTTTTCTGCTGCGCTCGCTGCCGATACTGTTGCGCCCGACGGAAGCCCGTGCGCGCGCCTACCTGGACCGCGAGACCGCGGGGACCGACACCGACCTGGGCTGGAAGCGGCTCTATGCTTTGGCGGTCTCGGGCTTCACGGACCGGAAACTGGTCGTCGGTCGCCGCCCGGACCCCACGGCGCTGAGCGTCCCGCTCCTGGTCCTTCTCGCCGGCCGCAGTGGCACCCACGACGCCGCGAACGTCGCAGCCCGGGCCCGCAAGGCCGTACCGGACGCCCGGATCGAGATCCTCGCCGAGCTCACCCACTTCGCTATGCCCACCGCCGTGCCCGCGCAGACGAACCACCGGATCACCGACTTCCTGGCAGGCAATCAGGAGAAGCAAGCCGCCCCGGGCGCAGTGTGAAGGAGATCAAGCGGAGCGGATTGCACTGAGGCCACTCGGCAGCGCGATCCAGACTTCGGGGGGAAGGCCACGTGGTCGTTCATGGTCGACGGCGGGGGCGTCCCTCCCAGCGATGGGTGCTCCAGGCTCGGCGGATCAGGCTACGGGCCGTGATGATTGTGTTGACAAGGTCGAAGAAGGCGTCGATGACGCTGATCCGCCGTTCGTAGCAGCGCGCGAGCCGGTGGAAGGCGTTCTGCCAGACGTGGGTGCGCTCGACATGCCACCGCTGGGTGGCCTGGACCGGCGCCTTGGTCCCCTTGTGGGCGATCCGGCCGTGCAGGCCCCGCTCGCCAAGCAGGGCGCGGGACTTGGCCGAGTCGTAGCCGGCGTCGAGGTGCACGGTGATCTCGTCGGGAAGCGGCCCAAGGCCAGCCAGAAGAGCCAGAGTTGAGGCCAGGAGCGGCGAGTCATGGCAGTTGGCGCCGGCCAGGACGCGGCCGAGCGGGATGCCGTAGCCGTCGGCCATGCTTGAGCGTTTCATGCCCTGCTCACCTCGGTCGACCGGTGAGCGCCCGGCTGCTTCGCCTCCGCCAGGGGCCTTGGTGATGGCGCCGTCCACGGCGATCTGACCGAAGACGAGACCGACCATGCGGTCGTAGGCGTCCAACGCGATCTGCCGCGATCGCCTCGTACGAGCAGCCGAAGCGGAGGGCCTGTAGCAGCTTGTCGAAGACGATCCGATCGCTGATCCGGCGCCGGTGGCAGCCCAGAGGGTGAGCCGGATCGAATTCCGGCCTCTGTGGCAACAAGGCGACGAATTGGTCCCACAGCGGTTCGGTCAGCCAAGAAGGCAGCGCAGGCACAGGATCTCCGGTGGTCACAGAGCGTCGCAACACCATGATCGCGGAACCTGTGCCTGTCCCAATCCGCCAGCCGAGCCCGCCAGCCACCTATCTGCGCGACCTCCAAGTCACCCGCCATCACACCAGTTCGGTCACATCGCAGTGCCGCCGGCCCCACCGACCTCGTCGACTCACGGCACCTCTTCAAGGCCAACCCTCCTAGAGAACGCTTGTGTTCACAAAGGACGACTCGCCATCGTCCCGAATAGTAGTGAACGCTCACGTTCACTAACTCGTCTCTGGGGGACATTCAGTGACGCACGATCAAATACAGACGCAGTCACCCGTGCCCACGCCACCACCAGGCGCGGTCTCACGCCCAGCGCACCCAGACCTCGCGCTCACGGTCATCGCCGCGTGCCAGCTGATGGTGGTGCTCGACGCGTCCGTTCCGACGTGCGTTTCACTGTCCCTGTCATTGTCGTCGCCATCGTCCGTGTGAAACAAGCGAGGGTCGACCACACCTTCGACCAGCATGTCGGGCAACAGCGGCTCTTTCGACGGCTCGGGCACGGGAACGGCTGGAATCGCCGGGGACTCCGTCAGGGTCTGCACGATGCGCTCCCAGGTGCCCTCCGTATTCCAGCGGGTCCAGCGGCTCATGAGGGACTTGCCCACTCCATGACTCATACGCCGAGCGGCTTCGTTCCATGTCTCCGCCGTCCGCGCTTTCCACAGGATCGCCTCGACGGCGTCCCGGACCGGAAGGTCGGTGGACTTCCCCGATCCCCTGCCGGTCTTCGCGACCAGCGGCTCGATGACCGCCCATGCCGCATCGGGGACCTCGACAGGAATGTGCAGGTCGCGCTCCTTGAACCACACGCCGACAGCACGGCACACGCGGCCCTTGCGTACCGGGACAGGGCCCAGCAGCGTGACTTTGAGATCGATGAGTTCGATGACGTCGGCCCGTTCCGCATCGTTCATGGACGGCATCTGGGCACGGGCTCGTTCGGCCAGAGCCTTCAGGTCACTCGCCCGGCGCTCGGCGGCCTCGTTCTGACGCTGCCAAGCGACGGCCTGCTCTCGGAGTTTGCGCAGCTGACCGAGTTCGGCGTTCATGGGGCCGGTGGCCTGGGTCACCACCTGGGTCGCGGCCTCCTGGTCCAGCCCTTGCTGCGCGGCCTGAATCGCCGTGGCGCCCATCACGGTCGCGATCGCCCTTTCCTGGACGGCGATCTGTGCGTCGAGTTCCTCGATACGGTCAGCGTGCCCGCTTCGGGCGCCGAGCGTGACATCGGCCCATTCCCGCGCCAGGTCCATCAACTCCTCCGGGTCCTTGAGGAGTCGGCTGATGCGCCGCCACGCCTCCTGCTCGATCTGGTTCGCGTCGATCTGGCTACAGCCGCATACCGGGCCACCCGCGTGACGGGGCTGCTTGCCCGAGCAGATGTACTTGCGCCTGCCTGTGATGGTCTGGATCTGGCCGACGTAGTGTGCGCCGCATCGGCTGACGATCCGCTTGGACAGCGGACAGCCATGCGAGCGCTCACGGACTGCCCGCTGCGCCCCGATCCGGGCAGCGGCCGCTTTCAGCTCGTGGACCTCTTCCTCTGTGAACACCTCGTCGAGCTTGATGACGACCGTGGCACCGAAAACCGCGCCCCGCACGTCCACGAACGAATGATCGACGCGATCCTCGACGGCGACCCCAGGCTCATCGACGTGGAGGTCGAGCGGCACACGGCCTGGAGCGCCGCGGAACTCCTCGACATGCTCGCGGAGCGGCGCAAGGGCGCCGCGAAGTCGAACACGGCCTGAGCGTCCAAGCACTGCGGGACCCGACCGGCGGCCAAGGGCCGACCCCATCCCGCGGGTCGGCTCCTGACCGTGAACGGCGAGAAGTGCGCGCTCTCCGCCGGCCTGGCGGTTTCCGATGCGGGTGCCGCACGTCGGGGCCGCTGTCGCGGTGATCGAGGAGTGCGCGGGGGTCGGCCGGGCGCCGTCACCGCGGAGCTCCGGCCAAGGAGGCAGCCGCATGAGGGACTTCGGCTGCGAGTGCGCGCTCGTGGTCTCCCACCCGCCGGCACCGGCCAGGCAACCGCCCCCCTCCGAGGGCCGTCAGGACGGCGGCCCCATGGCACTCGACGCCGTAGGCTCCGGTGTCGTACCGCCCGTTCGCGCGGCCCGGAAGGACGCCATAGTGTGCCGGACGAAGGAGCGGATCTCCGGTGTGGTCCGTTCCCGCGGCCAGACCAGGCGCAGTGGCAGGAGCGGCCCGTCGGCCAGAGGGATGCTGACGGTTCCCTCGGCGGTGGCGCCGTTCTCCTGCGGAACGGCGAGCGCGCAGGCATGTCCCAGCCGTACGACGGCCAGCATCTGCAGGCCGTCGCTCACCTCGGGCCCGGGCGTGCCGGGCAGTCCGTCCGGCCACAGCGCCGGGTCGGCCGACGGCGTGCCCGTGCCCGTCCAGCTGACCAGCGGTTCGTCGGCGAGGTCGGCGACACTCACCACCTCCTTGCCCGCGAACCGGTGCCGAGTGCTCACCAGCACACGGCAGGGCTCGTGGCGCAGCACCACACCGTCCAGTGCGGGATCGTGGAGGGCGGCGCGCCACAGTGCGACGTCGGCCCGGCCGGAGCGGAGTCGTTCGAGCTCGTCCTCGGGGGTGCCGACGGTCGCGCGGGCCGGACGTGGCGGAGTGGTGGCGTTGTACGACCTGACCAGCCGGTCCACCAGCGAGGCGTCGCACCCCGCTCCGGTCACCGTCACCACGTCGTGCCGTTCGGCCGCCCGGCGTACGCGCGCGGTCATGTCGGCCACCCGTGCCATGAGCGACCGTCCCTCGTCGAGCATGGCCCGGCCCGCGGCGGTGAGCGCGACGCCCTGCGGGGTGCGTACGAGGAGGACCGCGCCTACGTCCTTCTCCAGGGCCCGGACAGCCCGCGAGAGCGCCGGCTGGGTCATGGACAGCCGCTGTGCGGCCCGGGTGAAGCTGAGCTCCTCCGCGACCGCGACGAAGTACTGGACCTGCCGGATCTCCACGTCACCCATGGAACCACTCTCCCACGTGCCGCTATGCCGGCCGGGCATGACCCCATGCCCAACGGGAACTTCCATGATCGGCTCGGGGGCGGTGTGCTGGAAGGCGGGCGGAGGACTCCTCCCCCGCCCGGGGACATGTCAGGACTGGAGCAACGGATGACAACGCAGGCGAAGAAGGCCGTGGTGACCGGCGGTAGCGCCGGTATCGGTCTGGAGACGGCCGTCGGGCTGGCCGGCGAAGGGTGGGACGTCACCGTCGTCGCGCGCGACCGGGCGCGCGGTGACGCGGCGGTGGCCCGCATCGACGAGGCCGCCGGACGTGGTGCGGGACGTTTCGTCGTCGCGGATCTGTCCTGCCTCGCCGAGACCCGCGACCTGGGCCGTCGTCTCGCCGCCGAGGGCGCGTTGGACCTACTCGTGAACAACGTGGGCGGCATGTGGGTCCAGCGGTGGGAGAGCCCCGAGGGCATCGAGGCGAGCGTCGCGCTCAACCACCTCTCGCCGTACGTCCTCACCGAGGAACTGCTCGACGCGCTCACCGCCGCGGCCCCGAGCCGGATCGTGAACGTCACCTCGGCCGCCATCGCCTCGGCGCAGCCCGTGTTCGACGACATGGAGCCGCCCGGCCCGCACTACGGCATGGCGGCCACCGGACGGGCCAAACTCGCGCATCTCGTCCACACCATGGACCTCGCCGAGCGTCTGAAGCCGAGCGGTGTGGCGGTGTTCGCCGCCGATCCGGGCGCCGCGGCCACCGACAACGCGGCCCAGATGACCATCGACATCCTCCCGCCCGCGCTGCGCCCGCACTGGGAGCAGATCCGGCAGGGGGTCTCCGCGCCCGTCCCGGACGCGGCGAAAGCCCCGCTCACCGCGGCGACCGACCCCTCCCTGGACGGCAGCACCGGGCTGGTGATCGGCCGCTCGGGGAAACCGGACGACTCGCTCCTGAAGTTCGTCACCCCCCAGGTGGCCGACGCCGTGCGGGCATGGACGGCAAAGCTCCTTGCCGCGCAGGCCAGTTGACCTCCCGGTGACGCGGCCCCGCGCGGACGTCACGATCTTCGACCTCACCATCCTCGCGGGGGCAGCCGCTCCCAGTGCGGCTGACGCGCCAGCATTCCGGGCCGCCCCGCCACCCCGCGCGCGTACACCGCCTCACAGGCGTCGACGACGTCGGCCGGGGCGGCGTACCGGAGCCGTATGTCGTCGGTGCCGGGCGGCGCGGGCCACGAACCCGAGGAGACCGTCCGGCGCCGACAGCCCCAGCACGTAGTCGTAGTCCTCCCAGCGCGCAGCGGGACGCCCATCTCCGTGGTCTCGCGCAGCATGGCCCGCTCCACGCTGTTGAGCCCCGCGAAGGGCCTGCCGCTGCCACCCGGCCGCACCGCGTCGGCGATCCGGGGGGGCCCTCTCCCGCAGGACGAGCCGTGCCAGGGCACGGACGGTGAAGCTGCTCGGGATGGAGTACGGGGTGCCGGGGATGAAGGGCACCGCGCCGTCCCACACGCCCTCGGTGTTCTCGATGGCGCCGATCGTCTGGTACGAGCCGCCGCTGCCGCCCCAGACGTAGCCGTGGATCCTCCTCGTCGAGCCGTAGTACTTCGCCGCGTATGTGCGCGAGAACTTGGCCGCGGCGGCGTCGACGCGGTATCCGGCGCCGCCGTTCGTCTGGACGACGTAGGCGCCGCTGTCCGCGGCGAAGGCGATGTCCTGGTCGGCGGCGTTCTCGTCGGTCAGCGGGTACACCTTGTGGAAGAAGCGGCCCTGCCACTGCTGCTTCGGCGGCAGATAGAGGTTGAACCTCTTGCCGGTGCCGTCGAAGTGCCCCGAGATCTTCCGGTGCGGTACCGGTGCGGTCAGGTCCGTCTCGCTGTGTACGCCTCCGCCGGGGCCTCGAACAGCCCGTCCACGTCTTGGCGCTCCACGATGTCGCCGTTCTGCATCACGCTGACGGTGTCGCAGATGTCGGCGACGACTCCCAGGTTGTGGGTCACCAGGACGACGGCCAGTCCCCGTTCGTCGCGCAGCTCCCGCAGCAGTTCCAGGACCTCGGCCTGCACGGTCACGTCCAGGGCGGTGGGCGGTTCGTCCGCCACGATCACGTCGGGGGCGGAGGCCACCGCACCGCAGATGAGCACACGCTGGGCCATGCCGCCGGAGATCTCGTGCGGGTACTGCTTGAAGACGCGCTCCGGGTTCTTGATGCCGACGCGCGCCAGCAGCTTCAGCAGTTGCTGTTCCTCTTCCTGCTTCGAGATCTTCTTGACCGCGCGCAGGGCGTGGGTGAGCTGGGCGCCGACCGTGAAGCAGGGGTCGAGGTTCGACATCGGTTCCTGCGGTACGTAGGCGATGCGCCGGCCCCGGGCCTCGCGCAGTCGGGCGTTCGTCGGCCAGCAGGTCCTGCCCGTCCAGGAGGACGCTGCCGCCGAGGACAACCGCCTCGCGGGGCAGGATGCCCAGGACCGAGAACGCGATCTGGGACTTGCCCGACCCGGACTCACCGACCAGACCGTGGATCTCGCCGCGCCGTACGTCGAGGTCGACACCGTGCACGACCTCGCGCACGCCGTCCCCGCCGTCCGGGTAGCCGACGCGCAGACCGCGTACCGACAGCACCGCCTCGGCCGGTGCGGCCGTCTCCTGTGCGGCCGCCTGCCCGCGGTCCTTGCGTGCTCGCTGGACGAGTTCACGGCGACGGCACGGGGACAGCGTCCTGCTGCGGGCCGACGACTGGAGGATGTCGCGCAGGGCGTTGCCGAGCAGGACGAGCGCGAGCACGGTCAGCGTGATGAGGAACGCGGGCCACAGTACGCCGGGCTTGTTGTTGTAGATGTTGCCGAACGCCTCCTGGAGCACCCCGCCCCAGAAAGCCTTGTCCGGGTCGCTGAGGCCGATGAAGCCCATGCCGGCTTCGATGCCGATCGCCGCGGCGAGGACGAACGAGCTCTGGATGATGATCGGCGCGCGGACGGCCCACAGCACATGGCGTCCGACGATCCGCAGATCAGAGAGCCCGACCACCTTGGCCGCGTCCACGTAGAGCTCGCCGCGCACACCGAGGACGACCGACCTGACCAGGCGGAAGTACGAGGGTGCCACGATGAGTCCGTAGGCGGCCATGGCTGCGACGATGTTGGAGCCGGTACGGGCGTACAGCGCGATGAGCAGCACGATGCCCGGCATCGACATGACCACGTCGGAGAACCAGCTCGACACCGCGTCGGTCCTGCCCCGGTAGAAGCCGGCGATCAGACCGCTGACGACGCCGAGCGCCAGGGACACGACGAGCACCACCAGACAGGCGATCATCGTCTGCCGAGTGCCGTACATCAGCCGCGACAGGATGTCCCGGCCTGTCGAGTCCGCTCCCAGGAGATGGCCGGGGGAGAACGGGGAGGCGTTCACCGCGCCCAGGTCGGTCACGTTCTGCCCGTGCGGGGCCAGCCAGGGGCTGGACAGACCCAGGAACACCACGAAGAGCAGGAAGGCGATGCAGACAGCGGCCTGCGGATTGGTCAGCAGGCGCCGCAGCAGCGAGCGTCCCTTGGCCGC
Organism: Streptomyces sp. NPDC002643; assembly: GCF_053592555.1. Classification (NCBI taxonomy): domain Bacteria; kingdom Bacillati; phylum Actinomycetota; class Actinomycetes; order Kitasatosporales; family Streptomycetaceae; genus Streptomyces; species Streptomyces sp. NPDC002643. The sequence goes on from NZ_JBSFVY010000010.1 coordinate 16,622, forward strand.
CGACCGCACCGGCGGGGACGGCTCCAGGGGGGAAGTCGTGGTCCTCGCGTCCTCGCTTTCGGGTTGACCGCCGCCGTCACCAGGTCACCCAGCAGGTTGACGACGAGCACGACCACGATCGTCACCAGCACGCAGCCCATCACCATGGGAACGTCGCCCCGCTGGGCCGAGCTGTTGCAGCGCGGCGACCTCCCGCGCCACCTCCTCCGAGGAGTCGAGCGTCGCGGCCAGGTACTCGGCGTCGTCGTCGAGCTGCCGCTCCAGGCCCAGCCCCAGCCGTTCGTCGTTGCCGAACGGGTTGTCCAGGTCCCCGATGTCCTCGGCACCGCTTGCGCCGCCCGTGTCCCGGGCATCGCCGGCGCCCGGCAGGAGCACGGCCGCCCCGCCCGCCACGGCTGCGGCCAGATTGGCGCGGGCGACCCGTACCGTACGGCTCATCACCCGCGGCCGAGCGGCCGCGGTGATCAGCCCGTCGGTGTCGGTACGCAGGTCGACCAGCACGGCGCGGGTGTCGAGTGCCTCCCTCAGCGCGGTCCGGGGATTGCCTCGCAGCAGCCGGGAAGCAGTCCGCGCCCGGTCGGTGGCCTCCTCCACCTGGCGGCGCAGTTCGCGGTGCAGGCTCGCGTCGAACACCGCCGCCTGGTAGCGGAGTTTCGCCGCGTGCAGCAGGTACCGGGTCAGCGGGGCGAGCCGGTCGCGGCTGTGCCAGGCCCAGGCGTCCAGTTCCCGTTCCAGGGCGACGGGGGCGAACACCACCAGACGGCGTCTCGGCGGTGCCGCAGCGGCGGGATCGGTGTCCTGCGGTAGCTCCCAGACGGCGAACCCCTGGCCGGTGGGCCAGCCGTCGTACTGCCACCGGCCCGGACGCGCTCCGGCCACCAGGTCCGGCAGCAGCGCGCCCACTCGGGCGAGGTCGTCCCCCGTGGACAGCGGGTGCGCGGTGATGCCGAGCAGCACCCGGGGGCCGCGCCCATGCCTCCGGGCGCGGCTGCCGGACGGGCGGTCTCCAGCAGCCGCCAGGAGGGCTCGCTGCCGGGGGTTCCGTCACCGTCCGGCGCTAGCAGGACGGCTGCTCCCAGCACGTCGTGGGTCTGGTACAGCAGCGCCTGCCGGATGCCGTCGCCCTCCTGTTGCCGGGCGGCCAGCACCCGGTAGCCGTCGGCGGGGCCGCCGGGCAGCGGCCCCATATCGGTCGACGGCACGCCGGGCACCGGCCGGTCCGTGCCCGACCGTCCGCACTCGTCCCACGCCCCCCGGTGGCCGCCCGTTCCTCCAGGCCGCGCGCCCCGACGTGGAAGAACTCGTGGTCGAGCAGAGCCTGGCGCAGCACCACGGCGGTCGACGGTTCACCGTCCGTCCGTCTCCGCACCGCCACCCGGCGACGCGACACCGGCCCCGGTGGGCTCGCCGGCCTCCGCCACGATGCAGGTCACCAGTTCGTTCAGCTCGTCCGGGAGCCCCACCGGCGGAGGCCTCAGGGGTTCGTCCTGGTGCTTGGTCACCACCATCCGGGGCCCGGCCAGTTCCAGCCGGCCCACCGCCGCCCGCAGGCCCCACCGGTCCTCCCCGTGCCAGAGCCCGGCGATGTCCCGTACCGCGGTGCCGACCGCCTCCCACTGCGCCGGGGTGAGCCGCCACTCTGGTACGCGGCGCAGCGAGCGCACCGCGCGCCAGGCGGTCTCGTATCCCTCCGGGCCGTCCCGTCCCGCTTCCCCCGGTGTCATCGGCCTCTCCCTTCCTCCTCCACTACCCGCCCGTCCCACGCCGTGTTCGCGCGTGCCGGGGCCCGCTCCAGCAGGGTGGTCAGATCGGCCGCGACGGCCTCCAGTTCCTTCCCGCGCGCGTCAAGGACGTCCGTCATCGACCGCAGCGGCCGGGCCAGTTCGTCGAGACCGGTCCGGACCTCCGCGATCGCCAGGCTCCAGCCGAAGTCCGCTCGGTCCTCGCCGGTGCCGAGCACGCGGTCCACGATCGTGTCGGCGGTCTTGTCGAGCCTGCCGCGGAGTTCGCTGCGCCGCTCCGCCTCCCTGGCCTCCAGGCGGGCGCCCTGGATCTCGCGGAAGACGAGGGTGCCGAGTTCGAGAACGTGCGGAAGCACCGCGTCGAAGATCTTCATCCGCTGGAGCGAGGCCCGCGCCCGGTCGGCGTGCCTGGCGTCGGCGAACCCGACGCCGCTGCGGTAGTAGTAACGGAGCTTGCGCCGCTGGCCAGCGAGATTGTCCACGTGTCCCAGTTCCGCCACGGCCCGGTCGAGCGACATGCCCAGGTTCTTCTCCTGGCGGCTCTGGTAGAGGCCGCGGACCACCCAGCGGACCTGACCGCGCAGTTCGCGCAGGACGAGGTCGAGGCTGCGCTCCCCGGTCTTCGCCGCGGCCTGCGGTGTGCGCAGGACCGGTGGGTCGGTGAGCGTGCCGACGAAGTGCTGGAAAGCCGTCGCGGCGGCGCGCTGGGCCCGGGCGGACAGTTCGGTGTCCGTCTGGCGCACCAGCCGGTCTAGCTCGGCGCCCCAGCGGGTGGACCACCCGGCCATGACCTTGCCGAGGCCGCCCTCCGCCTCGGCCCGGATCGCGGCTTCGTCCGCCCCGTGCAGGTTCTCGACCGCGGAGCTGAGCAATTCGTGGACCGAGGCCCGCAGTTCAGCGCGGGCGGCGGCGACGACGCCATCCAGCTCCGTGGTGACGGCGGCGAGCTGCGCCAGTTCCCGGTGTGCCTCGTCTGCCGCGAGCCGGGTCTGCGTCCGCTCGCTCCCAGCCTCGTCCAGCGCCTGCGTTGCGACCCGGCTCCAGAGCCGCACCTCGGCGGCGGCGCGCAGCTCCGGGCGCCGGTCAACGAGCGCGGCCAGGTCCGCGCGGAGCCCGGCGATGCCGTCCCAGTCCCCAGTCGGCCCGTCGAACACGCCGAGACCATAGGGGTCGGCGGCGACCAGGTGGACCGGCACGTCGTCCGGCGGCAGGCCGTCGCCCGTGCCGCGGGCCAGGAGCACGGCCAGCTCATCGCGTTTACGGGCGCACAGCCGCCGGTACGCGTCCGGATTGTCCTGCGGGTCGATGCCCGCCTCGTCCATCCGCCCCACCGCCAGCAGCAGTGCGCCCGCCGGGAACAGCCGCGACGCCTTCGGCCCGAAGAAGGCGCCGGTGGCCACGGCGCGGATGTGCTCCACGCCGGTGGTGGCCAGCTGGGGCGGGAGCACGACGAGCAGGGCGTCGGTGACACCGAGCGCGTTGTCGGCGGCGGCCTCGTGCTCGGGGTGACCGGCGGAGATGCCCGGGGTGTCGGCGTATTCGATCCCGGCGCTGGTCTCCCGGCCGACGACGAAGGTCTCGGGACGGGCACCGATCGTCAGCCAGGACGGCACGGCCGTCCCGTCCTCCACCAGCAGGCGCTTGACCAGACTCGACTTGCCAGCGTCGTAGGGGCCGTAGACGGTCACCCGCACGGCCGTGCTGTGCCTGAACTCGTCCCACAGGGCCGTGACCTCGTCCGTGACGCCCTTCCCGGCGACGGTGCGCACCGCGGCGCGGATCCGGTCGATCCACTCCCCGGTGCTGCCGGTTTCCGCCCCGTTGACGGACGAGGCCGCGGTCCCGCTCTCGATCTCGGTCTCGGTCATTGCTCCCCCTCTGTGTGCTGCCGTGCTGAGTGGCCGACGGGCTCGTGGCCCAGACGAGTGAACGCGTCGGCGATCACTTCCCGGATGGTGCCGATCCTGTCCCGCAGCGCGTCCGTGGTCTGGGTGTACACGGCCGCGCGCTCGTCGATCTCCTTGACGCGGGCGCTCAGTTCCTCGCAGTCGTCGTCGAGCCCGGACAGCAGGCCGGGTTCGTCCTCGGTTCCGTCCGTGATCACCTCGGCCCACTGGGCGCCGGACTCCCGAAGGGCCACCGACACCGCCAGCCGGCCCTGGGCCAGTTCCTGGTCTTCCTTCACATTGCGGACCAGGCTGTAGACGTCAACGACGCTGCCGGCCACGGACAGGACCATTCCCGCCCTCGACATCAGCACCGCCCCGCGCGCGAGCGCGGCCGGCTCCAGGCTCCGGCCGAGCCACGTCGGCACCCGGGCGATCACCGGGCCGTCGGCGGCCTTCCCGATCAGCGCCCCCACTCGGCCGAACCCCTGGGCGGCCTTCCTGCGGCGCTCGCCGCGCGGGTGGCCGTTCAGAAAACGGAGGTCCTCTACGGCGCCGGTCTCCGGGAACGTCCGGGCGAACGCCTTGGCTCCCAGGCGGCGGCGGAAGGAGTGGGCGGTGCGCCGCCGCCAGACCGCGATCTCGTCGGCCGACTCGGCCCACCACTGCTCGACGACCGCCTGCAGGTCCGGGTCCTCCGTCCACCGGTTGAGGCGCTCGGCGAGCGCCTTGCGCTCCTCGGGGTTGCCGTTGCGCAGTGCCTTCCCCAGTCCGCGGTCGAGGAACTCGACCACCAAGTCGGTAAGGCGCGCGGCCCGTACCTGCCGGATGGCAAGGCCCTCGCGGAACCGGTCCACGACGTCCGCGCGCAGCCGGTCGAGCTGGTCGGCCCGTTCGCGTGCCGCGCGCTCCTCGGCCTCGGCGTTTCGCAGCACGGCGCCGAACCGCGCGAGTCCGCCGTGCAGTACGGACACGTCGACGCCGTTCGCGTCCAGACTCGGCCGCAGTTCCTCCAGTGCCTCGGCCAGGACGTCCATGCCGTCCCAGTGGCGGTGCGGGTCGAAGTCTTCCCTGCAGCTGCCGTGGTAGCCGTAGGGGTCGGCGGACACGCACACGACGCGGTCCGGGTCCACCGGGGGCCGCCCGGAACCGGGCGGCGCCGTCCGGTCCAGGGCCTGCGCGAGTTCCACGCGCTTGCGGGCGCAGCGCAGGGCGAACTCCACGGGTGCGTCGAACGGATCGGGGCCGATCTGGTCAGAGCGGTTGATGATCAGGACGGTCCGGTCGAGCTTCCCCTGCAGGTGCCGTTCCGGGTCCCCGTCGAGGACAAGGTCGAGGTCGTCGCGTTTGCCCACGACCAGGTTGGGCGGGAACAGGTAGAGGACAGCGGCGGCGTCCGGCACCGCGCTGTGCGCCGCCGCGCGGTGCGCCTTCCGTCCGCTCTGAAAGCCGGGATTGTCGACGAACACAACTCCATCGATCTCGTACGGGGTCGGCTCGGCGGTCCGCGGCACGGCGGCGACGGCGGGGAGTCCATCTGGATACGTCTCGGCGTCCACCAGCTGGCGCCGGATGAAGGAGGACTTGCCGCTGTTGTAGTCCCCGCACACCAGGACCCGGGGCCGGGCGTCGGCCGCGAGCCTGCCGAGCTGTGCCAGCACCTCGTCGACGCCGACATCGACGGCGGCAGCAGCCTCGGCGGCTTCGGCCACTTGGGTGTGGTCGTCGGAACCGACGGCGGTGCGCTCGCGCAGCCGGCGGCGGGTCTCCCGCAGCCAGCCGCGGCCCGATCCAGGGGCTGGCACGGTGAACGGCCCCTCGGCCGCCCCTCGCGCCCACTCCGGGAATCCGGGCTGGGCAATGGACCGCGCCGGTCCGGACGGCCGCGATGGCGCCTCTCCGGTGCCCGGCTTCTCGGCACACCAGGACTCGCCGAGCCACAGGTGTGCGGCCGCCTCATTCCCGGCGAGGCCCGTGGCGGCCTCGCACGCGAGGGCAGTCTCGCGCAGCACTACCGCCGGATCCGCGGGGTCCGGCAGACCCGCGGCCGTACTCCGCAGCAACTCCCGGCGGTGCGCCGCGGACTCCGCGACGCGGCGCAGTTCGACACCCTGTTGCACGGCGGCGCCGACCCGTTCGGCGAAGGCCTGGCGGACCAGCTCGCCCGCCCGCTCGGCCGCCGCCGTACGAGCCCCCTCGAAGGTCGCGGCCACGGCCTTGCGGGCGTCGGCGCGGCCGCGTGCCAGCGCCTCCTCCTGGCGCCAGCGGGCACGACGGCGGCTCCAGCCGCTGAACGCCCGCCCGATCAGGCCGGCGGCCGCACCCGCGAGTAAGATGCCGCCGACGGTCCAGCCGACCGGGTTCCAGATGTTGGCGGCGACCAGGGCCGCCATGGCGGCGCTGCCGGCGCCCGCCGCCGCTCCGCCCACACCGGCGGCGATGCTCATGCCTCGAAGGAGCCGCCCGGCCCGGCCCTCCACCCGGGCCCGCTCGGCCGCGACCGCGGCCAGGTCCGCCGCGGCATCCTCGACGACAAGGCCGACCCGGCGCCGGAGGTGTGCGGCGCTCGCCTCCAGCGCCCCCTGTAGGGCGTCTTCGATCTCCGCGGTGTCGAAGACCCGCTCGGCGAACACCTTGTCCGGCACCGCCTCGTTACGCGCCATGGCCCGGTCGACGACGTCGTCGGCGCGCCGCTGGGCCGCGTCCCGCACCGGGGCCAGCGCCGCACGGATCGCGTGGTCGGCGTACCGCTCGAACTCCCCCGTCGGAGGTGCCTCGAAGCGTCCCCCGCGCATCCGCTCCAGCTCGGCGAGGGTGGCGCGCAGACCCCCGTCGTCCCGGCGCGGGTTCCGTTCCGGTCGGCCGCCCGCGGCACCGGTTCCCGCCTCCGTGCCTGCCATGCCTGATTCGTCCGCCGCGGGGTCGGGGTCCGTGAAGGCCGACTCCGGTGAGCCCAGGACCGTCAGCATCCGTTCGATGCCGATCTCCGTCTGCTCGGCGAGCCGGAGGGCGGGCTCCTCGACGTGCACCCGGAGCCTGGCATCCGCGTTCCGGCAGGCCCCGCCGATCTGGGACACCAGCGCGCCGAGCCGCAGACCGACCGCGTCCCGGCCGAGGGCCGTGGCAAGCAGGGATTCGAGGGCCGGCAGGTTCGACCAGTCGAGGAGGACGTCGATGGAACCCGCCTCTGCCCGGTGCTTCGACAGGCTGTTGGCGTCGGGCCCCTGGTAGGGCAGGGCGGCGCGGGCAAACACCGCCCGCTTGGTGTTGAGGGCCACGACCGGGACGTCGTGCAAGCCGATCCGGGCGAGTTCGTCTCGGATGTTCTCGGCGTGCTCAGCAACGGAGCGGGAGAGCCTGCGACGGATCTCCTGCTGCGGCACCCGGGTGGGGAAGCGCCACATCGAGCTGCGGTTGTTGAGGACGGCGACCACCGGCTTGCCGTAGTCGGCGATCCAGTCGGCCACCTTGGCGAACTCCCCCTCCTGCTGGCTCTGGCTGTCGAAGCAGAGGATCACCACATCCGCGGAGACCAGTGCCTCACGGGCGGTCTCCTCCAGCTCCGAGCGCGACTTCGTCCGCCCCCAGCCGTTGGTGCCCGGGGTGTCGACGACGCGGCAGCCGCGCCACTGGCCCGGAGCAACGCCGGTGGTCCAGTCGGACGCGCCGTCAGGAGAGATCGAGCCGCCGAAACCCTGGGTCAGCGCCTCGGTCAGGCTACTCTTGCCCGTACCGGTGCGGCCGAACAGGACGAGGTTGAACGTCCCGAGTTCGTCACCGAGCCGACGCTTCGTCAGCTCCTCCAACTCGCGGACGACGGCCCGCACTACGTCGTCTGCGTACGCTCGGAGCGCATCAGGGCCGGGCGGGGACGACGCGCCGGAGGCGGGCGGCGCCGACCCTGCCGACCCGCCGGATAGTTCGTACCCGACCCCCTGCATGAGCCCGCCGACGAGCCCGTTGATCTCGCGTCGCAGATCCACCGCGACCGGACGGCTCCGTTCGATCGCCTCCGCGACAGCGCGCTCCAGATTTTCCGCCCCCACCAGAGCCTCCCCCGCTCCGTACCCGCCCATCGCCCTGCCGAAGGCCAGGCAACGCGGGGCAATCGTGGCAGAAATACGACCCTCCCGGCAGGCTCTTCTGAGGTTCAGAACCTCACTCCGTCCAGCTCCCGTTCGCGTACGCTGGATCGCGGCTCCCCCATCTGGCGGTGCACTACGCCAGTAACGCGCGCGGGGTGTGGATCTCGGACCACAGCAAGAACCGCAAACTGACTGCCCTGCGGGACATCGCCCAGCGCTGCCACGCACGGAGCACCTGCTCAATAGCGACACGGGCACCACCACACATGCCCTCTGCGAAGACAACGCACGGTGCGTTGACGCACGACGCCGAGAACGGCACGTCCACGCCGATGCCGCCGGCCCGCTCCCGTCACCCCCTCCGTACGGTCCCTGGAACGCTACGCGCGCCCTGGAGTCGAGGCAGTCACCCGGCACGTCGCTGAGCACGACCCCGCCGCTCGCCGCCAGGGCTGATCACAGCCGCCGACGCTCCTGCCGCCGCTACCACGGCGACCCTGTGCCTGCCGAAAAACTCATCCGTCCTGGTGGGGGCTGGTGGACGGGTGGTGTCGAGCGCGGGCGCTCGGGCGGGTGCTCTGGGCACCTGGTGAGTGCCCCGGCAGGATGATCTGTCGTGCTGCTGCGACTGGCCTATCTGGGTGTGACGAACGTGTTCGCCCTGCTGCGGCTGCTGTCGGTGAGCAACCAGGACAAGGACGCGGAGATCCTCGCGCTGCGTCATCAGATCACGGTGCTGGAACGCCAGCTCGGCCGGGATCGGGTGCGGTTCGCCCCGGGCGACCGGGTGTTCCTGGCCGCGTTGCTGCACCGTCTCCCGCGCGGTGTGCTGCGCCGGGCACGGCTGCTGGTGCGCCCGGACACTGTGCTGCGCCGGCACCGCGACCTGGTCTCGCGCCGCCACGCGGCCCGGCTCTCCCCGCTCAAGCACCGGAATTTGAACTGCCGCTACAGCTTCACCGCCTCCCGGGGTTCCGATGTATTACGGCGACCAGGGACGATGAGGGGCCGCGCGGAAGATTTCAAGTCCAGTGAGACGGTCGTGACGCTATGAGGTTTGTGGTGCGGGTTCCCTGCGCTTGGCCGGGTCGTTGATCCATGCCTGCTGGGGTGTCCGGGGTGGTCGGGGGCGGCCGAAGCGTTCGGGGTGGCGGGTGTATGCCTCGGCGAGGGTGACGGCACGCTGGTCGCGGACCTCCTCGGCGGTGCCGAAGTGCACGCTGGCCAGCGTGTGCCAGCCGATGCCCGAATGCCGGTGCTCGTGGTTGTAGTACGCGATGAACGCGTCGAACCACTCGCGGGCATGGGCCAGCGAGTCGAACCGTTCGGGATAGTCCGACATGTATTTCGTGGTCTTGAACTGGGCCTCGCTGTAGGGGTTGTCGTTGGAGGTCTTCGGCCGCGAGTGCGACCGGGTCACGCCGAGGTCGATCAGCAGCTGCGAGACCTTCTTCGAGGTCATCGACGTGCCGCGGTCGGCGTGCACGGTCTCGGGCACGATGCCGTTGCGGGCGATGGTCTCGCGGATCAACTCCTCGGCCCGCACCGCCGAGACCTGGGTCTACCCGGGCCACGGCAACGACACGACGCTCGGCGCGGAGCGCCCGCACCTGCCGGAGTGGCGCGCACGGGGTTGGTGAACCCCCAAGTGCCGTACGGCAGTTGGTGATGCCCCGGCGGGGGCGTGCGGCCTCGCCCACACGCGCCCCGTGTGAATCGAACGCACGCACAGGCGCCGTACGCGCGCTCCCGGCGCACGCCCTGGCGTAGTCCACTGGTGAACAGTTCCGCACGGGATGACGGCTCCCGTACGGATGGGCCGCCGGCCTCTCCAACCCCGCCCTCGGCCGGCGGCACCCGCCCGCACCGCGCCGTGGGCGCTCTCCGGCAGGGCCCGACAAGCGCACTCCGATGCTCTCACCAGGCGTTCACACCATGGCAACACCGGTTCCCACTATGCGGACAATCGCCTGGGCGACCTCGACAAACCGGACGTGGCGCTGTCAATCTCACGCCATGCCTCTTGTCCTCCGCGCCCCACGCTCGCCGCGCCGTGCCGCGTCCGCCGCCGTCGTCGCCCTGTTCGCCACCGTCGCGGTGGGCTGTGCCCCGCAGTCGGAGGAGGACACGTCCGGCTCCGCCTCCGCCTCGACGTCCGGCGCGTCCTGCGCCAAGGGCGAGTTGGGCACCGAGACCGCCGGGAAGCTGACCATAGCCACCGACTCCCCCGCGTACGAACCGTGGTTCAAGGACGACGACCCCAAGAACGGCGAGGGCTTCGAGTCGGCGGTCGCGTACGCCGTGGCGAAGCAGCTCGGCTACGGCAAGGGGGACGTCGTCTGGCAGAGCGTGCCCTTCAACAAGGCGTTCGCGCCCGGTGAGAAGACGTTCGACTTCGACATCAACCAGGTGTCGATCAGCGACGAGCGCAAGAAGGCCGTCGACTTCTCCTCGGGCTACTACGACGTGCGCCAGGCCGTGATCGCCCTGAAGGACTCCAAGGCCGCGAAGGCGACTGGCATCGCGGACCTCAAGGGTCTGCATCTGGGCGCCCAGGTCGGCACCACCAGCCTGAACTACATCGAGGACGTGGTGAAGCCCTCCCAGGAGCCGGCCGCGTACGCGAAGAACGACCAGGCCAAGTCCGCCCTCCAGAACGGCCAGATCGACGCCATTGTCGTCGATCTGCCGACCGCCTTCTACATCACTGCCGCCGAGGTCACGGACGCCGAGATCGTCGGACAGTTCGAGAACCAGGGCGGTACGCCGGAACAGTTCGGTCTCGTCCTCGACAAGGGCAGCGCCCTGACGTCCTGTGTGAGCGCCGCTGTCGACGCCCTGCGTGAGGACGGCACGCTGGCGAAGATCGAGCAGCAGTGGCTCTCCGACGCCGTCGACGCCCCGGTGCTCAAGTGACCGTCGTGAAGCAGCGGTCGGGCCCGGAGGGCGCCGACGACGGCGGGGGCATGCCCCGCGCGGACGACGGATACGCGCCCTCCCGGCGACGGCTCGACCGGGAGCGCTACAAGCGCGCCCGGGCCCGCCGCGCCACCGGCATCGCCGCGCTGTCAACGCTGGTCACGGCCGTCGTCCTGTACCTGGTCGTCGTCAACGCGCCCGGCTGGCCGCGCACCAAGGAGACGTTCTTCAGCGCCGAGTACGCGCGCGAGGCGCTGCCCAAGGTCCTCGAAGGGCTCTGGCTGAACGTCCGGCTGCTGCTGGTGTGCGGCGTCGCCGTGCTCGTCCTCGGCATGCTGATCGCGGTCGCGCGCACGCTGCGCGGCCCGGTGTTCTTCCCGTTGCGGGCGCTGGCCGCCGCGTACACCGACTTCTTCCGCGGACTGCCGCTGATCATCAACCTGATGATCGTCGTCCTGGGCGTCCCGGCGCTGCGCCTCCAGGGCGTGACCGTCGATCCGGTACTGCTCGGCGGGACCGCGCTGACGCTCACGTACTCGGCGTACGTCGCCGAGGTGTTCCGGGCCGGCATCGAGTCCGTGCACCCCTCGCAGCGGGCGGCGGCACGCTCGCTGGGCCTGACCAACCGGCAGGCGCTGCGCCACGTCGTCCTCCCCCAGGCGGTACGCCGTCAGGTGCCGCCGCTCCTCAACGACCTGGTGTCGCTGCAGAAGGACACCGGTCTGGTCTCGATCGGCGGCGCGATCGACGCCGTACGCGCCGCCGACATCATCGTGGGCCGCAGCCTCAACTACACGCCGCACATCGTCGCGGGACTGGTCTTCGTCGCCCTGACCATCCCGATGACCCGCTTCACCGACTGGGTCACGGCCCGGATGGACCGGCAGCGGGCCCAGGGAGGGACGCCATGAGCGACAGCTCCACCACGCCCGCCGCTGCCCCCGGCTCCCCGGTGTTGCGGATGGAGTCCGTCCGTAAGACCTTCGGCGGCTCGGTCGTCCTGCGGGACGTCGACCTGGAGGTCGCCCCGCACACCGTGACCGCGCTGATCGGAGCCTCCGGGTCGGGCAAGTCGACGCTGCTGCGCTGTGCCAACCTCCTGGAGGACATCGACGACGGGGCGATCTGGCTGGACGGCGAGGAGATCACCGATCCGCGCGTCGACCAGGACGCGGTACGGCGCCGTATCGGGGTGGTCTTCCAGTCGTACAACCTCTTCCCGCACATGACGGTCCTGGACAACATCACGCTGGCCCCGCGCCGGGTGCACGGGGTGGGCCGCGCCGAGGCGGAGGGGCGGGCCCGTGAGCTGCTCGACCGGCTGGGGCTGGCCGCCAAGGCGGGCGAGTACCCGGACCGGCTCAGCGGCGGTCAGCAGCAACGCGTCGCCATCGTCCGCGCGTTGGCCGTACGACCCCGGCTGCTGCTGCTCGACGAGATCACCGCCGCTCTCGACCCCGAGCTGGTGGGAGAGGTCCTGAACGTCGTGCGGGACTTGAAGAGCGACGGGATGACCATGGTGCTCGCCACGCACGAGATGGGCTTCGCGCGGGACGTCGCCGACCAGGTTTGTTTTCTGGACGGAGGGGTGGTGCTGGAGCGTGGAACCGCCGAGGAGATCTTCGGCGACCCTCAACAGGAGCGCACCCGGCGCTTCCTGAGCCGGATCGTGGAGGCGGGCCGCCTGTAAGGGGCGTGCACCAGGACGACGGGACTTACACCGCCGCCTGCTGGGACACGCCTCGCCCGCCGTCGCCCCGAAAACCGTATCTACGCCTCCGCCTTGCCCGCCCCCGCCAGGGCGGCGACCCGCTCCACACCGAAGACGTAGCCCTGCACCCCGCACCCGGCGATGACCCCGTCGGCACGCAGGGAGACGTACGAGTGGTGACGGAAGGTCTCACGCTTGTGGATGTTGGAGATGTGGACCTCCAGGACGGGCAGTCCGTCGCAGGTGTTGAGCGCGTCCAGAATCGCGACCGACGTATGGGAGTAGGCGCCGGGGTTGATGACGATCCCGCAGTGGTCGAGCCGCGCCTCGTGAATCCAGTCGACCAGTTCCCCCTCGTGGTTGGACTGCCGGAAGTCCACCGTGCCGCCGTGCGCGGCCGCCGCCTTGGCGCACATGGCCTCGACGTCGGCGAGGGTGTCGGACCCGTAGATCTCGGGCTGCCGCTGGCCCAGGAGATTCAGGTTGGGGCCGTTGAGGATCATGATCGGGGCGTTGGCCAGGGTGCGGGTCACGGTTCCTCCGGTCCGTCGGGGTGGGCGGCCCGTCGGGACCGCTGCTCGCCCCGGTCTATCACGGTGGACCCGCGGGGCGAGAAGCGTGGTCTCCCCGCATGACCATGCCGGTCATGGGCCCGCCCGGCGCATCACAGTGACTCACTGATGGCCGTTGACGCCTCCTGGGACACATTGACGTCGAACGCGCCTCCGCACGCCCCCGTAAACCGCCCGTCACTATGGGTAGTTGATCGGCTATGCACAGTAAACGCGCCGTGAAACCGCCGTCCATGCTGCGGCTCGCCGCCGCCTCGCTCGCCGGGACAGCCATCGAGTTCTACGACTTCTTCGTCTACGGGACGGCCGCCGCCCTCGTGCTGGGGCCGCTGTTCTTCCCGACGTTCTCGCCGCTTGCGGGGACCCTCGCGGCCTTCGCGACCTTCGGGGTCGGCTTCGTGGCAAGACCGTTGGGCTCGGTGCTGTTCGGGCACATCGGGGACCGGCACGGGCGGCGGCCGGTCCTCGTCGCCTCCCTGCTGCTGACCGGCGGCGCGACCGTGGCCGTGGGCTGCGTCCCCACGTTCGACTCGATCGGGGTGGCCGCCCCCTTCCTCCTGCTCGTCCTGCGCTTTCTGCAGGGGCTGGGGCTCGGCGGCGAGTGGGGCGGGGCGGTGCTGCTGACGGCGGAGCACGCGCCGGCCCATCGACGCGGGCTCTGGTCGAGCTTCCCCCAAGTGGGTCCGGCGGTGGGGTTCCTCCTGGCCAACGGCGTGATGCTGGCGCTGTCGGCGGGCCTGACGGACGCCCAGTTCACCGCGTGGGGCTGGCGGGTGCCGTTCTGGGCGGCGGGGGTGCTGGCCGTGGCCGGGCTGTGGCTGCGCTCGTCGATCACGGAGAGCCCCCAGTTCCTCGACATCGACGACCACGCGCGCGTGCCGCTCGCCGAGGTGGTGCGCGGCCACTGGCGGCTCGTCCTGCTGACGGCGGGCGCCCTCTCCATCGGATACGCGGTGTTCTACTCGGTGACGACCTGGTCCCTGGCCTACGGCACCGAGCGGCTCGGCATCAGTCGTACCGTCATGCTGACCTGCATCATGGGCGTCGTCGTGGTGAAGGGCGTCCTCACCCCGGTGGCCGCGGTGCTCGGCGACCGGTACGGGCGGCGCCCGATGTGCCTGATCGGCTGTGGTGTCACCGTGCTGTGGATGTTCCCCATGGTCGCCCTGCTGGCGACGGGCGAACCCCTGCTGATCTTCTTCGGTTTCCTGGTGGCGATGCTGGCGTTCGTCACGATGTTCGCCGTGATCGCCGCGTATCTGCCGGAGCTGTACGAGCCCCGGGTGCGCTGCACGGGAGCCGCGGTGGGCTACAACCTCGGCGGTGTGCTCGGCGGCGCCCTCACCCCGATCGTCGCCACCGCCGTGGCCCAGGGCGGACGCGTGCCCTGGGGCGTGGGCGCCTATCTGACGGGCATCGCGCTGCTGAGCCTCACCTGCTTCGCCCTGCTGCCGGAGACCCATCCGGTGCCCAGCGCCTCGGGGGAGGCGGCGGAGGCCGCGACGGGGTGAGGGTACCCCTACGGATTCACCGCCAGCTCCAGATACGCCGCGAACAGCACGAGGTGGACGCCACCCTGGAGCGGTGTCGCACGCCCGGGCACGACCGTCAGGGAGGCCACGACGACGGTCAGGGCGAGCAGCACCATGTGCGTGGCGCCCAGGCCGAGGACGAGCGGTCCAGAGAGCCAGACCGAGGCCAGGGCCACGGCCGGGATGGTCAGTCCGATGCTGGCCATCGCGGAGCCGAGGGCGAGGTTGAGGCTGGTCTGGACGCGGTCGCGGCGGGCGGCGCGCAGCGCGGCGATGGTCTCGGGGAGCAGCACGAGCAGCGCGATGATCACACCGACCACGGCATGCGGCAGCCCCGCCGCCTCGACACCGGACTCGATGGTCGGCGAGACGCCCTTGGCGAGGCCGACGACTCCGACGAGCGCGAGACCGAGCAGTACGAGGCTGATCGCGGCGGTACGGCCGGTGGGCGCCTCGGCGTGATCATCGGCGGTGATCACCTCGCCGTGGCGGGTGATCGGCAGGAAGTAGTCCCGGTGGCGCACGGTCTGGGTCGCTACGAACAGCCCGTACAGGGCCAGTGAGGCCAGCGCCGCGAAGGTGAGCTGGCCGGTGGAGAACTCCGGGCCCGGCTTGCTGGTGGTGAAGGTGGGCAGGACCAGACTGAGCGTGGCCAGCGTCGCGACGGTGGCGAGGGCGGCGCCCGTGCCCTCCGGGTTGAAGACCGCGAGCCCGTGCCGCAGCGAGGCGACGAGCAGACAGACACCGACGATGCCGTTGCAGGTGATCATCACGGCCGCGAAGACGGTGTCGCGGGCGAGGGTGGAGCTCTTGTCGCCGCCGTCGGCCATGAGCGTGACGATCAGCGCGACCTCGATGATCGTGACGGCGATGGCGAGGACGAGGGAACCGAACGGCTCGCCGACCCGGTGAGCGATGACCTCGGCGTGGTGTACGGCCGCGAGTACGGCTCCCGCGAGCACCAGCGTCACCAGGGCGACGAGGGCCCCGGGCAGATCGCGCCCCCAGGTGAGGACCAGCAGGACGACCGCGGCGATCGGGACGACGGCTGTCCAGCGCGTGGCGAGCGACCGGAGCCGAACGGGCATGCGGTGATCCTTTCAGACGTGAAAGGGCCCCGCACTCCGGTCGACGCCGTGGTACTGCGTCGTTCGTCGTGCGGGGCCCGATCATGCGTTCACGGTGCGGCGCCTACGGCTGTCAGGCCCCGACGCTGTCCTTCTCGGCGCCCTCGGCCTGCTCGTCGCCGCCGGCCTTCTCATCGGCGGCCTTCTGCTCGGCCTCGGTCCGCGCCTGCTTCTTGGAGGCCATCAGGCTGGTGATCGTGGTGACGATCAGGACCGAGCAGATCACGCCGAGCGAGACCGGGATGGAGATCTCGGGGACGTGGACGCCGGACTCGTGCAGCGCGTGCAGTACCAGCTTCACACCGATGAAGCCGAGGATGACGGACAGACCGTAGGAGAGGTGGACCAGCTTCTTCAGCAGACCGCCGATGAGGAAGTACAACTGCCGCAGGCCCATCAGCGCGAACGCGTTGGCCGTGAACACGATGTACGGGTCCTGGGTCAGACCGAAGATCGCCGGGATCGAGTCCAGGGCGAAGAGCACGTCGGTGGTGCCGATCGCGAGCATGACGACCAGCATCGGCGTCATCACGCGCTTGCCGTTCCGCTCGATCCACAGCTTGGTGCCGTGGTAGCTGTCGGCGACACCGAAGCGCTTCTCGGCGGCCTTGAGGAGCTTGTTCTCCTCCCACTCCTCCTCCTGCTCGTCGGCCCTGGCCTCCTGGATCAGCTTCCAGGCGGTGTAGATCAGGAACGCGCCGAAGATGTAGAAGACCCAGGCGAAGCTGGAGATGATCGCCGCGCCCGCGGCGATGAATATCGCGCGGAGCACCAGGGCGATCAGCACACCGACGAGCAGGACCCGCTGCTGGTACTGCGACGGCACCGAGAACTTCGCCATGATCAGGACGAAGACGAAGAGGTTGTCGACGCTCAGGGACTTCTCGGTGATGAAGCCCGCGAAGAACTCTCCGGCCGGCTGGCCACCGGCGAAGACGAGCAGCCCGAGTCCGAAGAGGGCGGCCAGGACGATCCAGACGACCGTCCAGATTCCGGCTTCCTTGATGGACACGTCATGCGGCTTGCGGCCGATGAAGAAATCGACCGCGATGAGGGCGGCAAGGCCCACAACAGTCAGGACCCACAGGGTCGCGGAAACATCCACTGCGCCTCCGGCAGTACGTAACGGCAAATTTCAGCGTCATCGCTACCGGAGGTCTCTTCCACCCGGTCCTCCGAGGCGCTTTCCATCGCACCTGGTGCCGCCGGGCCGACGCCCCGGGATCTGGATTGATCCGTATTGACGGGTACGCCGCAGCAAACAGGGAGTACTCCCCTCCGCTCATACGAGCATACCCATTCACCAAGAATAGGTAAAGGGGCAGGCAAAGAAAGGATCAAAACAGCAGGTCAAGGGGCTTTGCCAGCTCTTGATGCAGGCTCGGTCCCTCACCTGTTCCAGGAACGGCGGGCGTCCGCGACCTGGTCGAGGACGTTCTGCAGAACCTGGCTGCCGGATGGGATGCGCGAGGGCTCGTAGGTCCACGCGTGCCCGACCCACGGGTCGGCCAGGTGGTCGTCGGGCGTGGGCGTCAGTCGCAGTAGCGAACGCCACAGCGGGTCGAGCAACGGCCCGTAGGCGGAGGCCTCCTCGCGATCCGCCACCATCATCAGATGGACGCCCACGGCCGGGCCCTCGTCCGCGAGATAGCGGAGCTGGGTGACGGCCCGGTCGTCGAAACCGTGCGGGAAGTCATGGACGATCAGCAGTTGCTCGGAGGTGTCGAAGCCCGGCGGCAAGGAGTCGGCCGCACCACCGCGCACCGCCATCTGCACCAGGTCGACCCGCTGGGTGAGCCGCCCGAGGACGTCCGCGACGCCTGCGGCGCCGGCGGCCGGCGGTCCGGCGAGAACCCCGGACCGCACCAGCGGCGCCAGCGCGGAGACTCCCGCCCCGGCCGGATCGATGACATGGACCGCGAACTCACCGGGCGGGTGGACCGCGAGGAGCCGCGCGGCCAGCGCCACCGCCGTGTCCAGCGCGAGGCGGCGCAGTTGATCGGAGTCGGCGAGTGGGTCCCGGGAGCCGGAGCGTCCGCTGTCGATCCACAGGCCACGCTCCAGCGGCAGCCGGACCAGCATCGGAATGCGCAGGTCCGCACTCTCCGGCAGATGCAGGTCGCCCAGGCGCAGGGCCATGGGGATCTCCATCGGCACCCGGTACCCGTGCCACACCGGGTTGTCCCAGCTCGCGTACGCCACCGGCAGCGCGGGCTCGACGACGTCGACCTCGGCACGGAGCTGGGCGAGATCCCGGTCGAGGGCCTCTCGGGCCTGGTCGACGAGGTGGGCCTGCTTGGCCCGGGCGGCCTCACGCGCGGCGTCGCCCTGCCCTCCGATACGGCTACGAGGGTCGGAGAGGACCTTGTCCAGCTCCTGCTCCATACGGGACTCGGCGAAGTCGACGGCGCTGCGGTACGCGGCCGTGGCGCGGGCCAGGTCCTCGAACATGCCCCACACCTGGTTGTAGAGCCGCTCCTCCATGGACCAGCCGGTCGCGTCACCGGCGACGGGCTGCGCGGGCTGTCCGGGCTGGGCCGGGGGCGCGGTCGGCGGAGGCGGGGGCGGCGCGGTGTTCTGCCGCCGGGGGTGGCTGTAGTTGACGGGGCCGCCGGCTGCGGGCGCCGTGGGCTGGGTGGCGTCCGGGCTGCCCGTCGAGCCGTACGGGGGTGTGGCGCCGTACGGCGAGGTCGGCTGCTGGGGGCCCTGTGAGGGCGCCGTGCTCCCGGTGGCGCCCTGCGGTGTCGTACCGCCGTGCGTCTGGTCCGGGCCCGGCGCGGGGGCTGCGGTCTGCCGGGGGCGCTCGGTGTCGGGCAGACGGGGCGGGGGTGCGGCGACCGAGCGGGCGAGGCCCTGGGCCACCGCCTCGTGGATGCTGCCCGAGAGCCGCTGGGCCTCGGCCAGGCCCTGGTCGGCCAGCAGCTCCGCGAGGCCGCCCGCGTACCCCTGGCCGATCGCGCGCACCTTCCAGGCGCCCTGCCTGCGGTACAGCTCCAGGGCGATGACGGCCGACTCGGTGTCGAGTCCGGTCAGGGTGTAGCTGGCGACTTCGGTGCCGTCGAGGCCGGTGACCGCGACGAAGGGGGCGGCGACGGCGCCGAACCGTACGGGGCCGCCCGTCCCCGGAGGCAGCGCGAGCAGCACGCTCACCCGGTGCACCGACAGTGCGAGGGCGTCCAGGTCCACGGCGAGACGGTGGTCGGCCGCGGCCTGCCTGGACACCTCCAGGCCCGGCAGGGTGGGCGCCCCCGGGTGGGCCACCCACTCCACTCCGTGCACCCGGCCGTGCTCGTCGCCGAGGGTGGCTCCGGCCACTATCGGCGTACCGGCCGAGACCCGGATCTCCAGTCGGGCCTCGGGCAGCGGATGGTTCTGCCCCCGGACCAGCTCGGCCGTCATCGACTCGCTCCCCCTGTGTTGTTCGAAGTCTGGTGCGTCGGCTGTCTACAGGACCGGCACGATGGCCGGCATCAGGTCCTGGAAGGTGCGGCCGTTGGCGGGAGAGCCGAGGGCCGTCATCTGCCAACCGGCGCCCGCGCGGTGCACCTTCGCCATGATCTGGGCCGTGTACTGGCCGCCGCCCGCCAGGGTGTAGCGGGCCAGCTCCTGGCCGTTGGTCTCGTCGACCAGACGGCAGAACGCGTTCTGCACCTCCTGGAAGGTCTGGCCCGTGAAGGAGTTGACGGTGAAGACGATCTGGTCGATGTGTACCGGGACACGGGCCAGGTCGACGAGGATCGCCTCGTCGTCCCCGCCCTGGCCGACGCCGCCGACCAGGTTGTCACCGGTGTGACGGACGGAGCCGTCGTCGCTCACCAGGTGGCGGAAGAAGACGACGTCGACCGGCTGCTTGTCCGCGAAGAGGACGGCCGAGGCGTCGAGGTCGATCTCACGGGTACGGGACCCGAACAGGCCACGCCGGGGGGCAGCCTGCCAGCCGAGACCCATGCGCACCGCGGTCAGACTGCCCCCGTCGTTCTTCTGCAGACTGATGGCCTGACCCTTGGTCATGTTGACGGTCACGCGCTGATTCCCCTCTCGAACGTCCCCTGTTCCCGCGGAGTCCGCGGATGTGCAGCACCTTACGCAGCGGCACTGACAATGCCGCAGCCCGTGTCGCACTTTGTGTCGGTCTTGCAACACAGTGCGCCCGCGCCGGTGGCGGTCCTGTCCCCCGGCGCCCTTACGGGCCCTCAGGCCAGGCCCGCCTCCTTCATCTGCCGCAGTTCCTTCTTCATCTCGGACACCTCGTCGCGCAGCCTGGCGGCGATCTCGAACTGCAGATCCGCTGCCGCGGCGCGCATCCGTGCCGTCATCTCCTCGATCTGCTCGGCGAGATCGGCCGCGGGCCGGTCGGTGGGGACCGTCTCCTTGGCCTTGCCCTTGGCGGGCTTGGCCGCCTTGGCGCCGAGGGAGGGCACGGGAGCCTTGGCGCCCTTGCCGTCCTTGCCCTTGCGGTAGCCCGTGCCGAGCAGCTGCTCGGTGTCGATGTCCTCGCGGGCGATCTGCGCGACGATGTCGTTGATCTTCTTGCGCAGCGGCTGGGGATCGATGCCGTTGGCCTTGTTGTAGGCGATCTGCTTCTCCCGGCGGCGGTTGGTCTCGTCGATGGCCTTCTCCATCGCCGGGGTGATCTTGTCGGCGTACATATGGACCTGGCCGGAGACATTGCGCGCAGCGCGGCCGATGGTCTGGATCAGTGAGGTGCCGGAGCGCAGGAAACCCTCCTTGTCGGCATCGAGGATCGCCACCAGGGAGACCTCGGGGAGGTCGAGGCCCTCACGGAGGAGGTTGATGCCGACCAGGACGTCGTACTCGCCGGAGCGCAGCTCGCGCAGCAGCTCGACGCGGCGCAGGGTGTCGACGTCGCTGTGGAGGTAGCGGACCTGGATGCCGAGTTCCAAGAAGTAGTCGGTGAGGTCCTCGGCCATCTTCTTGGTGAGCGTGGTGACGAGGACGCGCTCGTCCTTCTCGGTGCGCTTGCGGATCTCGTGCACCAGGTCGTCGATCTGCCCCTCGGTCGGCTTGACGACGACCTCGGGGTCGACCAGGCCGGTGGGGCGGATGATCTGCTCGACCTGGCCGTCGGAGCGGGACATCTCGTACTGCCCGGGCGTCGCGGAGAGATAGACCGTCTGCCCGATGCGCTCCTGGAACTCCTCCCACTTCAGCGGGCGGTTGTCCAGCGCGGACGGCAGCCGGAAGCCGTGGTCGACGAGGGTGCGCTTGCGGGAGGCGTCGCCCTCGTACATGGCGCCGATCTGGGGCACGGTGACATGGGACTCGTCGATGACGAGGAGGAAGTCCTCCGGGAAGTAGTCCAGAAGTGTGTTCGGCGGGGAGCCGGGCTCGCGGCCGTCGAAGTGCATCGAGTAGTTCTCCACGCCGGAGCAGGAGCCGATCTGGCGGAGCATCTCGATGTCGTACGTGGTGCGCATGCGCAGCCGCTGGGCCTCCAGGAGCTTGCCCTGCTTCTCCAGCTCCGACAGGCGCTCGCCCAGTTCCTTCTCGATGTCGTTGACCGCGCGCTCCATGCGCTCGGGGCCGGCGACGTAGTGCGAGGCCGGGAAGACGTACAGCTGTTGGTCGTCGCTGATGATCTCGCCGGTGAGCGGGTGGAGGGTGGAGAGGGCCTCGATCTCGTCGCCGAACATCTCGATGCGGACCGCGAGTTCCTCGTAGACCGGGAAGATCTCGATGGTGTCGCCCCGGACGCGGAAGGTGCCGCGGGTGAACGCCAGGTCGTTGCGCGTGTACTGGATGTCCACGAAGCGGCGCAGCAGCTCGTCCCGGTCGTGCTCCTCGCCGACCCTGAGTGGGACCATCCGGTCCACGTACTCCTGGGGTGTGCCGAGGCCGTAGATGCAGGAGACCGAGGCGACCACGACGACGTCGCGGCGGGTGAGCAGCGAGTTCGTCGCGGAGTGGCGCAGGCGCTCGACCTCCTCGTTGATCGAGGAGTCCTTCTCGATGTAGGTGTCCGACTGGGGGACGTAGGCCTCGGGTTGGTAGTAGTCGTAGTACGAGACGAAGTATTCGACGGCGTTGTTCGGCAGGAGCTCGCGGAACTCGTTGGCCAGCTGGGCGGCCAGCGTCTTGTTCGGCGCCATCACCAGGGTGGGGCGCTGGAGCTTCTCGATCATCCACGCGGTGGTGGCGGACTTGCCGGTGCCGGTCGCGCCGAGCAGGACGACGTCCTTCTCACCTGCTTCGACGCGCCGGGCGAGGTCGGCGATGGCCGTGGGCTGGTCGCCGTTCGGCTGGTAGGGGCTGACGACCTCGAAGGGCGCCACCGTGCGTTCGATCTTGGAAACGGGCCGCATGCAACCACCGTACGACCCCCCACTGACAACGGGCTGCGATCAGCGGTTCTGCGGGGTGCGGGAGCGCGGCTCGCCCTGTTCGCGAGCGGCCCCGGACAGCGGGCGGCGGCCGGTGCGCGCGGTGGCCTGGGCCGGGACGCCGGGGCGGCGCTCGCCGGGGTTGCCGCGGAACCTGCCCATGATCATGAAGGGGTCGAACATGACGACCACGCCGGCGAGGAGCAGAAAGACCAGGGGGCCGATGATCAGCGGGGCGAGCAGCACGGCCGAGGAGGAGTCACCGGCCGGGGTGACGGCCTGGGGGCTGTGCAGATGGACGCTGAGGGCGGCCATGCCCGTGTAGTGCATACCGCTGACGGCGACGCCCATGACGAGGCTGGCGCCCACGCTCCACAGGAAACCCCTGACCTGCCCCGCGGCCCACAGGGCGGCGATGGCGGCCACCACGGCGATGACGACCGAGGCGGCCACGGTCAGGGTGTTGTACTCCAGCTTGCCGTTGAGGCGCATCCCCGCCATGCCCAGGTAGTGCATGGAGGCGATGCCGAGGCCGGTGATGGTGCCACCGGTGAAGAGGGCGGCCCCGGTGGCTCCCCTGGAGCCGACCATGAAGATCCCGACGCCGACCATGACGATCGCGAGGGCGAGGCTCGCGAACGTGGTCAGCCCGTCGTAGTTGACGGGGGTCTGTACGACCTTGAAGCCCATCATCGCGACGAAGTGCATCGTCCATATGCCGGAGCCGATGGCCGCCGAGCCGAGAGCGAGCCAGCCGAGGCGCCAGCGGCCTTCGGCCAGCATGGATCTCGTGGTGCAGCGCAGGCCCAGTGCGCCCCCGAGGCAGGCCATGAGATAGGCCACCACCGGTGTGACGAGTCCGTAGCTGAAGCCGTCGACCGTGCCCTGCATGCGCGGCTGCCTTTCCCGCCCTGTCGCGTCCCTGGATTCCCTGTACTGCCCCCACCCCCGGGACCGCCACAACGGTCAGGGTTGTCGCAGAGAGTATGACCCCCACCGGAATGGTCGAACGATTTTCCGGCAAAGAAACACGCCCTTGCCCCACTTGTGCGGTGCCCGTGAGCGGACTTGGGCAACTCCATTCAATTCATGGCCATCCTGCACCCTCCTGCCGTTGACCCTCTGCTGTCACGCTTGAACCGACCGTGATCGCTCGACGCGAGGAGTACGCATGCAGATGCGCGCAGTTGCCGCGACGACCACCGCGTTCATGGGGGCCGCCGCTCTGATGGTCCCCGCCTCCGCCGCCGAGGCGGCCACCAGTCCACTGGTCGTCGCACATCGAGGAGCCTCGGCCTACGCGCCCGAGAACACCCTGGCCGCCGTCGACAAGGCGGCCGAGATGGGCTTCGCCTGGGTCGAGAACGATGTCCAGCGCACCAAGGACGGCCGCCTCGTCGTCCTCCATGACGCGACGCTCGCGCGGACGACCGATGTCGAGGAGCTGTACCCGGAGCGCGCTCCCTGGAACGTCGCGGACTTCACCGCCGCGGAGATCGCCCGGCTGGACGCGGGCAGTTGGTTCGGCGACGCCTACGCGGGCGCGCGCGTGCCGACGCTGGAGCAGTACATGAGGCGGGTTTCACGCAATCACCAAAAGCTCGTCCTGGAGATCAAGAATCCCCAGCTCTACCCGGGCATCGAACAGGAGACCCTGAAGGTGCTCTCCAACGAGGGCTGGCTCACCCCGGACCATCTGGCGAACCGGCTGGTCGTCCAGAGCTTCAGCGCGGACACCGTACGGCGGGTGCACGAACTGCGGCCCGGGGTGAAGACCGGCTTCCTGGGCACCCCGAACATCGCCGACCTGCCGGAGTACGCGACGTTCGCCGACCAGATCAACTCCTCGTACACGACGATCTCCGAGAGCTATGTCTCCGCCATCCACACGATCGACGGTCCCCACGGAGAGCCGCTGGAGATCCTCACCTGGACCGTCAACGACGCGGACAACGCCCGCCGGGTGGCCGGCTACGGCGTGGACGGCATCATCACCAACAAGCCGGACGTGATCGAGGAGGCCACTCGGGGCTGAGGCCCTCGGCCGACCGCGCGGGCGTTGTCAGTGGCGGGTCGTACGGTGGTCGCATGAACAGCCACGGGCAGTACGAGCAGCAGGTCGTGTGGACCGTCGTCGGCACGGACATCGGTCCACTGCTGCTGGCCGCCACGAACGAGGGCCTGGTGAACGTCGTGTTCCACGCCACCGACGAGGTGCGTGACAAGGCGCTGGACCGGCTCGCGTCCCGCCTGGGCACCACACCCGTCGAGGCCCCGAGCGCGCCTGCCCTGGCCGAGGCGATACATCAGGTCGCGGCGTATTTCGCGGGCGAGCGGCGGGACTTCGAGCTGCCGCTGGACTGGTCGCTGATCTCCGGGTTCAACCGCCGGGTGCTGCGCGAGCTGGCCTCCGGCGTCCCGTACGGCTCGGTCGTGGGCTACGGGGACCTGGCCCGCCGGGTCGGGCAGCCGGGCGCGGCCCAGGCGGTCGGCATCGCGATGGGGTCCAATCCGCTGCCGGTGGTGGTGCCGTGCCATCGGGTCGTCGAGAGCGATGGCGGCATCGGGGGGTTCGGCGGCGGCTTGGAGACCAAGCGGAAACTGCTGGCACTGGAAGGAGTGCTTCCGGAGCCGTTGTTCTGAGTGGTATGTGGGCGTTCTGTGCGTGGGGCGTGGGAACGATCGCCGTCCCGGCGCATGGACGTCGCGCGGCCGTTCCGTGACGCGCAGGGTGTCCGAAAACATTCGGCCTCGCGCTAGTCGTAGTGGCGTGCCTCGAACACGTTGCCGTCGGGATCACGGAAGTAGAAGCTGCGCCGGGCCGGGCCACGGGCGCCGAAGGAGTCGTGGGAGATGTCCGAGACGGGCACCGCCCGCTCCTCCAGGCGGGCCCTCAGTTCGTCGAATGCCTCGGAGGGCAGGGCGACGCAGACATGGTTGACCGGATGGCCCGCGCTGTCGGCGGCTCCCGGCAGCATCTTCATGTGCTCGGCCATGGTGAGCGGCATGAGGTCGAGGATGGTCTCGTCGTTGAGGCGTACGGAGGGGAAGGACACCTGTCCCGCGGAGTACTCGGTGATTCTCAGGGGCTCCATGCCGAGGGTCTTCTCGTAGAAGTCGGCCGCGGCGATCGGCTCCCGGACCCAGAGGACGACGTGGTCGAGGCGTGCCGTGTTGTCCGTCATGCACTCCAGGCTGGTGTCCTGGGACACAGCGCGCAAGGGTTTGGCCGGGCGCGACGTCCGCCAGAGATGAGGGAAGAACGACAGACAGGAGGCAAGCGCGTGCTGGTGGTGTCGGAAGAGGTGGGGGACGCGGTTGACGCGCGTCGACCCGTGGTGGCGCTGGAGTCCACGATCATCGCTCACGGGCTGCCCCGCCCGCGCAATCTGCAGGTGGCGCTGGAGCTGGAGGACGTCGTACGGCAGGAGGGTGCCGTACCGGCGACGATCGCCGTGCTCGACGGACAGCCCCACATCGGCCTCGACAAGCAGCAGTTGGAGCGGGTCGCGAACGAGGACGGCATCCGCAAGCTGGGCCACCGGGACCTGCCGCTCGCGGTGGCCTCCGGGGTGAGCGGCGCGACCACCGTCTCGGCGACGGCCCTGCTGGCGAGTCTGGCGGGCGTACGGGTGTTCGCGACGGGCGGGCTCGGCGGTGTGCACCGGGAGTGGACGGTGACGCAGGACGAGTCCGCCGACCTGGGGCTGCTGGCGCGCACCCGGATCACGGTGGTGTGCGCGGGCGTGAAGTCGATCCTGGACGTCCCGGCGACCCTGCAGCGCCTGGAGACGCTGGGCGTCGCCGTCGCGGGTTACGACACCGAGCGCTTCCCGGGCTTCTATCTGTCCGACTCGGGCCACCCGGTGGAGTGGACGCTCAGGTCGCCGGGGGAGGTCGCGGAGGTCATGCGCGCCCAGGACGCGGTCGGCGGCCCGGAGTCGGCGCTGATCGTCGCCAACCCCGTGCCCGGGGACGAGCAGCTCGATCCCGAGCTCCACGCGCGCGTGCTCGCCAAGGCGTTGCAGGCGTGCGAGGCGGAAGGGGTGTCGGGGCAGGCGGTCACCCCGTTCCTGCTGAGCTACCTGGTACGGCACACCGAGGGCGCCTCCCTGAGCGCCAATCTGGCGGCGGTACGGGGCAACGTACGGCTCGCTTCCCGGATCGCGGCGGCCTGGTCCGGGGCGTGAGGTGGCGCGACGGGGCGTGAGCGGGGTCGACGGCAAGGTGGGTGCCGGTACCGAGGTGGGTGAGTCCGGCACCGGGATGGGCGGGACCGGCTCCGGGGCGGACAGGGCCGGCATCGACGTGGGCGAGGCCGGTGGGCAGGCGGGCGGGGCACGCCAGGCGGCGGGCGGAGGGCTGCTCGTCGTCGGGGACGTCGTCACGGATGTCGTCGCCCTGCATCAGGGACCGCTCGCGCCCGGTACCGACACGGCCTCCGCGATTCGCACGCTGCCGGGCGGCGCGGGCGCCAATGTGGCGTGCTGGGCGGCGTATTGGGGTTGCCCCGATGTGCGCTTGCTCGGGCGGGTGGGCGCGGACGCGGCGGCGTGGCACGAAGGCCGGCTGCGGGCCTCGGGGGTACGGCCCCGCCTGGTGGTCGATCCGGAGGC
The DNA here is from genome assembly GCF_053592555.1 of Streptomyces sp. NPDC002643. Taxonomy (NCBI): domain Bacteria; kingdom Bacillati; phylum Actinomycetota; class Actinomycetes; order Kitasatosporales; family Streptomycetaceae; genus Streptomyces; species Streptomyces sp. NPDC002643. The sequence goes on from NZ_JBSFVY010000010.1 coordinate 43,153, forward strand.
GGCGACCGGGACGGTCATCTGTCTCGTGGACACGAGCGACGCGGCCGAACGTACGTTCCTGACGGACAGCGGTGCCGTACTGCGGCTGGACCCGGACGACTGGTCGCCGTCCCTGCTCGACGGTGTCGCACGGCTGCATCTGTCGGGCTATCTGTTCTTCTCCGAGCCGAGCCGGGCGCTGGTCGGGGTCGCCATGGAGTCGGCACGCGCGCGTGGGGTGCCGGTGAGCGTGGACCCGGCGTCGGCGGGCTTCCTGACGAGGCTGGGCGTGGACCGCTTCCTCGAACTCGCCGAGGGGGTCGACGTGTTGCTGCCGAGCAGGGACGAGGCATGTCTGCTGACCGGACTGCCCGATCCGGCCGACGCCGCGGCCAAGCTCAGCCACCATGTCCCCCTGGTGGTGCTCAAACAGGGGGCCGAGGGCGCACTGATCGCATACGGGGGCGGCGTACGCACTCGGGTACCGGCGGCCCCCGCCACGCCCCGCGACACAACCGGCGCGGGAGACGCCTTCACCGGAGCGTTCCTCGCCGCGTTGCTCGCGGGGGCGGATGCCGACGAGGCGGCGGCCGAGGGGTGCGGGGCGGGGGCTCTGGCGGTGGAGAAGGTGGGCGGGAGGCCACCGGTGATGTCCGGGGAAGGGACGGTCGGCTGAGCGGGAGGACGGACGGCGGCGCCGGTCACCGGCAGAGTCTGGTGGGCCGACCGCGTATGGAGGTTGGGCAGGAGGCGTTGGAGATCGGTGCGCGACCGCTCATAGAGGTTGGGCGGGAGGCGTTGGAGATCGGTGGGCCGAATGCCCGGAGACGGCGGTGCTACCGGTAACGAGCGAGTGGGCCGACCCGGCAGGAAGCGCTAGCGCAAGGGGCGCCGGCGACCGGCGATGGTCGGCGGAGGCCGGTGAATCTGCTGTGATCGGCGGGATGACCGGGCCGGGTGAGCCGGTCGGCCCGGCGAGGGGTGACGTCGGGCAGGGGCCCATGACCTCGGCTGTCAGCGGTTGTTGAGTGGCGACGACGGCCACGGGTCGTTGAGCGGTGACGGCAGCTGCGGGCCCCTGCCTCCTCCTCTGTCCGCCGTTATGCCGTCCGTCATGTCCTGCGCCCCCAGGCCGAGATCAGCGGTGCCGTGGCGATGTCCATCGTGCCGGAGGCGACGTTGGCCAGATGGCGGTCGATCTCCTCGTCGGTGACGAGGCCGGCGGCGACGAGATGGGCGCGGAGCTGCTGGATCGTCGAGGTCTCCAGGGCGGCGCAGGCGGGTGCGGCGACGGGGAAGTAGGCGTCGGCCTCCACGCCGCGCAGGCCGACCGCGCGAAGCAGCCGCGGGAGGCGGCGGCCGTGCGCCGTGTCGACGCCGTGTTCGACGAGCAGGGCGCGGACGGCCTGGCGGAGGCGGTTGGCGAGTTGGTGCTCGGGGCCGCCTTCCTCAAGGCAGGCCAGGGGCTGGAGGGCGATGTCGGCGTCCTCGATGAGGAGGCGTCCGCCGGGGCGCAGGGCCTTGATCATCGACCACAGCGCACGCTCCTGGTCCCGTACATGGACCAGGGAGAGCCGGGCGTGCACCAGGTCGAAGCCCTCCCCCGGCGGCTGGTCGACGTCCACGCGGTGGATGAGCGCCTCGACCGGTGGACGGACGACCGAGGGGACGGCCCATGAGAGGTCGGTGTCGGTCGCGATGACCTTGCCGGTCGGTCCGACCTTCTTGGCCAGCCAGGAGACGACGGAGGCGCCTCCGGCTCCGACTTCCCAGCAGCGCCAGCCGGAGCCCAGACCGAAGCCCTCCATGTGCCGGAACGTCGTGCGGTCGAAGAGTGCGGCGAAGGCCTCGGAGCGCTGCCCCGTCTCGGCCTGCCGGTGGTCGAGGAGATGTCCGTCGGTTCGCATCATGCCGCGATAATCCCATTTACCCGACTTCTCACTTACAGCGACGCTCCCGCAGGGCGCCAGGTCCGCTCCGGTGGCGGCCCAGTGACGGCCCGGACACCGGAAACGAAGCGGAAGACTCCGTTCCCACAGGCTTACCCGCCGCTCATCCGGTCCTGGCAAACTGGCGCGACAGGCACGGAATGCGGTGCGAGGAGAGTCACGCAAGGAGATCCAGATGTCCATGGCAGGGAATCTGCGGAAGGTCACCGGCCTCGACAAGGTCGGCGGGCTCCGCAAGGCGGCACGGCTGGCTCGGCGTCACGCCCGCGTCGACCTGAGCCATCCGGCCCGCTCCCCGCTGGGGACGTCGGTGGTGAACTGCGTGACGTATCACAAGGGCGTTCGCTCCCCCGGCGGCCGCGATGTCATCGAGGCGGTGAAGCAGGTCCGCAGGACCGACCACGGCTTCGTCTGGCTCGGGCTGCACGAGCCGACGGAGCGGGAGTTCGCCGGCATCGCCGAGCTCTTCGATCTGCACCCGCTGGCGGTGGAGGACGCGGTCGAGGCCCATCAGCGGCCGAAGCTGGAGCGGTACGACGACACGCTGTTCGCGGTGTTCAAGACGGTCTGCTACGTCGAGCACGCGGAGCTGACGGCGACCAGCGAGGTGGTGAACACCGGCGAGATCATGGTGTTCGTCGGCCCCCACTTCGTGATCACCGTCCGGCACGGACGGCATGGCTCACTCGGCCCGCTGCGCGAGGAGTTGGAGGCCAACCCCGAGCAACTCGCCAAGGGTCCGGCGGCGGTGCTGCACGCGATCGCCGACCACGTGGTGGACGACTATCTGTCGGTCACGGACTCGGTGCAGGCGGACATCGACCAGGTGGAGACCGATGTGTTCGCGGCGAACGGCGCACGCGTCGACCCGGGCCGCATCTACCAGCTCAAGCGTGAACTGCTCGAACTGAAGCGGGCGGTGGCCCCGCTCGCCCGCCCGCTCCTGGAGCTCACCACACGCCCGATCCGCGTGGTCGAACCGGAGATACAGGCCTACTTCCGGGACGTCTCCGACCACTTGCTGCGGGCCACGGAACAGATAGCCGCGTTCGACGAACTGCTCAACTCCATCCTGCAGGCGCATCTCGCCCAGGTCAGCGTCGCGCAGAACGAGGACATGCGGAGGATCACGGCATGGGCGGCGCTCATCGCCGTACCGACCATGGTGTGCGGGGTCTACGGCATGAACTTCGAGCACATGCCCGAGCTGCACTGGAAGTTGGGCTACCCCCTGGTCCTGGGGGTCATAGCCACCGCCTGCGCCGTCCTCTACCGAGGCTTCAAGCGCAACGGCTGGCTATGACTCCAGGACGGCGGGAGGCGGAGGTTCGGCGGGGTCAGCGGCCGGAGCTCTTGGCGTAGACGCTCTCGGCCCAGTCGGCGATCTGGTCCTCGGGCAGGTGCCGGGCGAGGTCGGACTCGCTGATCATGCCGACGAGACGCTTGTTCTCGATCACGGGAAGCCGGCGGATCTGGTGCCCCTTCATCTCCTGGAGCACCTCGCTGATGTCGGCGTTCGCGTCGATCCAGCGGGGGGTGCCCTTGGCGAGGTCGCCCGCCGTGACCCGGGACGGGTCGTGGCCCTGGGCGACACAGCCGACGACGATGTCGCGGTCGGTGAGGATGCCGCAGAGCCGTTCGTTCTCGTCGCTGATGGGGAGCGCTCCGACGTTCAGTTGGCGCATCAGCTGCGCGGCCCGGTCCAGGGTCTCGTGAGCGGGAATCCACTGGGCGCCGCGGTGCATGATGTCTCCGGCGGTGGTCATGTAGTACCTCCCGGTGCCGGACGGCCGGCGCGGCGCAGGACGCACCGCAAGTCCCGGCGCCCTTCATTCTCGCGGCGCCGGAAGGGATACGCACCCCGAGATGCGAGCCCCGTCACAAGGTCCCGAGGCCCCCCCATGCCGGGTGGCGGGGGTCGTCGGCGCGGACCAGGACGTCGGCGGTGGTGGCCGGGTCGGTCTCGGTGGCGTAGCGCTCGAAGGCGGGGAGGGTCCAGTGCTCGTTCTCCGGGGTGCGGCGGCGCAGGGCGCCCGGGGAGAGGAGGACGTGGACGGTCAGATCGAAAGGGAACCAGTTCTTCAGGAGGAGGGGGCCGTGCATCAACACAAGGGTGCCGGGCTGGAGTCGGACGTAGGGGCTGCGGGTCGCGCGGTCGGTGGCGGGGTCCCAGAGGTCGGGGAGGACGCGGCCGGTGCCGCCGGGTTCGAGCGGGCCGAAGACCTCGCGCCACAGGGCGGCGGTGTCGCACCAGCCTTTGTAGTACGCCTCCACGTCCTGGTGGCCGTACTCGAACCGGAGCGACGCCGGGCGGAGGAAGCCCTCGGTGCCCACGGTGAGGGAGGACCGGCCGCGTATGCGCAGGGCCTCGCTGACGCGGGCGGCGAGGTCGCCGGGGCGGGCGGCCGGGGCGCCGTCGAAGGCGATACGGGGCCAGGGGCTGTCGTCGTCCGGCTTCAGGTCGAGGAGGCGGTCGGCGAGGAGGTCGCCGAGACGTTCCCAGGTGATCGCTTCGAATCGCACACGGCCCATGATGCCGCGCGCGGCGAACCGCGCCGGAGCCGGTGGAAGGGCAGGTGTGACAACCGCGTGACCTCGCGGCCACCGGGGGGCATGAACCGCGTATGGCAACGCTCGCCGCTCCCCCGCCCCGTACCGGACTCGTCGTCGTACAGCCGCTCAGGAAGAAGCACTGCGCCGAGTGCCGGAGCGGGCCGGTGGCGATGTTGGTGCTGGAGGAGGGTGCGCCGCGCTGCCTCGACTGCGTGGACCTCGGGCATCTGGTGTTCCTGCCTCGCGGCGACACCGCGCTCACCCGCAGGGCCAGGGAGGAGAGCGCTCTGTCGGCGGTGGTCGTGCGGTTCAACCGGCGCAGGAGCCGGTACGAGCGGCAGGGCGTTCTGGTCGAGGAGGCGGGCCTCGCCCGGGCCGAGGAGCGATGCCTCGCGGACGCGGAGGCGCGCCGACGCCGCCGGGCACGGGACGCGCGGCGGCGGGCGGCGCAGGACGTGCGGTTCACGGACGCGTTCGCCGACGAGATACGGCGTCTGTTCCCGGCGTGCCCCGTCCGGCGGGCGCACGAGATAGCCGCGCACGCCTCGGTGCGCGGCAGCGGGCGAGTGGGTCGCAGCGCGGCGGGCCGCGCGCTGACGGAGACGGCGGTGACCTCGGCGGTCATCGCTTCGATACGGCACGTGGACACGCCGTACGACCAGCTTCTGATGAGCGGTGTGGTCCGTTACGAGGCACGGCGCCGGATCGCGGGGGTGGTGGAGGCGAGGCTGCGGGAGTGGCGGACGGGGGCGTGAGGGGCTCGCGGTGGAGGCGTACTTGTGGTGGTGGTCGGAGGTGGGCAGGGTCTTGAGGAATCGGGGGAAATCAGGTGGGAGCGGACATGATCGATGGGCCGTACTTCGTGTTGGTGGTACTGGGATTGCTCGGGACCGCGATCGTGGCGGGGGTCTTCTGCGGGTTCTCGACGTTCGTGATGAAGGGGCTGGCGTCGTTGCCGCCCGCGCAGGGGGTCGCGGCGATGCAGGCGATCAATGTGAGTGCCGTGACCCCGGCGTTCATGCTGGTGTTCGTCGGCACGGCGGTGCTGTGCGCGGTGCTGGCCGTCGTCACGTTCGTGCTGTGGCCGGACGAGGGGACGGTGGCGTTGCTGGTGGGCAGCGCGCTGTATCTGTTCGGCTCGTTCGGGGTGACGATGGTGGCGAACGTGCCGCGCAACGACGCGCTCGCGAGACTGGACGCCGGGACCGCGGAGGCCGCCACGTACTGGCGGACGTATGTGAGCCGGTGGACGGCGTGGAACCACGTGCGGACCCTCGCCTCGACCGCTGCGGCGCTGTCCTATCTGCTGGCTCTCGCCTGAGGCAGGCGCGGCGGACGCGTCGTATCGTGGCGGGAAGAGAGCGCCGCCCGAAGGCGTACGGCCTGGCGCCGATCAGAATCCACCGGTGTACGGCCGCGCCGTACCCGCACGCGATACGTGAGGGAGACGGCCATGGCCGATCCCAAGGGTTTCCTGACCACACCACGCGAGGAGTGGCCCCGTCGGCCCGTGGCGCGACGGGTACGGGACTGGGACGAGGTGTATGTCCCGGGGGCGCTGCTCCCGATCATCAGCAGGCAAGCCGATCGTTGCATGGACTGCGGAATCCCGTTCTGCCATGACGCCTGTCCGCTGGGGAATCTGATCCCCGAGTGGAACGACCTGGTGTCGCGGGAGGACTGGCGGGCGGCGAGCGATCGGTTGCACGCCACGAACAACTTCCCCGAGTTCACGGGGCGGTTGTGTCCGGCGCCCTGTGAGGCGGGGTGCGTGCTGGCGATCAACCAGCCGGCGGTGACCATCAAGAACGTGGAGGTGGCCATCGCGGACCGGGCGTGGGAGGACGGTTTCACACCGCCGAGTCCGCCCGATCGGTTGAGCGGGAAGACGGTCGCGGTCATCGGCTCCGGGCCGACGGGGCTGGCGGCGGCGCAGCAGTTGACCCGGGCCGGGCACACGGTAGCGGTGTATGAACGGGCGGATCGGATCGGGGGGTTGCTGCGGTACGGGATACCCGCGTTCAAGATGGAGAAGCGGCATCTGGAGCGGCGGCTGGAGCAGATGCGGGCGGAGGGCACGAAGTTCCGTACGTCGACGGCCGTGGGGCGGGACATCGGGGCGGAGGAGTTGCGGGCGCGGTACGACGCCGTGGTGATCGCGACCGGGGCGACGGCGTGGCGGGAACTGGAAGTGCCGGGGCGGGAGTTGGCCGGCATCCATCAGGCGATGGAGTATCTGCCGCTGGCCGATCGGGTGTGTGAGGGGGATCTGGCGGTGTCGCCGTTGTCGGCCGCCGGCAAGCATGTGGTGATCGTCGGGGGTGGTGACACGGGGGCGGACTGTCTGGGGACGGCGGTGCGGGAGGGGGCCGCGTCGGTGACGCAGTTGGACATCTATCCGTTGCCGGGGGCGGAGCGGGACGAGGACGTCGATCCCTGGCCGACGTATCCGAAGGTGTACCGGTTGTCGGCGGCGCACGAGGAGGCGCGTGAGCTGGGGACGGCGCCGGTGGCCGACGCGGATGCGCGGCTGTTCGCGGCCTCGACGCTCCATTTCCTCGGTGACGAGGCGGGGCGTGTGCGGGCGTTGCACCTGGTCGAGGTGGACGAACGGCGGCGGCCCCGGCCAGGCACCGGGCGGACGCTGCCCGCCGACCTGGTCCTTCTCGCGCTCGGCTTCTCGGGGCCCGACCGGCAGGACGGGCTTGTCGACCAGTTGGGGTTGGCGCTCGACCCTCGCGGGACGATCGCCCGGGGACCGGACTTCGAGACGAACGTCCCCGGTGTGTACGCGGCCGGGGATGCCGCCCGGGGGCAGTCCCTGATCGTCTGGGCCATAGCCGAGGGCCGGGCCGTGGCCTCGGCCGTCGACCACCGGCTGACCGGGGCGGAACGCCTGCCGGCGCCGATAGGACCGTACGACCGCCCGATGACGACGTGACGATCGCGTCGCCGTACGGAGCGGCGGTGGAGGCGCTGCGCGAGGTGGCGTGTGCGGTGCTGCTGCCCAGGCCCGGAGCAAGGTTACGGGGACATAACGCCCAGTCGGCAAGAAATCGAACAGAGTGGGACCATTGGGCGAGGAGGCGTGTCACCGCACCGCCGGCTGGACGCACGCATTGGGGAGACCACATACATGACCGGTGACTCGCCCCATCCCTCGTTCCGTCGTCAGGCGTAGGGCCATTCCCGCGCGTCCCCCCTGTTGACGGTCGGTCCTGGAGGGTGCTCGATGACGACGCTCTACGAACGTCACGGAGATCACGGAGAGCGCGGAGACGGTGGAGTCCGTGGAGAAGGCGCGTATGACGGGGATGCGGTTCGGGGTGGCGGCGGACTCGGTTCTCCCGTGGTGCCCCTGACCCACCCCATGGCCGCGCTCCCCCGGCACGGCGGTTCCAAGGCGGCCCATCTCGCGCGGGCGGCGCGGGCGGGGCTGCCGGTACTGCCCGGCTTCGTGATCCCGGACGGTTCGTACACGGGCGACGAGGAGCCCGACGGCGCGGCGGCGGAGGCCGCCGTGGTGCGCGCCTGGCAGGAGCTGTCCCGGCACGGTACGCGCCCCCTCGTCGTACGGTCCTCCTCGCCCCGTGAGGACACTCGGGAGTCGTCGCAGGCCGGACGGTTCGACTCCGTTCTCGATGTGCGGGGATGGGAGGAGTTCCGGGCGGCCGTGCGTACCGTGCGTGGCTCGGCGGGGCGGGTCGACGGGGTCGCCGCGCCCATGGCGGTACTGGTCCAGCCGATGCTCAGGGCGCGGGTCGGGGGCGTGCTGTTCGGAGCGGACCCCGTGGCGGGGCGGACCGACCGGATGCTGGTCAGCGCGGTACGGGGCGGCCCCGACACCCTGGTCAGCGGTGAACAGCCCGGGACCGGCTACTGGCTGAGCGGCCGGGGGCGCCTGCTGCGGACCGAGGCGGCGGAGGCGGGGGCCGGGGCGAGGGCCAAGGCGGCGGAGGCAGGAGCCGGGGCGGAGACCGAGGCGGCGAAGGCAGGGGCCAGGACGCTCACCCGGTCCGAGTTGCGGCGGCTGGCTCGGCTCGGGCGGCGGGCCGCTCGGGTGTTCGGGGGGCCGCAGGACATCGAGTTCGGGTTCGACGACGAGGGGCGGTTGTGGCTGTTCCAGAGTCGGCCGATCACGGCGATGGCGGCCCGGCCGGGGCGCGGGGCGCGACTGCTGGGGCCGGGACCGGTGGCGGAGACGTTGCCGGACCAGTTGGAGCCGCTGGAGGAGGATCTGTGGGTGGCGCCGATGGCGCGGGGGCTCGCGATAGCGCTCGGCCTCGGCGGTAGTGCGCCCCGGCGGCTGTTGCGGACGGTGCCGACCGTCAGAACCGTCGGCGGTCGCGCCGCGGCGGACCTGCGGCTTCTGGGCGCCGTCCCGCCGAAGCACCCCTGGCTCGCTCTGCTCAACCCGGCGCCCGGTGCCCGGCGGCTGGGTGCGGCCTGGCGGGTGGGACGGCTGGCCTCGACCCTGCCCGGCCTGACGACGGACCTGGTCGCGGATGTCGACCGGCGGCTCACGGAGACCCCGCCGCCCGGTGAACTCCCGGACTCCGAGTTGGTCTCGACCCTCCGCTGGACCCGCGCCGCCCTCGTCCCGCTGCACGCCCAGGAGGCCCTCGCGGGCGCCTTCCTCCCCGAGCCCCGGGTCACAGCCGCGAGCATCGCCCTCGCCACCCTCGGCGGGACGAGCGCCCAGCAACTGCCGGACCACCGGCTGATCGCCACCGAACCCGTCGTCCTCGCACTCACGGCACCCAGCCTCTGGGACGCGCCCCGACTGCCCAGGCCCAACGGGGTGCCCCACGGCCACACCACGCCCCCGAAGAAGCCCACCACGCCCGACCCGCCCGACACCCCCGCGCCCGGCCCCCACCACAGCCCCGCCCCCGGACACACCCGCACCCGCGACCCCGCCCCTCCGATCGGCTCGCTGCCACCCCGTGAGGCCCTTCGGCTGCGTATCCGGTGGGTGCAGGAGCTGCAGGTCCGGATGGTGCGGGAGGGGGCGCGGAGGCTGGCCGCGCGGGGTGGCCCAAAGGGGGACCGGCGGGTGGGGCTGTTGCGGTGGAAGGAGTTCGTGACCGCGTTGGAGGGCGGGCCGCTCCCCGACGACCTCGACGAACGGCTGCCCCGGACCGCCTCCGCGCCGCTCCCGGACGCGTTCCGGCTCGCGGACGGCGGTGTCGTCGTCGCCGAACGCCCCGCGCGCCGCTCCGCCGACGGCACCCGGGAGGGGACCGGCTGGCAGGGCGTGTCCGGCGGTCGGGCCGTCGGCACCGCCTGGGACGGCACCGGATCACGGCCCCCGGACGCCGTACTCGTCGTCCGCACCCTCGACCCGGCGCTCGCCCCGCACCTCCCCCACCTCTCCGGGCTCGTGGCGCAGACCGGCAGCCCGTTGTCCCATCTCGCCGTCCTGGCCCGGGAGTTCGGGGTGCCCACGGTGGTCGGCGTCGGCGACGCGGTACACCGTTTCCCGCCGGGCACCCGCCTGACGGTCGACGGCACCTCCGGCGACGTGAGCGACGCGCCGGAGAACACGCGCGACGGGCAGGGCGTACGGCACCCCCATGCCGTAGGGGCCGCGCAGGACACACAGCGTGTAAGGGACGCACACGCTGTACGGGACTCCCAGGGCGTACGGGACTCCCAAACCCCGCGTTCGGAGGGCTCGTGATGAGGCGGCTCGCTTACCTCTTCGGGGGCGCGGCGGCGGTCGGCGCGGGCCTCTACTTCGTCATCTACCTCTACCGCTGGCAGTGGCAGCGGGCCATCCTCTGCGGGGTACTGCTGCTGATCGTCGGGGTGCTGCTGCTCGGCATCGTGCTGCTCGGCCGTCTCGCGCGGATCGAGGAACGGCTCCGCGAGAGCGACCTCCGACAGCAGGACGTACTCGCCCGGCTGCGGCAGCCGGGCGAGCGGGAGCGGGAGCGGGGCGATCGGTTCCGCTGGCTGGAGGACCCGGCGAGCCGGACCTATGTCTTCGTGCCGGTGCTGATGATCGCGGGTGTGGCGTTGTCCGGGATCGCGTGGCTGGTGCAGCGGGTCGCGTCGGTCACGGCCAGGCCCACCGCCGAACGTCGGCTGGCCGGGCGGCTGGCCGTCCTCACCGCGCCCGCGTCGGCGCCGGACACCGACCTGGAGGACGTACGACCGCCCACCGGTGGAGGCCCGCGCCGAACGGCCCGGTTGCTCACCGTCGGCGTCGTCGGCGCCGGACTGCTGGCCTCACTCGTCTTCGGGCTCGCCGAGGTCACCCAGACCAGGAGGGAGGGGACGAACGAGTCCGAGGCGACCTCCGTGCTCGTCCGTGTCGACATGCGGGGCGTGACCGCGACCGAGGAGCGACAGAACATGGCCGCGCGCCAGGCCTGGGAGCGCTGCCGGAACTCCACGTCCGTACCCCTGCGCCGGACCACACTCGGCGATCTCGGGGACGGACTGTTCGCCGGGGTCGTCCGCCCCGCCCTCACCGACCACGACCGGCTGCGCCTGCGCGGCTGCCTGGAGGACACGGAGGTGGACCGCGCCCACCTCACGGTGGTGGGCATCGGCGACGCGGACGAGACGTGAGACGCCCGACACCAAGATCATAAAATCGGTAAGAACTACGTGAGCTTGCACACAACCGGACAGATAGCCATCAAAGCCGGGTTACGATTCCGGGCAGACCCTCCGTCGCAGGGTCCGGAGGTTCCGCGCCACAGCGTCCTGAGCTCTCTGCCGCAGAGCCTCGCAACCCCGTCCCCAACCCCCGGGTCGTCCATGACTGTCGCCCTCGTACCCACCCCCACGCGTCCAGGTCCGCTCCCCACCGGCTCCCGCCGCCCAGGCTCGCTGCGCCGCCGGATCACCCGGATCGCGCTCGGTGTCCTGCTCGGCTGTGTCGGCCTGTGGGCCACGGGCACGCTCGGCATCCTGGCGCTGTCGTACGTGGCCCATGAGTCGAACCCGGCGCCCGAGGGGACCCGTTCGGTGCGGGGCGTCCACAACTTCCAGCCCGTCGGCAAGGACGGCGAGCTGTGGCGCGGCGCCGCGCCCTCCCCGGCCGGCTACCGCGAGCTCGCGGACCTCGGCTTCACCACGGTCGTCGATCTGCGCGCCGAGGATCTGAGCGCCGCACAGCTGGCCGAGCCGACCGAGGCGGGCCTCGACGTCGTACGGGTGCCGATGCGCGACGGGCAGACCCCGACGCCGGAGCAGGTGCGGAAGCTGCTCGACACCGTCAGCGAGTCCTCCGGTCCGGTGTTCGTGCACTGCGGTGCCGGCGTCGGCCGTACGGGCACGATGGCCGCGGCGTATCTCGTACGGACCGGGCAGGCGGACTCGTCGGCCGCGGTCTGGCGGAACCTGTCGGTGGGGCCGCCGTCGATCGAGCAGATCTACTACGGGCTGAGCCTGGAGCAGGACCGCGCGACCGCCAAGCCGCCGCTCCCGGTGGTGGCGATGAGCCGCTTCGTCGACGCCCCGCGCCGCATCTGGTCGTACCTGTAGAGAGCGTCGTACTGACACGACGATTCCCGGTGCCGGAGCATGTGCTCGGCGCCGGGAATCGTCGTGTCGGCCGGTTCCGCGGTCCTTACGGCTTGCGGGCCACCGCCCCGTAGCCCGGGATGACTCCGTCGTCCTGGCCGGGGACCGGGTCGCCCAGCTCGGGGTGCCAGAGCTGGGGCACCTCGACGCCGGGGTCGACCAGTTCCAGTCCGTCGAAGAAGCGGGCGAACTCGTCGCGGGAGCGCAGGGCGAGGGTGACGCCAGCGGCCTTGAGCTTCGCCGTGGCCGCCGCCGACTCCTCGGGAGTGAAGTCGGCGGTGGCATGGCTGACGACCAGATAGCTGCCGGAGGGCAGCTCGGACATCAGCCGGTCGACGAGCGCGTGCGCGCCGTCCTCGTCGGAGACGAAGTGCAGCAGCGCGATGAGGGAGAGCGCCACGGGCCGGTCGAAGTCCAGCACGCGCCTGGCGCCCTCGATCACGGCGCCCGGGTCCCGCACATCGGCTTGCAGATACTCCGTGCGCCCCTCGGGTGTACCGCGCAGCAGGGCCGCCGCGTGGGCCAGCACGATGGGGTCGTTGTCGCAGTAGACGACACTCGACTCGGGAGCGACCTCCTGGGCGATCTGGTGGAGGTTCGGCTCGGTCGGGATGCCCGTGCCGATGTCCAGGAACTGGCGTACGCCGTGCTCGGCCAGCCACCGCGTGGACCGGTGCATAAACGCGCGGTTGACACGCGCCATCACCGGCACCCGGGGGTCGAGGGCCAGCATCTGCTTGCCCATCGCCTCGTCCACGGGGTAGTTGTCCTTGCCGCCGAGGTACCAGTCGTACATCCGCGCGGGATGGGGTCTGCTCGTGTCGATCTCGACGGGGGACCGCCCGTTCATGACGAACTCCATAAGGTTCCGCAGCAGTAGAAGTAATCGATCAACTTAGCGCCAAGTAAAGAGGATTGACTGAACAACAGAGGCACACAACGAGCTTGGGGGCTCAGGACAGCAGGAAGTCGGCCGCTCCCGCCTTGGCGCCCTGAATGAAGGCGTTCATCTCGTCGGGCGTGTAGATCAGCGCCGGTCCGTCGGGGTCGGTGGACTGCCGTACGGCGATCCGGCCGTCGGCGAGCTTCATGGCCTCCAGGCAGGCGCCTCCGTTGCCGCCGCTCCAGGGCTTGTGCCAGCCCTCGCTGCCGAGTTCCCGGGCGGGCATGCCGTTGTACACGCGTATATGGGCGTGGGTGTGGGCGTGAGCCTGGGCGTGCGGGTGCGACTGCGCGTGTGCGCGCGACTGCGACTTGAGGTTGATGAGATCCATTTGGTGTCTTCAGAGCTCCTTGCGGAGATCCCGGAGGATCTCCTTCGTGCGTTGTGCTGTGGCGGCCTGCGCCGCCATGCGGTCCATGACCTCCAGGTGGGTCGCCACCTCGGAACGGTCGTCCAGATAGACGGCGCCGGTCAGGTACTCGCTGTAGACCATGTCCGGAAGCTCCGGCATGGCGAAACGGAACAGGACGAACGGCCCGTACGTGCCCGGGTGCGGTCCTGTGTCGAACGTCGTGACCTGCAGCGTCACATGCGGCAGCTCCATGGCCTCCAGCAGTCGGTCGAGCTGGGCGCGCATGACCTCCGGCGGCCCCACGGGGCGGCGCAGCGCGGTCTCGTCCATCACGAACCACAGCCGGGGTGCTCCCTCCCGGGTGAGCAGTTCCTGGCGTCTCATGCGCAGGGCGACATGGCGGTCGATGTCGTCGGGTCTGGTCTGGCCGATGGCACCCGAGACCATGACGCCCCGCGTGTACTCCTCGGTCTGCAGCAGCCCGGGGACGAAGTGCGGGTCGTAGGCGCGGACGAGGCTCGCGGCCCCCTCCAGGCTGACGTACATGGAGAACCAGCCCGGCAGGATGTCGTGGTAGCGCTGCCACCAGCCGGGTTTGTTGGCGTCCTCGGCGAGCCGGACGAACGCCTCGGCCTCCTCGTCACCGACGCCGTACGCCTTCAGCAGGAGCTGGAGGTACGGGATCTTGAGGGCGACCTCGGCGGTCTCCATGCGGCGGACGGTGGCGGGGGCGACATGGAGGATGCGCGCGGCCTCCTCACGCCGGATGCCGGCGCTCTCGCGCAGATCCAGCAGACGCCGCCCGAGCACGACCTGGCCGACCGTGGGCGCGGACCGCGGCTCGCTCACCTCGTACCTCCATCCGAGCGCCGGGCCCCGAAAGCCCGACACATTTCGACATATCCGGTCCCCACAGCCCGACGGCGCCCTTCGGAACCTCTGTCCGTACCCGCCTCACATACGTCCAGCGCATGCGTCTGAACACTGTGCGTACATACGAACGTTCTGCGAGGGATTTCCAACTGGCGCCGCTAAACGTGCTGTTGCGTGCAGTGTGCCACGACCGTTCAGAGAGTCACACAGCACTCTGCAATTTTCAGAGTGACACTTGCCAAGTGTTCGCGGCGAGGCGATAGTGGCAAACGTGATTCCGCCCCCTGCGCCCTTAGGAACAGACGCCGCCGGAGACCGTGTCGGTCTCGGACCGGCCGCCGGGGGCGCGCGCCCCGAGACAACCGCCGAGCGCCGGTTTCGATTCGAGCTGACCGCGCACCCGGGTGCCGTGGCACAGGCCAGGCGCGTGACGCGGACCCAGCTCTCCGGCTGGTCCCACTGCGAGGACACCTGCGACACGGCCGCCCTGGTCGTCTCCGAGCTGGTGACCAACGCGATCGTGCACACCGCCAGCTCCCAGATCGTCTGCGAACTGCACGACGGCGACGAACTGGTCCGGATAGCCGTACGGGACGAGGGCTGCGCTCCGGGCGAGCCGCACCCCTCACCGCAGCGGCCCGAAGAGGAACACGGCAGGGGGCTGCTCCTCATAGAGTCCCTGTGCCGCTCCTGGGGGGCGCAACCGGCCGGGCTCGGGCTGCTGGTGTGGGCGGATCTGCCGCGTACGGCTGCGGGCGCGGAGCGCTTCGCGGGCGCCGAGTGCGACGCCGACCTCGGCGCCGGCTTCGGTGTCGGCTTCGATTACGACACCGACACCGACTCCGATTCCGGGTCCGGGTCCGGGGCTGTGTCCGGGTCTGGGTCTGGGTCCGCTGGGTGCGATGCGGGTTCCGGCTTCGTTCCCGGCTCCGGTCCCGCGTCCGGCTTCGTTCCCGGGCCCGGGTCCGGCTCTGCATCCGATGCCGCTTCCGGTTCGGGTTCCGGTTCCGGTTCCGCTTCCGGTTCCGGTTCCGGTTCAGCCAAGGCCATGTACGCGTACAGGTCCCCGGTCTCCGTTTCGGACGCGGGGGCCCGTTCCGATTTGGGCTGGGGGGCGAAGAAGCCGCCTGCGGAGGACCGGGGGGAGTCCGGACGTCGTCAGGACTCCGAGGCGGCCCGGGCCGAGGGCGAGTGGGGACGAGCGGGGGCCCTGGGGGGTTCTCCGGACGAGTGGAGTCGGGGCTGGGGGCGGGTGTGAGCGCGCCGGTCGGTCCCGCTCAGGGCCCCGGTGGGGGGAGAGTGGGCCGCGTGGTGAGCCTCGACACGCTGACGCGGCTGCATCGCGCGCGACGGCGGGCCGCCGTACCTCGTCCGCTTCCTCTGCCCGAGGGCATGACCGCGCCCATGGGCTGCGACGCGGTCGCCGTTCCGGCCGGGATCGGGCCGCTGGTGCTGCCCCGGTTGCCCCGGGTGGGGTGTGTGTACTCGGATCGGGTGCACTGGTGGTGGCTCGTGCCGGCCGATTCCGATTACGCGCTGGAGTGGCCGGCGCCGGCCAGGTATGCCGCCGGGGCGGTTGTCTCCGACGGTTCGGCCGTTCCCGGGCTGATCCTTCGGCCGGAGGGGGCGATTCCTTATACGCCGCCGATACCGCTGTATCTGGCGTTGTGCCGGGTGACGGGGACTACGCCTGTGTGGTCTCGGCGTAAGCGCTCCGCTGGGGGAGCCGGAATCTCGTAGGGGGCTGTGGGCTGGGGTGCTGTGGGCGCCTACCGATGTGGGGCCGTGGTGATTGCGCGGCTGCGGCTGCGTTGTGGCTTGTCGCGCCCCGCGGCGGAGCCGCTGATGTAACAGCCCCGCGCCCCTGAAGGGGCCTGCGGCCCTTCAGAGACCCGGCCCCGGCATCAGCGCCCCGCCACGCCCACTCTTACCTCCACGCGCCCCAACCTCGGCGCCTCTCGACGCTCCCCCTTACCTCCGCACCCCCGGCCCCAGCACCTCCCCGCGCCCCCCTTACTTCCGCCCACCCCAACCCCAGCGTCTCCCCACGCTTCCTCTTGCCTCCGCACTCCCCCATACTTCCGCCCATTCCCGACCTCAGAGCCTTCCCGCGTCCCCCTTGCTTCCGCCGACCCCAACCCCAGCGCCTCTCCCGCGCGCCCCCAGCTACATTCCGCCCCTCCCCCGCCTCAGCGCGTCCCCGCGCTTCCTTTTGCCTCTGCGCGCCCCCACCCCAGGGACTCTCACGTCCCCTTCGCTTTCACCCTCGTGAACCCCAGCGCCCCTCCGCGCTCCCCCATACCCCCGCGCGCCCCGTGTGCTGCGGGTGGGTGGGGGCGTGTTGGGGTGCGCGCTCTGGTCGGGGGTGGGGTGGGCCGGGATAGTGGGCGTCCGACGGAACGGGAGGGCGCGGGTGCCTGAGGCACGTGAGAGGGGCAAGCCGGAGACGTCCGAGTCGGAGTCGCTGTTGTTCGGCGGTCCGCTCAGGTACGACATGGGGTGGTCACAGCACGCGAACGCGTTTCTCGAACTGAACTTCCGGGCGATGGTCCGGCGGCTGCCGTCGCTGCTGGCGTCGAGTTTCCGCCTGGCGTGGCAGGCGGACCGGCGGGCGGCCCGGACCGTGCTCGCCGCCGAGACCGGCCGTGGTCTCGCCCAGGCCGTGAGCCTGCTCGCGGTGAACTCGATCCTGGCCCGGCTGATGGCGGACGAAACGGTTCAGGAGCGGTTGCGCGGTGCCGTACCGGCGCTGGTCGCCGTCGCCGCCGTGGCACTGGGCGCCACGCTGTTACGAGCCGCGTCGACGTATGCGACCGGCCGGCTGGAACCCAAGGTGGAACGGGTCGCGACCGAGCTGTATCTGGAGCGGGCGGCGAGCGTGGAGCTGTCGGCGATCGAGGACGACGGCTTCCACAAGCTGCTGGACACCGCGAAGTACGGCGCCCAGTCGGCCCGGCGCATGATCACCTACTCGGCACGTGTCGTGAACGCGCTGATCTCGCTCATCGCGGCGGCCGGCGTACTGACCGTGCTGCATCCCGCGCTGCTCCCGCTGCTCGTGACGATGACGCTGCCGAGCGCCTGGAGTTCTCTGACCATCGCCCGTCGGCGGTACGAGTCCTTCCATGCCTGGGTGCAGCATGCGCGGGCCGGTTATCTGATCAGTTCGCTCCTCATCGAGCCGGAGGCGGCGCCCGAGATCCGGGTGCACGGGGTGGGGCCGTTTCTGTTGCGGCACTTCCGTTCGATGTCGGAGACGGCGGAGGCCGAGCAGGCGCGGTTGGCCCGGCTGGCGGCGCGTACGGGGCTGTACGCGGCCCTGTGGACGGGGCTCGCGACCGTGGCGACGTACGCGACGCTGGGCGGACTGCTGCTCGGCGGGGCGATGGCGCTGTCGGTGGCGGGTACGGCGGTCATCGCGATCCGCACCGGCTCGTCCAGCCTCGACACGCTCGTCCTGGAGGTGAACTCCCTCCATGAGGAGGCGCTGTTCGTGGGCGACATGCAGCGCCTGTACGTGGAGGCCGCCAAGCGCGCGATCCCGGTGGGCGGCGAGGCGCTGCCCGAGGACCCGCGCGAGATCCGCGTGGAGAACGTCTCCTTCGCCTACCCGGGCAAGTCCGCCCGGCCCGCGCTGGACGACGTCACCCTGACCGTGCCGCTGGGCAAGATCGTGGCCCTGGTCGGCGAGAACGGTTCGGGGAAAACCACCCTGGTCAAGCTGCTCGCGGGGCTCTACACCCCCGACCAGGGCAAGATCATGTGGGACGGCGTGGACACGGCGAGCGCCGACCGGCACGAGCTGGCCGAGCGCATCGCGATGGTCGCGCAGGACTTCAAGCGGTGGCCGTTCACCGCCCGCGTCAACATGGCGATCGGCCGCCCCTCGGCGCCGCTGACGGACGAGCGGATCACCGCGTCGGTCGCGGACGCGGGGGCGCAGGATGTCGTCGCCGATCTGCCGCGCGGCCTCGACACCCTGCTGGCCAGGGGTTTCAGCGGCGGGCACGAGCTGTCGGGCGGTCAGTGGCAGCGGCTCGGGATCGCGCGGGCGGCATACCGGCGGGGGCGCATCCTCATCGTGGACGAGCCGACGGCCGCCCTGGACGCCCGGGCCGAGCTGGAGGTCTTCGAGAAGATCCGCGCGCTGGCGGGCACCGGTCAGACAGTGGTCCTGATCACCCACCGGCTGGCCTCGGTCCGTCACGCCGACCTCGTCCACGTACTCGACCAGGGCCGCCTGGTGGAGTCCGGCACTCCGGAGGAGCTGTTGGCCTCCGGCGGCGTGTACGCGGAGCTGTACTCGCTCCAGGCCGAGCAGTTCGCGGCGAAGGTGCCGTCGCCGCGCGGTGGGACCCGTACCGAGATGGCGGGCTAGACCGAGGTGGCTGTGGGCGCGTCCGTGCCGCGCACGATCACCAGGAACGAGTCGGTGGCGATGTCCATGACGACCTCGGCCTGCTGCCCCTCCAGTCGGGCCGCGTGTGCGAACTCCTCCGCCGGCCAAGAGCCGCGCGGCCCACCGGCGGGAAAGCGCCCCAGCACCATTCGCCCGTTCACCTTGCACCTCCATGTCGCGCCGTACTCGTGAGTCGCTGCGACTCATAGAGTTAAACGCCGACCATAGGGTTAACGGATCGCGAAGTGACGGGACTGAGACATAGTTGACACTCGGTCAACCGCGGACCGTGAGATACCTCTCGGAAACCACACGTTCCGGTGACGTCACGTGCTACTCCGGTGGCTTGTCGTAGTCCTGGATACGACCGCCGTGGCTGCGGTCGGTGAGCGCGGCCAGCCTCTCCTCCAGTTCCCGCACGGTGGCCGTCACGTCGACGGTGAGCAGCTCGCGGTCGCGCATGAGGACCCGGCCTTCGACGATCGTGGTGCGTACGTCGGAGGAGCGCGCGCTGTGTACGAGGGTGGCCGCGAGGTCGTGGACCGGCTGGGTGTGCGGTCCGGTGAGGTCGACGAGGACGAGGTCGGCGCGACGACCCGGCGCGAGACTGCCGATGCGCTCCCCCAGTCCCACGGCGCGTGCGCTCTGCAGCGTGGCGTGGTGCAGGGCCTGGCGCGCGGTCAGCCAGCGGGGGTCACCTTCGGTGGACTTCTGTACGAGGGCGGTGAGGGCCATGGCCTCCCATACGTCGAGGGAGTTGTTGGAGGCGGCCCCGTCCGTGGCGAGCCCGACCGGGACGCCGATCCCGCGCAGGGCGCGCACCGGGGTGGTGGGCCAGGCGAACTTGAGGTAACCGCGCGGCGAGGTCGCCACGGCCACCGGCCCCGTCGCCCGCTCAAGGACGGGCAGGTCCCGCTCGACGATTCCGGTGCCGTGCGCGATCAGCACACCCGCCTCGACACCGAGCAGGCCCGTGCGTTCCAGTACCTCGATGGGCGTGACGCCGTGCCGGGCCAGGCTGTTGTCGGTCTGGTCGCGACTCTCGGAGGCGTGCAGATGGACGGGGAGGCCGTGTTCCCGGGCCAGTTCGGCGGTGGCGGCGAGGTCGGCGTCGTCGACGGTGTAGGGGGCGTGCGGGGCGAGCGCGGTGGTGATACGACCGCCGGCCGCGCCCCGGTGCCGTAGCGCGAACTCCAGGGACTTCTCCCGCCCTTCGGCGCCCAGCGAGGAGAAGAACGCCTCCCCGAGATGCGCCCGCATCCCGCACTCGGCGACGACATCGGCGACCGAGTCCATGGAGAAGTAGTGGTCGGCGAAGCACGTCACCCCGCCCCGGATCATCTCCGCGCAGGCCAGCCGGGCCCCCAACGCCACGTCCCTCGCGGTCAGATTGGACTCGACGGGCCAGATGACGTCGTTGAACCACGCCTCGGCCGGCAGATCCTCGGCGATCCCGCGCAACGCGACCATCGGCGAGTGCGTATGACAGTTGATCAGCCCTGGCATCGCCACCTGCCCCCGCCCGTCGATCCGTTCCACCGTCTCGACGACGGCCGTCTCCGACGCGGGCCCGATGCTCTCGATCACCCCCTCCCGTACGACGATCGCCGCGTCCTCGACGAATCCGATGCCCTCGTGCTCGTCATGGACGAGAGCGGTGCAGCCGGTGATGACGAGATCGGCGGGGGCGGGAGAGGAAGGGGAGGATGGGGAGGGGGGTGTCGTAGGGGTGTTCGGGGACGGTGGCGGCGTCATGCGGTCACGGTATGACGATGGCGGACCGGTGGGGACCCGAACCGGGCGTTTCGCGGGGCGGCCGGGGCCGGGGGCGCCGCCAGGCTCAGGTGCGCGACTGGGCTCGGGGGCTCACCGGCTTCGCCGGACTCACGCCGTGCGGCCCGGCGCCCGCAGGACGTCCGTCGCGTCCGGTGCGTCCGGGAGGCTGATGCCCGCGTGCCGTTGGTGGTGGGCGAGTTCGTCGAGGAGGGCGGCGAGCCGGTCGGTGTGGTGGCGGGTGAGGCGACCGGTGTCGTCGAGATGGACGGCGCCTGCCGTCGTCGTGTCGACAAGTCGTTCGAGGATGGCCGCGACCTCGTCGGTGCCCTTGCTGTGCCGGGCCAGGGCGGGCAGCTCGGCACCGGCGTGGGCGATGGCGGTACGGGCCTCGGAGAGCGTGCGGTAGGCCTCGCGGCGCAGGGCCCAGCGGGCGGCGCGGTCGTCGGGCTCACCGGGGAGTGCGGCACCGGTGGAGACGGACACGCCGTTCACCACGGACGCCCCGTCGAACGCGAACACGCCACTGGGCCCGGGTACGCCGCCGCCCGGCCCAAGTACACCACCCCTCTCGGACACCTCACCCCTCCCCGGCACCTCCCGCGACTCGTTCAGTACATGGGCCAGGTAGGCGTGGGCGGCCGTTCCGGCCTCGGTGAGCCGGGCGCGTACTCCACCGGCCCGCTGCCCCTTCGGCATCGGCAGATGGCCGACGACGAGGACGATGGCGCAGGCCAGCAGGGTCTCGCCGATACGGCTCCAGGACGCCTGGGGTTCGCCGCCGACCATGACGAGGGCGAGGACGAGAACGGTGACGACGGCGGTCTGGGCGGCGAAGTGCCGCGTGGCGACGGGGATGAGCGCACCGCTGACCGCGACCAGCGCGACCAGCCCCTCGGGCCGGGGCAGTACGGCGGCGAACCCGGCGAAGACCACGGCTCCGAGCACGGTCCCGGCGGCCCGGCACAGCACACGGGACACGAGCGGCCCGAGATCGGGCTTGACGAGGAAGACGGCGGTCGCGGGCAGCCAGTACCAGTGCTCGTGGTGCAGCACCTGCGCCACGGCGGCGGCGACCCCGAGGGAGAGCGCGACCCGGAGCGCGTACTCGCGTCCGCCGACCCCGAGGGCGAGTCGTACGAGCGATCGGGCGGTACGGCGCCGGGTGTGAAGGTCGTGGTGGTCGCCGCCCCGGTCGAAGGCCTCGGCGGCGTGCAGCAGGGCATCGTCGAGGGCGCGCAGGGCGGGCGCCGAGCGAGAAGGGGCGGGCAGCGGGCCGGTGGCGGTGTTGCCGCGTACGGCGGCGGCGAGGCGGCGGGGCCCTTCGGAGGCGCGGCCGACGACGGTGTCCCCGGCCCAGGCGAGCGCGGTGGCGGCCTCGGCGAGCGGCAGGGCGGCGGCGTACTGGGCGTGCAGCCGCCGCTCGGCCGAGGAGCCGGCGTACCGCCGCAGCCGGGGACCGGTGAGCGCGTCCTGGGCGTGGTCGAGGGCGGCGGTCAGCGCGGCGCGGCGGGCGGTGGCGTCGGGGGTGCCGACGGCGTCCAGCAGTACGGCGACGGCGTCGTAGACGGCGGCGACGGCGACCCGTTCGCCGTCGAACCGGTAGTCGCCGCCGGTGAGGCCTTGGGGAGTCGGCAGGACGAGCCGCAGCGCGAGCAGCCACCCGGCGCCGGCGAGATAGGCGAGCGCCCGCTGCCATCCCGTCTCGGGCAACGGCATCCCGGCGCCGATGGCGGCGGCGACGAGCAGTTGGGTGCCCGCGCCGGAGGCCACGGGCCCGACCGCGCTCAGGCCTCCGCCGATGACGCCGAGGAGGGTGAGGAGCAGGGTGAGCACGGCGGCGCCGAGGGCGTGGCCGGTGTAAGTCCCCGTGTACTGCCCGGCGTACGTTCCGACGAGCAGCCCCAGGGCTCCCGCGAGCGCGGGTACGCCGAGCCGCTTGACCGAGACCCGCCGGCTCCCGGGCCGGTCGTTGATCCCGGCGAGCATGGCCCCGAGCGCGGCGACGACCCCGACGGAGGCCCGCCCGAACGCCAAGGCCACGGCCAACAACGGCCCCGCCGCCAACGCCCCACGCAGCACCGCGTTCCAGGGAACAGGCCCCCTTTGCATACGCAGAGCATGTCCGAGCCAGGGCGGGAGGACGGACGGTAGGGCGGGGCGCGACACGAAGCTCCTTCGTCGATCGAGGCGAACACGAGCCTTCGGACGACGGCGGCCGGGGCGTTGGCGGTACAGCTGCTTGCACTGCCCACCGTAGGGCCCGGGCCGGACGGATGTGAAACGCCCGCATTACCGCGACGTGACGATACGTGGGAACACCATGTTCTTTATGAACGCAATGCCAGATGGGTCCTCGGTGACAGCGCAGCCACGCCTCCCGCTTACGGGGCGGGGACTTCACGGACGTGCGCCCCCGGCCCATCGGGAGGCATGGGGAGGCATGTCGCCCTGTGGCGGCCGATGCTGGTGGCGGGGACTTCGTCGACGTCGGGGTCAGGAGGTCGTGATGGGACACATGGGACGCATGAGGCGTATCGACGATCGGGTGGCGATCGTCACCGGTGGAGCGGGCGGGATCGGCTCTGCGGTGGTGCGCCTTCTGGTGTCCGAGGGCGCCACCGTGGTCATCGCCGACATCCGTGACAAGGAGGGTGCCGACCTGGCGGCCGAACTCGGCGGCCGGGCCCACCATCTGCGTCTGGACGTCGGCGACGAGGACAGCTGGCGACAGGCGATCGACCAGGTGGAACGGGACCTGGGCCCGGTCTCGGTACTGGTGAACAACGCCGGAATCTCCGCATGGGGCCCCATGGAAGAGCAAAGTCTCGACTCCTTCCGCCGCGTCATCGACGTCAACCTCCAAGGACCCTGGCTGGGCATGCGCGCGGTGACGCCCTCGCTCCGCAGGGCCGGTGGAGGTGTCATCGTGAACATCTCCTCCCTCGCGGGACTGACCGCCTACGCGGGCATCGGGGCCTACGCGGCGAGCAAATGGGGACTGCGCGGGCTGACCAAGGTCGCCGCCCTGGAACTGGCTCCCGACGGGGTCCGCGTCTGTTCCGTCCACCCCGGCGCCATCCGTACCCCGATGACGGCCGGCTTCGACGACTCCTACACCAGGGGGCAGCCCCTGCCCCGCTTCGGCGAGCCAGAGGAAGTCGCCCGCATGGCGCTCTTCATCATCACCGACGCCACCTTCTCGACGGGCGCCGAGTTCGTCCTGGACGGCGGCATCCTCGCCGGCCAGGCCCCGACCACCGTCCTGAACCCCGACGCCCCCGACCACTGACGCCCCCGGCCGATTGTCAGTGGCACGCGCTATCAATGAATCATCCGTCACAGAGAGTGACGGATGGAGTGCTACGGGGGGAGACGGCATGGGTGACCGCCAGAGCTACGAGGAGAGCGGCCGGCGATATGTGTCGCTGGCGGGACTGCGGGTGCGCGGTTGGACCGGTGGGATGGTGCGGCGATTGCTCGGCGCGCCCGACCGGCTCAGCGTGAATCCGCGGTTCAGGGACGCGCCCCACATGCGGCTGTACCGGATGGAACGGGTCGAGGCAGCTGAGCGGAGTGAGGGCTTCCGGGCAGTGGCGGATTCCTCGGCACGGCGCTCGGAGGCCGTACGGGCCGCGGTGCGGCGGCGGAGGGAGGAGGTGATGGAGCGGATCAGGAGCGAACCGATCGAGGTACCCCGCCTGGATACGGGCAGGTTGGCCCTGCGAGCGGTCGAACACCGGGCGCGCAGGGAGATGGAGTGGAACGAGCACAGGGCCGGTGACCCCGGAAGCAGCGAGAGCAGGGGCGATCACCCGCCGGGAGGCCCTTGGAACAGCCCTCTCGGCACCCCACCGGACAGTTCTTCCGCCGCCCCTGCCGATCGTTCCTCACTCGCCCCCTGGAAGGTCGACTATCTCCTTCACCGGATGAGCCATTACGACCGGCTCCTCGACGGGCTGCCCGGTCTCGGACGGGGCTCCGGTCGCACGGAGGCCCTCGCGCTGGTGCGGCGGCGGATCTGCGCGGCCATCGCGGAGGCGTACCCCGACCTTGAACAGGAGTGCGAAAGGCGAGCGCATGAGCAGGGACTTGGTCCACCTCCTCGGTGAAGTGCGCCGTGAAATCCCTGACTGAGCAAGGTGGTTGAGGTGGGAGCGCCCCTACGCTCCGGGCCATGAAAGACGATCAAGTCCTACGGGTCCACGAACGTCTGGCGGCCTCTCCCCTGCTGTGCCCGGTCGCCTTCGGCGAAGGGCGTCGGTTCGGACTGTGGGACCTCGCCTCGCTCGCCGAGGGCGCCCTCGGCACCTGTGTCGACGCGGATTCGCTGACGGTACCCAGCGAGAGGAGGCTGCGGCTCCGACTGGGCGTATCCGAGCGCGAGCACACGCGCGACGACGAGTTTCGAAGGAGGTACTGGATTCGAACACCTGGCGGCGGGCACGAACCCGCGGGGACCATCGCCGTCGACACCTGGGCCATGGGCGGAGGCGCGCTGCGCGTCTCGTCCCTCTACGTCCATCCCGTCGCCCGGCGACGGGGGCTCGCCTCGCTCACGCTGGACACGGTGTACGAGGCATGTCGCGCCGAGGGGCTGCACGGGTTCCGCCTCGACGCCCACTGGACCTGGCAGGCGTCCGTCCGCTACTACCTCGGCCGGCGGCTGTGGGTCACCTCGTGGAAGCATGCCCTCGGGCTGGCCCGGCTGTCGTATCTGCCCCGGTACGAAGTCAGGGCGGACGAGGAGGAGTTGACGTTCCTCGTGGCCGACTCGCCGGAGTCCTCGTCGCAGCCCTCGTCGCAGCCCTCGTCGGAGCCCTGGCCGGGGTCCTCAGCGGACCTCCGGGACCCGGCGGGTCGCGGCGGTGCGGCGTTGACGACCGGTGCGGCGACGCCGATGGTTCCGCTCCTCGTCGCCGGCGGCCACAGCGGGCGACTGCGCCTGCGGGAGACCGAGCGGTACCGGAAGATGCCGGACCGACGCGACGCCGTACGCCTGTACGCCCGGTCGACGCTGGCGCTGCACCTCGCCGTACGGGGACGGCCGCTGGTGCGGGGCGACGAGGAAGCGGCCCGGGCCGATCGATGGTGCGACATCGGTGAGCCGGAGGGGCTCGCCTACAAGATCGGAGTGTTCGAGCGCGTGGCCCGTGAGAACGGCTGGCGGGTGGAGAGCCCGTATGCCGACGCCTCCTCACTCACACGACTCGGCGTGTGACGGTGCGACATGCAAGGTTCGAAAGGCAAGGCGGGGCTTGTCCCGGTCGGCACGGGGGGACCCCCCGTCCCCGCACCCGCCGCCCGCCTCCCCTCCCCTCCCCTCTCACCTCACCTCACCTCACCTCACCTACAGCAATCCCCCACTTGCCCCCGGCCGTCCCCACCCCCGCCTCTTCGCCAACGGCTTCGCGTAACCTCCCACCCGGCTGGTCCTCAACCCCAGCGCAACCAACCCCTCCGCCAGCTTGACCGCCGCTCCCACCCCGTCCACCACCGGCACCCCCACCTGCTCCTCCACAACCCGCACGAACGCTTGTGCGCCGGCGGCTTCGGCGCTGTCGGCGAGGGACACATGGCCTCCATGAGCGAGAGGAGACGAGGGCGAGGACGGGCGGTGGGGACATGTCCGGCACTCGTGCGGGATCTCAGAGCCATTTGGTATACCAAACTTCCGCCATGCTCCTCCCGTCACCAGTTTCGACCGATATCACCGTTGTTAACGGCACGTAAAAGCCCCCCGGCTTCGGCGAAGATTGCCCCATGAGTTCCCTGGCTCCGGAAGGAGCGAAGATCGAACCGGCGAGGATCGAGCCCCTCGGCGCGGTGCGCGAGCGCGTCCTCGGGACACTGAGGCAGGACATCATCGAGGGCCGCCTCCGCCCCGGGGACCGGCTGGTCGAACGCGAGCTGGCCGAGCGTTTCCGGGTCTCCCGCGTTCCGGTGCGCGAGGCGATCCGCGCGCTGGTCGCCGAGGGCTTCGTCCTCTTCGAGACCCCGCGCCGCACGGTCGTCCGCCGGCTCACCCCGGCCGACGTCACGGAACTCTTCGAGCTGCGCGAGGCGTTGGAGGTGTACGCCGCCGGACTCGCCGCCGCCCGCGCCACCCCGGAGTCCCTGGCGGAGCTGTCGGCCCTGCTCGACGAGGCGGCGAGCGCGACCGAGGCGGGCGACGCCGAGTCGATCACCGACATCAACACCCGCTTCCACGACCGGGTCCTCGCCATGGCCGGCAACAGCCTGCTGATCTCCGTCATGGAGCCGGTCGACGGCCGACTGCGCTGGCTCACCCGCCGCAACACCGAGTGGCCCCAACTCCTCGCCGAACACCGCGAGCTGTACGAGGCGATCGCCTCCGGCGACCCGGCCCGCGCCCGGGCACACGCCCTGACCCATATCCGCACCAACTACCGCTCCACGGTCCGCCATCTGTTCGGCGACGACACCGAAGCGGACAGCCCCTGAGGACGGGCGTGCCCCCGAAAACCCCTGGGCCCCTGAGCCCCCACTGTCTACACTCTGCCGACTCCGCCAACTCGCAAGGATCTACCGACGAGTTGGCGTTCAGGACATCCGACTCAGAGCATCCGACTCAGAGCACCAGACTCAGGACGTCCGACTCAGACATTCATCTCGGCAGTGGGGGAAGCGAACATGGTCAGCAGACGTGGGCTGTTGGGCGGAGCGGCGTTCGTGGGCGTGGGCGCGCTCACGGCAGTGGCGCAGAGCGCGGGCACGGCGGCGGCCGACGCGCCGCTCAACACTCCGTTCACACCGGTCACGGCACCGCATCTGGCGGAGGCCGACCGCATGGTGCACTACCAACGCCTCCTCGCCTCCGGCTATCTGCCCGGCGGTCTCCTCGGCCACTGGCCCCTGGACGGCACGAACGCCGACCGCTCCGGCCACGACCGCCCCGTCACCCTCGGCTCCGACACCTCCTGGACCACCCTGCGCGCCGGCGGCGAACTCACCTTCGAGGGCACGTCCACCTCGTACGCCGCGACGTCCTCGGTCCTCGACACCACGGCCCCGTTCACGGTCTCGGCCTGGGTACGCCTGGCGGACGGCACCTCGCCCGCCGACCTGGCCAACATGTACACGGCGGTCAGCCAGGACGGCACGAACGCCAGCCGCTTCCTCCTCCAGTACGACCCCGAGCCCCGCACCTGGGCGTTCAAGGTCCGCAGCGAGGACCAGAGCACCAAGGTCTCGGCCCTCGCCACCACCCCCGCCGAGCTCGGAGTCTGGACCCATCTGACCGGAGTGTGGGACGGCACGCAGATCCTTCTCTACGTGAACGGCGAACCCCACGGAAGCGCGGCCACCACCCTCTCCTGGGCCTCCCCCGAGGGCTTCAACATAGGCCGGGCCAAGTGGGACGGCGCCCCGGTCAACCGCTTCAAGGGCGCGATCGACGACGTACGGGCGTGCGGCCGCGCCCTCGGTGCCGACGAGATCTCGATCATCAGCAGCCGTACGGCCCGTGAGAACAACCAGTACCTGGTCGGAGCCTCGTCGACGGTCACCTGGGGCACCCCGGACGACCTGACCAGCTGGATCGCGAAGGCCCGCTGTTCCTCCTTCGTCACCTGGGTGCTGAGGCACACCTACGGCTGGGCCGGCGCGGAGTACTTCCGGCAGTACTTCCAGGACGGCATCCCGGAGGCCGCCGACTACCGCAAGGCCTTCACGGACGGCACCGGCGGCCCGCACTTCCAGCCGATCCGCAGGGTCACCGATCTGCTGCCGGGCGACCTGATCGCCGTCGACTACAACGGCAGCGACCCCGACAACACCGGCCACATCGTGCTGGTCCGCCAGGTCAAGGGCGTCTACACGGGAACCGGGGTGAGGAGCGGGGAGACCCAGTACGCCATCGAGGTCATCGACATGACGTCCGCCCCGCACGGCGTTTACGGCCAGCCCAGCGCCACCGCCCACCCCGACACCCGCATGGTCAGCGGCGTCGCCGGTGCGAGCTTCCGTGGTGTGGGCATCGGCCACATGATGTTCTACGCCTCGGACACGACCGGCGCGTTCTCCCGCTACCGCTGGAGCTCCTACGGCGCGTCGGAGGACCACACGGTCGCCGAACGCCCCATCGCGGCGGCCCGCGTGGTCTGACCCCGAACCCCTCGGCCGACCCGGCCGACCCGGTGGGCCCGGGCCCCGGGTCTACTCGGGCGCCCAGTCCTTGGCGTACTTGTCCGTCGCCGCCACCAGCGCCTGCGCCATGTCCGGCGCACCCGCGTTGTGTCCCACATCGTCGATGAGGACCAACTCGCTGCCGGGCCAGGCGTGGTGGAGGCGCCAGACGATGCCGAGGAAGTTGCCGGGGTCGAGGCTGCCCTGGACGAGGGTGCCCGGGATGCCGTCGAGCAGATGGGCCTCGCGCAGCACGATCGCGTCCTCGTCACCCTGGTCGAGGAAGTGGCCGTTGCCCCAGTAGTGGGTGACCGTACGGGCGAACGAGTAGCGGAAGACGGGGTCCTCGTAGCGCGGCACGGAACGCGGCGGCTGTGCCGCGACGGCCGTCTCCCAGTCGGTCCAGGCGCGCGCCACCCGCGCCCGCACCTCCGGATCGGGCGATTCGAGCAGCCGGTTGTACGCCGCCGCGAGGTTCCCGTCCCGCTCCCCCTCGGGCACCTCGGCAAGGAACCGCTCGAACGCCTCCGGGAAGAGCTGTCCGAGTCCCCTGGTCAGCAGGGCCACTTCGGCATCGGAACCGGAGGCGACCCCGGTCAGCACCAGCTCGGACACGGCCCCCGGATGCGTCTGGGCATACCGCAGCCCGAGCACCGACCCCCACGACACGCCCCACACCAGCCACCGCTCGATCCCCAAGTGCCGTCGCAGCAGCTCCAGATCGGCGATGAGGTGGGCCGTCGTGTTGACACTCATATCGGTCTCGTACACGGCCGCCGATGGCGTCGAACGCCCGCATCCCCGCTGGTCGAGCAGCACGATCCGATACACCTCGGGATCGAAGAGCCGCCGGAACCAGGCGTTCGCCCTGGACCCCGGCCCACCGTGCAGCACCACGGCCGGCTTGCCCCGCGGATTACCGCAGACCTCCCAGTACACCCGGTTGCCGTCACCGACATCGAGCAGGCCATGGTCATACGGTTCGATCTCGCGATACACAGGCATTGCGCGACCCTAACCGCCGCCCAACCCGCCCGGCACCCGCTTTTTCCACCGGTCCCCGACCATCATGACGAAGTCCTCGCGCTTGCTCACTACCTGACGCTCAGCCCCGCCGCCCCGGCCGCCGTACGCAGGGTGTCGCGGAGCATGGCGGGGGTCAGCCGTCCGGTGAAGGTGTTGCGCTGGCTGACGTGGAAGCAGCCGAAGAGGTCGAGGCCGTCGAGCGGTACGTGGGTGCCGTGGCCGAAGGGGGGACGCGGCCGGGGCACGTTCCAGCCGGCCTCGGCGAGCGCGGGCAGCGTGGCCTGCCAGCCGAAGGCACCGAGCACCAGCACGGCCCGCAGCGACGGCCGCAACAGCTCCAGCTCGCTGACCAGCCAGGGGCGGCAGGTGTCGCGTTCCTCCGGGGTCGGCTTGTTGGCGGGCGGCGCGCAGTGGACGGGCGAGGTGATCCGTACGCCGTACAGTTCGAGTCCGTCGTCGATCCCGACCACCGTGCCCCGCGAGGCGAGGCCCACCTCGTGCAGCGCCGCGTACAGAACGTCGCCGGAGCGGTCGCCGGTGAACATCCGCCCGGTGCGGTTCGCCCCGTGCGCGGCGGGGGCGAGCCCGACGATCAGCAGCGCCGCGTCGGCCGGTCCGAAGCCCGGCACCGGTCGCCCCCAGTACTCCTGGTCGGCGAACGCGGCCCGCTTGGTCCGGGCCACCTCCTCCCGCCACTCGACCAGCCGTGGACAGGCTCGGCACCCGGTGATCCGGGCATCGAGCGCGGCCAGTCCACCGAGGCCACCGTTGCCGGAGGCGCCGCCACCACCGCCGTCGCCCATGGCACCGCCGCCCCGGCCGTCGCCGCCTGCACCACCGCCCATGTCTCCACGGTACGACCCTCGTGATCGCCGCTCCGGAGGCCGCCGGGGAGCTAAGGTCGAGGCATGGCTTCTGAAGGTTCTGAAGATGCGGGTGAGCGGACGAGCGACCCGGGCGCCAAGAACCGGGACCGGGGCGCGGCGATCGCCGCAGCCGAGGCCGCGGGCCCCACGAGCGGCGAGACCGTGCGCATCGACAGCTGGATCTGGTCGGTCCGCCTGGTCAAGACCCGCTCGATGGGTGCCACCGCCTGCCGGGGCGGACACGTCCGCGTCAACGGCGAACGCGTCAAGCCCGCCTACGCGGTACGCGTCGGCGACGAGGTCCGGCTCCGCCAGGCCGGGGGTCACGAGCGGATCGTCGTGGTCAAGCGCCTGATCCGCAAGCGTGTCGGTGCCCCCGTCGCCGCCGAGTGCTATGTCGACAACTCTCCGCCGCCCCCGCCCCGCGAGGCCACGGCCCTGATCGGCATCCGCGACCGGGGCACCGGCCGCCCCACCAAGCGCGACCGCCGAGAACTGGAACGCCTGCGCGGCATGGCAGGCCCTGGAACCCCCGGCGACTTCGGCGGACCGAGCGGCTCCTAGCCTGCCACGCGGCGCGGAGGCGGGGCCTGGGGGCTCCCCGGCCACTACGGCCACACCGGGAAGCCCCTCGGTCCTGCCTCCGCCACCGCGCCACGCGCGATCATCACCACCCCGAGCACACCCCCGGCGACGATCCCGTCTCCGGCGACGCCACCCGGTCGGCCCGCTCATGCCTCCCGTCGCACCCATCGCGCCCACCGCGCGAGCCCGGCCACATCCTTCCGCCGTGCCCACGCGATCACGACCAGCGGCACTGTCAGGATCAGCGGGGTCGCCGCGTACTCCCCGTCGAAGACGGCGAGCTGCGTGATGAACGCCCCCACCATCAGCGCGCTCAACGACACCGCCGCGACCGAGGCCAGCGAGGGGATCACCAGCCCGATCGCCCCGGCCAGTTCGAGCGCGCCGATGATGTACATCCCCGCGCTGCCCCAGCCCAGCGTCTCGAACGACTCGGCCGCCGACGGATGCGCCATCAGCTTGGGCAGCGCACTCGCGACCGCGTAGAAAAGCGCGAGCACGATCTGCAACGCGCCCACCGAGATCCGCGCCCGCCTGCTGAGCCCGGCGCCGTCGGCGACGGAGGACCGAGAAGTCGAGGCGGACGAGGAGGCCGAAGCGGCGGTGGCGGCGGTGGCGGCGGTGCCGGTGGTGGCGGTGCTGACGACTCGGCCGGCGGAAGCGGTGGTCTCGGACATGAGGTCTCCTCTGTGAAGTGGCGCCGTACGGCTGCCCGTTGCTGTCACAGAGGTAGACCCGGACACCCCACCGAACTCATCGGTGCCCGCCCAAAATTCTTCCCGAGGAAGCCGACGATCACTGGGCCCGGCCATCAGCGCACCGGCCGTCAGCAACCCGGCCCTCAGCAAGCCCGGCGATCACCTGACATGGGCGGCGATGGTCCGTGCGCACTCGATCGACTCGGCACGCACGGTGTCCACCTCCAGGTCATAGGTCACGCCCTGGTGGACCGACTCCGCCTGGGACGCGGCCATCCCGACGGTCCGATCGCCCCGGGCGACCTCACGACCGGCGGCCACCTGCGCGTCGCATCTGACGCCGACCCACAGCACCCCCAGTTCACCCAGAGCGGTCTGCCACCGCTTCTGCGACCGCGGTCCGCCGAGGAAGACCTCGTCGACGATGACCCGGGCACCGGCACGGGCCATCGCGGCGACTCCTTCGATCCACGCCGCCTCCAGTGCTCGGAACTCCGCTCCGACGGTCACCTCTCCGTCCGCCGCGAACTCGATTCCGCCGTCCACCGTCCGCATGGACGCCGGCATCGCGTCAACCAGGGTGTCCGTGCCGAGCGCCAGCCATGGCTCCGGTAGAACGGCCTGCAGACACCGCACGATCGCGGACTTCCCCGAGCTGGAGCCACCGTTGAGAACGATCACCTGAGTCATCACGCGGCCACGCTAAGGGCACCGCGACCAGGCCCCAAACGGCTTTCTCCCAGGCCCTCACGACCCAACCGCCGCCCGGCTACTTCCCGGACCTCACACGCCCCTCCTCACCTCGGCCTTTCCGCCCCCAGGCCCCTCCTCATCCCACCGGCAGCACCTTCACCCAGATCCGGTCCTCCGTCAGATAGCGATCCACCCTCAGCCCGGCCTCCCCCAGCGCCTCCTCGAACTGCTCCTTGGTCATCGGGCGGGAGCGAAACGTCTGGGTCCACTCACCGTCGGGGAAGAGATACTCGGCGTGGACCGAGTGGACCCCGTCACCGATCGGTTCGCTGGAGACTATGCGGGTGGTGAAGCCTCGGGGATCGACCCGCTCCCGGGGAAGATCGCTGTGGTAGTCCTCGCCTTCCCGTTGGATGAGGATGAAGCCGTCGTCCGCGACATGCCGCAGACAGGTGGCGAGCATGCCTCGTCGGACCTCGACGTCGCCGGTGTGGACGAGGAACGACGCCAGCATCACCACGTCGAACTTCTCGCTTAGGTCTAACCCTTCGATCGCGCTGTGTATCGTGCGGGTCCCGCGCACTCTCTCCAGCATCTCCGCCGACTCGTCCACCGCTGTGACAGTGAACCCTCTCTCGATCAGCGGATGCGTCATCCGCCCCACGCCGCAGCCCAGTTCGAGAATGCGCGCTCCCGCGGGTGCGACGCTCGCGATCACCTCCGGCTCGCCCCTCAGCGGCAGCCGCGAGTACAGCTCGACCGCGCAGCCGTCCGGGGTGATCGCGCCGGGTCCGGTCCCCTCGTATCCCTCACGCATCTGAATGCTCATATCCGTCCAACGGCCGGGCACCATCGGGCCGTTCCACTCATCCTTCACTCGATGGAGTGAATGTGAACGGCCGGCCCGTGAGCCAGGGGAACCACCCGTGTCCGCAGTACCAATGCCCACCCGACCGCAGATGGTCCACGACGGCCCGTTCGAGGTTCGTCCGGCGCGGCAAGGTCTCGACCGGCAGGTCCGGGTCGCCGAACACGAAGCGGACGGGCAGCTCGTCCGCCGGTTCGCCGCTGCCGCACGCGATCCGGAACCGCTCCTGGAAGCGCACGATGTTGGAGTCGATCGGCAGATACCGCTTCAACTGCGGGTCGAGGAGCCAGGAGTGACAGCAGGCCGCCGCATAACGCTCCTCCGGGAAGTGGCGCGGGAAGAACTCCCGCGCCAGCGCCAGCGACCCGTCGCACGCCTGCGCTGTCAGGGGGCCCGCGTAGTCGGGTATGTG
Organism: Streptomyces sp. NPDC002643; assembly: GCF_053592555.1. NCBI lineage: Bacteria > Bacillati > Actinomycetota > Actinomycetes > Kitasatosporales > Streptomycetaceae > Streptomyces > Streptomyces sp. NPDC002643. Next base: position 76,809 of record NZ_JBSFVY010000010.1, read on the forward strand.
CAGGTCCAGGCAGAGCTCCCCGGGCCGTGCCGCGAGGCCGGCCGCCGCGAGCGCGACCCCCTCGCGCCCACTCACCCGTGCCCGCTGGAACTGCAACCGCCCGAGCTGGAACAACTCCCCGTGGAAGTGCAGCGAGAACCAGGTCGGCGCCAGCAGCCCACCCACCCCGTAACGACGGCGGTGCAGCACCAGACCGCGGCCGAGGTCCGCGAGGGTCCGCCGGGAGATGTCGTCGGGGACACCGCGCTCCCGGTGGTACGCGCGCACATACGGCAGGGCGGCCACGAAGACGTACACAGGGAAGTAGCGGCCCAGCGGCCCCGATTCCCGTGGGAACGGCGGGAGTCTCAACCCCTTGCCGATCTTCCCCATGTCCCGTACGAGGCCGGCGACACAACGTCCGAGGAGCCGTGTCGCCCCCTCGTCGTCCACCAGCGCGCGGCGCAGCGCGACCAGGTCGTTGACGTCCTCGTAGGGCACGGCCAGGTCCAGCAGGACCTCGGGCAGCTCATCGGCGGCCGGAAGCCTCGCCTCCGCCTCCGGCGCGCTCTCGCCCTCCTCTTCGAGTTCCTTGAGCCACTCCGCGAGCCTCTCGTCCGCCCTCAGCGCATCCAGCAGCACCGTCGCCTCCCCCGTCCCTCCACGCCGTCTTCTGGAGAACGCCCGGGGCGAGGAGTACGTTTCCGAGTAGGACGAGTTGCACCGAAAGGGTGACCGGAAGGGGCAGAGCGATCACGGGCAGTGATCACGATCCCACTGGGCGATGGCCCTGTTGCCCGCCGAGGAGCGGCGATCCCGATGCGTACCGGCAGTGAACCGACGACAGCACGCAGTCCCCTGCGCATGCGGCTCTGGCTGAGCGCCTGGGGTGTGATCTGGGCGATCTTCGGCACGGTGGCCTTCGCCCTGGTCGGCCGTCCCGGCTGGGCGATCGTGTGCGGGGTGCTGTGGCTGGTCGCCACGGTCGACCTGACGATGGTCCTGCGCCACATCCGCCAGGGCCCGCACTACCAGCCGGGCCGCGACATCCCCCCGTACCAACCGCCGGGGCACCGCTACCCGTAGCGGCCGGCCGCGCCCCTCACTCGAACCGCGCCGCCTGCAGATACTCCGGGTTCGGATCGAGGGCGGCGGCGAGACGGAAGTGGCGTTTGGCCTGCTCCGGGCGGGCCTGGCGCTCGTAGGTGCGGGCGAGGGCGAAGTGGGCGAAGGCGTTGTCCGGCTCGCGCTCCAGCACGATCGTGAACTCCAGCTCGGCGGGTCGCAGTTGGGCCGCCGCGAAGAAGGCTCGGGCGCGCAGCAACCGGGCGGCCGTGTTCTCGGGGTGGTCGGCGATGACTCGGTCGAGCAGCTTCACCGCGCCGCGCGGGTCCCTCGCGGCGAGCAGCTGCTCGGCGGCGCGGAAGTCGATGACATGCGTCTCCGGCGTACGTCCGGTGGAACCGCTGGTCTCGGGCACGGCTGAGTCCTTCCCTCGCTGGGCCCGTTCAACGCCCGCTGAAGGCCCGCTATTCCTGTGAGTGTTCGGATGCCGTTCGCGGCTCCTGTGACTCCTGTGCTCTGCGCAGGAGCTGCGCCCACACGTCCTGCACTCGCCGCCGGAGATCCTCCAGGGGTACGTCGTTGTCGATGACGATGTCGGCGATCTCCAGCCGCTTCTCACGTGTCGCCTGGGCCGCCATACGCGCGCGTGCGTCCTCCTGAGTCATCCCGCGCAGGCGTACGAGACGGTCGAGCTGGGTCTCGGGGGCGGCGTCGACGACGACCACGACGTCGTACAACGGGGCCAGGCCGTTCTCGGTGAGGAGCGGGACGTCGTGGACGACGACGGCGTCCGGGGCGGCGGCGTCCTCCAACTCTCTGGAGCGGGCGCCGACCAAAGGGTGCACGATGGCGTTGAGCGTGGCGAGTTTCGCCGGGTCCGCGAAGACGATGGAGCCCAGTTCGGGACGGTCCAGCGCGCCATCCGGTGTGAGGACGTCCTCGCCGAATGCCTTGACGACGGCCGCGAGCCCGGGTGTGCCGGGTTCGACGACCTCGCGGGCGATCCGGTCCGCGTCGATCAGCACGGCGCCGCACTCCACGAGCAGCCGCGACACCTCGCTCTTGCCGGCGCCGATGCCACCGGTCAGGCCTACAGACAGCATGGCCGCGCCTCCACCTCCGAGACCCCGCTCGGCGGGGACGTCATACCGGCTCCGATGCCGCCGGTCAGACCCACCGGACCACCCCCGCGGCGGCGGGGACAGGCGGTGCGCGGCCTTCTCAGGCTATCCGATCAGCCGTCGCCCTCCCGCTCCGCCAGGAACTTCTCGAACTCACGGCCGATCTCGTCGGCGGACGGGATCTCGACGGGCTCGGCGAGCATATTGCCCCGGGTCTCGGCGCCCGCGGCGGCGTCGTACTGGTGCTCAAGCCCCTGCACGAGGGCGACCAGTTCGTCGTCACCCTCGCGGATCTGCCGGTCGATCTCCGTCTGCGTGCGGTGGGCCTCCGTGCGCAGGGCGTGCGCGACGCCGGGCAGCACCAGGCCGGTGGCCGCCGTGACGGCCTCCAGGACGGTCAGCGCGGCGTCCGGGTACGGGGAGCGGGCGATGTAGTGCGGGACGTGCGCGGCGACGCCCAGGACGTCGTGGCCGGCCTGAGTGAGCCGGTATTCGAGGAGGGCCTCGGCGCTGCCGGGCACCTGGGCCTCCTCGAAGGGGCTGCGGTGGCCGGGGACCAGGTCGGCGCGGTTGCCGTGCGGGGTGAGGCCGACCGGGCGGGTGTGCGGGACGCCCATGGGGATGCCGTGGAAGTTCACCGAGAGGCGTACGCCGAGGCGCTCGACGATCTGCCGTACGGCGGCGGCGAAGCGCTCCCACTCCACGTCCGGCTCGGGGCCCGACAGCAGCAGGAAGGGCGCACCGGTGGCGTCCTGGACGAGGCGCACCTCCAGGCTCGGTTCCTCGTAGTCGGTCCAGTGGTCGCGCTTGAACGTCAGCAGTGGGCGCCGTGCGCGGTAGTCCACCAGCCGGTCGTGGTCGAAGCGGGCGACGACCTGGTGCGGCAACGAGCCGAGCAGCCGTTCGACGATCTGGTCGCCCGTCTCTCCCGCGTCGATGTATCCGTCGAAGTGGTAGAGCATGACGAGCCCCGCCGACTCCTGGGCGAGGGCCATGTCGACGACAGCCAGGCCCTTCGGCTCCCATGCGTACAAACCCTGCGGATCAAGCACTGTGACCGCTCCTCCTCGTGTTCGTACTTCCCAACGCGGCAGAACGGCCCGGCATTCCCGAAGAACGTCCCAGGAATGGAACGCGACACATAAGAGTCAGCCGTGGCACCGAAGTTGTAGAAACCGGTCAAGATCGGTCGCCGTGATGCCGTGGGGTGAGTGGGGGGTTCGAAGGCACAACGCATCAAGGGCCCGCATCCGTTGATGGATGCGGGCCCTCGGCGCTATCGGCTAACCCTCAGCGGTGAGCGTTCAGCTCTGGCCGCCGGCGAGCTTCTCGCGCAGGGCGGCGAGCGCCTCGTCCGAGGCCAGCGCACCGGAGGTGTCAGCGCCCTCGGAGGAGTACGAACCGCCACCCGCGGCCGGAGCCGCACCCGCGGCGTCGCCACCCTCGGCAGCGGCGGCAGCGTCGGCCTCGCGGCTCTTGATGACCTGCTGCTGGTGCTGCTCGAAGCGCTGCTGCGCCTCGGCGTACTGGCGCTCCCACTCCTCGCGCTGCTTCTCGTAGCCCTCGAGCCAGTCGTTGGTCTCGGGGTCGAAGCCCTCGGGGTAGATGTAGTTGCCCTGGTCGTCGTAGGACGCGGCCATGCCGTACAGGGTCGGGTCGAACTCGACCGACGCCGGGTCGGCACCGAAGGACTCGTTGGCCTGCTTCAGGGACAGCGAGATCCGGCGACGCTCCAGGTCGATGTCGATGACCTTGACGAAGATCTCGTCGTTGACCTGGACGACCTGCTCCGGGATCTCCACGTGGCGCTCGGCCAGCTCGGAGATGTGGACCAGACCCTCGATGCCCTCGTCCACGCGGACGAACGCACCGAACGGAACCAGCTTCGTGACCTTGCCGGGCACGACCTGGCCGATCTGGTGGGTGCGGGCGAACTGCTGCCACGGGTCTTCCTGGGTCGCCTTCAGCGACAGGGAGACACGCTCGCGGTCCATGTCGACGTCGAGGACCTCGACCGTGACCTCCTGGCCGACCTCGACGACCTCGGAGGGGTGGTCGATGTGCTTCCAGGACAGCTCGGAGACGTGGACCAGACCGTCGACGCCACCCAGGTCCACGAAGGCACCGAAGTTGACGATCGAGGAGACCACACCGGAACGGACCTGACCCTTCTGGAGGGTCGTGAGGAACGTCTGGCGGACCTCGGACTGGGTCTGCTCCAGCCAGGCACGGCGGGACAGGACCACGTTGTTGCGGTTCTTGTCCAGCTCGATGATCTTCGCCTCGAGCTCCTTGCCCACGTAGGGCTGGAGGTCGCGGACACGGCGCATCTCGACAAGAGAGGCCGGGAGGAAGCCGCGGAGGCCGATGTCGAGGATGAGACCACCCTTGACGACCTCGATGACGGTACCGGTGACGATGCCGTCCTCTTCCTTGATCTTCTCGATGGTGCCCCAGGCACGCTCGTACTGGGCGCGCTTCTTCGAGAGGATCAGGCGGCCTTCCTTGTCCTCCTTCTGGAGAACGAGGGCCTCGATCTCGTCACCCACGGCGACGACCTCGTTGGGGTCGACGTCGTGCTTGATCGAGAGCTCGCGGCTCGGGATGACACCTTCGGTCTTGTAACCGATGTCGAGCAGGACCTCGTCCCGGTCGACCTTCACGATGACGCCGTCGACGATGTCGCCGTCGTTGAAGTACTTGATCGTCTCGTCGATCGCGGCGAGGAAGGCTTCCTCGTTACCGATGTCGTTGACCGCTACCTGCGGGGTGGTGGCGGTGGTCTCGGTGCTGCTCGTCATGTGGGAAAGGGCTCCGGTACGGACATTGAAGTCGTAGGTACTGCTACGCCGGGAGCCCGTATCGCTCTGAAGAAGCCGGACAGCCAAGGAAGCGCCACACCAGGAAGATCACCAGGACATTCCAATGACGCCTCGACAACCGAGGGGACATACAACAGATGCGAGCGCAGCCTGCTACGTCTGAGGTGCGCAGGCCCGCAGCGCAACTTGTAGCATACGGGGGCAGCCAGGCAGGGTCAATGCGCGAAGGCGCACACCCGGGGCGGAACGCCGCATACCCGGCACAAAACCTGTCCCATGAGGCCACGCAGGCCTGAGACACCTCTTCCGTGACAGCGCCGGGGCGGGCCGCCTCTCGCAGGTTACGGAAGAGTACGACGAGGGAGCCGATCATCCAAGAGCGCGATGTCCACGAGGTCCACGGGACCGCCGGTTCCGTGCCGGACGCCGAGCCCGAGGCCACCCGGCGCGCGGCCGGGGTCGCGGAGAGCGTCCGGGCCAACCGGGGCTGGTGGGACCGCAACGCGGACGAGTACCAGATCGAACACGGCACGTTCCTGGGTGACGACCGCTTCGTGTGGTGCCCCGAGGGGCTCGACGAGGTCGAGGCGGAGCTGCTGGGGCCGGTCGAGGAGCTGAAGGGCAAGGACGTCCTGGAGATCGGTGCCGGCGCCGCGCAGTGCGCGCGCTGGCTGGCCGCCCAGGGTGCCCGTCCGGTCGCCCTGGATCTCTCCCACCGCCAGCTCCAGCACGCACTGCGGATCGGCGGGGAGTTCCCCCTGGTGTGCGCCGACGCGGGCGAGCTCCCCTTCGGGGACGCGTCGTTCGATCTGGCGTGCTCGGCGTACGGGGCGCTGCCGTTCGTCGCGGACCCCGTGCGGGTGCTCCGTGAGGTGCGCCGTGTGCTGCGTCCCGGTGGCCGTTTCGTCTTCTCGGTGACGCACCCGATCCGCTGGGCGTTCCCCGACGAGCCCGGCCCCGAGGGTCTGTCGGTCGCCGCCTCGTACTTCGACCGGACCCCCTACGTCGAGCAGGACGACGAGGGGCGCGCGGTGTACGTGGAGCACCACAGGACGGTCGGCGACCGGGTGCGTGACGTGGTGGCCGCCGGTTTCCGTCTGGTCGACCTGGTCGAGCCGGAGTGGCCCGAGTGGAACAGCTCCGAGTGGGGCGGCTGGTCCCCGCTGCGTGGCAGCGTGATCCCGGGGACGGCGATCTTCGTGTGCGAACGAGACTGAGCGGAGGGCTCGGGCCGAGGCGACGCGCGCGTGGAGGGTGCCTGCACGAGGGCCACGCTCGGGTGGAAGGCGTCCTTACCGGGGGCACGCGCGCGTGGGGGGCGTTTTCGCGGGCGTACGGCTTGAGGAGTCGTCGTACGACACTGGGGGCGTGATCCGTGACGACGCCCTGGACGCGCTGCCCGTGCGCGGCGCCCTGCCCGGTCTCGACGACGCCCTGGAGACGCACGGGAGCGCGGTGCTGGTGGCTCCGCCGGGGACCGGCAAGACGACGCTGGTGCCGTTGGCGCTGGCGGGGCTTCTGGACGGCGGTCCGGTGCGGCGGGTGGTCGTGGCCGAGCCTCGGCGGATCGCGGCGCGGGCGGCGGCCCGGCGGATGGCGTGGCTGCTGGGTGAGAAGGTCGGCGAGAGCGTCGGCTACACGGTGCGCGGCGAGCGGGTCGTCGGACGGCACGCGCGCGTGGAGGTCGTCACGACCGGTGTACTGCTGCAACGGTTGCAGCGGGACCAGGAGTTGCCGGGTGTCGATGTGGTGGTGCTCGACGAGTGCCACGAGCGTCATCTGGACGCGGACACGGTGGCGGCGTTCCTGCTCGACGTACGGGAGGCGCTGCGGCCCGAGCTGCGGCTGGTGGCCGCGTCGGCGACGACGGACGCGGAGGGCTGGGCCCGGCTGTTGGGCGGTGCGCCGGTGGTCGCGGCGCAGGGGGTGTCGTATCCGGTCGAGGTGGTGTGGGCGCCGCCCGCCCGTCCGGTACGGCCGCCGCACGGGATGCGGGTGGAGCCGGCGCTGTTGACGCATGTGGCGTCGGTGGTGCGGCGGGCGTTGGCCGAGCGTTCCGGGGATGTGCTGTGCTTCCTGCCCGGTGTGGGTGAGATCGCGCGGGTGGCCGGGCGGCTGGCGGGGGCGGACGGCCTCGGTGATGTGGATGTGCTCCAGGTGCACGGGCGGGCTCCGGCGGCCGTGCAGGACGCCGTGCTGGCCGGTGGGGAACGGCGACGAGTGGTGCTGGCGACCTCGGTGGCGGAGTCGTCGCTGACGGTGCCCGGGGTTCGGGTGGTCGTCGATTCGGGGCTCGCCCGGGAGCCGCGCGTCGACCACGCGCGCGGGTTGAGCGCCTTGACGACCGTACGGGCCTCGCAGGCGGCCGGGCGGCAGCGGGCGGGGCGGGCCGGGCGTGAGGCGCCGGGAGTCGTCTACCGGTGCTGGACTGAGGCTGAGGATGCCCGTCTGCCTCGTTTTCCGGCGCCGGAGATCAAAGTGGCCGACCTCGCCGCGTTCGCCCTGCAGGCGGCTTGCTGGGGCGATCCGGACGCCTCTGGTCTGGCGCTCCTGGATGCGCCGCCGAGTGGGGCGATGGCGGCGGCGCGGGAGGTTCTCGCCGCCGTGGGCGCGGTCGACGTCGGCGGGCGGGCCACCGGACGAGGCGTACGCATGTCCCGCCTCGGCCTGCACCCCCGGCTGGCGCGGGCCCTGCTGGACGCGACGCCGTTGGTGGGCGCCGATCTGGCGGCGGAGGTGGTGGCCCTGCTGAGCGAGGAGCCGCCGCGGGAGTACGGCGACGACCTGGCCGCCGCGCTACGCCGCGCTCGGCGTGGCGGGGACACCTACGCGGCACGCTGGCGAGCGGAAGTCCGGCGCCTGCGGCCCGCGCCTGCGGCGCGGTTCCTTTCCCACCCGCATTCCACCCATGACCCCTCCCCGGGCGAACCGTGCGGCGACGCTCCGTCCGCCCCCGGTGACCGTCAGGCCGCTGGGTGGGCGGGTGCCGGGGAGGAACGGGGGGTCGGGGTTGTTGTGGGGTTGGCGTTTCCTGAGCGGGTGGCTCGCGGGGGTGGGGGGTCGTTTCTCATGGCTTCCGGGACTCGGGCCGAGGTGGGGGACGGGTCGGGGTTGCGTGGCGCCGAGTGGGTCGCTGTTGCCGTGGCTGATCGCGGGGTCGGGGTCGGGCACGCTCGCGTGCGGCTCGGGGTGGCCGTGGACGAGGGCGTCGCGCGGCAGGCTGCCCGGGGGCTCCTGCGTGAGGGCGTCGAGGTGGGGTGGCGGGACGGGGATGTCGTCGCCCGGCGGGTCGAGCGGCTCGGGGCCGTGGAGTTGGCCGTACGGCCGGTCGGGGACGTCGAGCCCGGCGCCGTACGGGATGCCCTGCTGGAGGGGTTGCGCAGTGAGGGGCTGGGCCTGTTGCGGTGGTCGCCGGATGCGGAGCGGTTGCGTCAGCGGCTCGCGTTTGTGCGTCTGCGTCTCGGTGAGCCCTGGCCCGATGTGTCCGACGACGCCCTGCACGCGCGCGTGGACGACTGGTTGGAGCCGGAGTTGAGCCGTGCACGGCGGCGGGCCGATCTCGGGCGGATCGATGCCGGGGAGGCGCTGAAGCGGCTGTTGCCGTGGGCCGGCGGGGAGGCCATACGGCTTGATGAGCTGGCGCCGGAGCGGATCGAGGTGCCCAGTGGCTCGCGGGTCCGGGTGGACTACACGCGGCCCGAACAGCCTGTGCTCGCGGTGAAGTTGCAGGAGATGTTCGGGCTGCGGGAGTCGCCGGTGCTGGCGGGGGTCCCGGTGCTGGTGCATCTGTTGTCACCGGCCGGGCGGCCCGCCGCCGTCACCGCCGATCTGGCCTCGTTCTGGAAGGACGGTTACCGGGCCGTGCGAGCGGAACTGCGCGGCCGGTATCCCAAGCATCCGTGGCCCGAGGACCCGGCGACCGCCGAGGCCACCCGGCACACCAACGCCCGTCTCAGGCGCTGACCGCGTAGGACGACACCCCGCTCGAACGCTGACCGAGTCGGACAGCAATCCCCGCTCAGGCGCTCACCGGCTCCGGTGCCGGCGGCTTGGTGGGCTCGGCGGCTCCGGGCCCGCGGCCGCGGGCCTCGACGTACAGGGCGAGGGCCAGGAGGAGGATGCCGAGGCCCAGGGAGCCCCAGGGCAGGTACGAGGTCAGCAGGAGGACATAGACGCGCTGGGACTTGACGAGGTCGACGGTGTGTTCGATGAAGTCCTCGCGCATCTTCACATGGCCGGCGAAGGCGGTGACCTTCTCGCGGTCGCCGAGGAGTGAGCCGCCGCGGAGTTCCTCCTTGTGGATCTCCTCGCCGTAGACGGGGGCACCGGTCACCGGCTCGACCCAGAACTTGCGGACCGTGGTGTACCAGCGGGTCGTGCCCGTCTCGGCGACCGTCTCACGTGTGATGCCCTCCACGGGCATCACGCGGGGGAAGGGGACCTCGGTCCAGGGGATGGTCTGTTCGAAGTAGTAGACCTCCACGCCCCGGAAGTCCTGGGTGCCCTTGTAGTGGATGGGGGTGGTCACCCTTGCCTGCGCGTCGAAGTACTCGTAGTCGCGTTTCTCCGTGAGGAAGGGCCATTTGAATTCCAAACCCTCTCGTTTCACGGGGTCGCCGTCGACCATCTCACCCCGGGCGTGGACGGGTTCCTGAGTGTGGGCGTCGAAGATGTAGCGCTCGGGGATCTTGGAGACCATCTCGCCGTCGGAGTCCTGGACATAGGACAGCCCGTCCCAGACGACCACGTCCCGGTCGGTCGTCCGCTCGATCTTCTCGGACGCCTCGACGTTGCCCCTGAGGGTCTGCACGATGGTGACCTCAGGAACGGTCCGCTCGGTCATCGTGCCGTAGTCGAGGAGGGTCGCGTCCTTCGCCTCCAGGACCATCTCCTGGTACTGGTTCGCGGGGACCTTGGCGACGCGCGGGAAGACGTACCAGCGCAGCAGTGGGGACAGCGCCGTGAAGAACACGGCGAGCGCGAGCAGGATCAGGCCGGCCTTGCGGCGCATCTCGGCCTCCCTCCCAGGTGGTTGGCCACGGATGTGCGGGCCCTGCGCCTAGGGATGCGCGGGCACCGTCGTCAGCAAGGGCTTCGGGGATGTCTCGCCGGTCGGTGAGCCCAGCGCCGTGATGGTGAACGCCAGCACGCACGCGAGAGCGAGACCGGTCACGGCGGCGACTACGGCACGCATACGGGCCTCCCGACCAACAGGAACTGATAGGTCGTCAGGTCGGGCACCGTAGCAACGGTCGGGTGAGATGAGAACAGGTTTCACACACGGCGGCGGCACCCTCCCGGAGGAGGGGCGCCGCCGCGGCCGTACGAGTGGGTACGGAAGAGCTACGGAGGAGGGTGCGGCGCTACGAAGCGCTGGCGCTCGGGCTCTCGGACGTGGTCTCGGTCGGGGCCGGGGCTTCCACCTTCAAGGTGACGTTCAAGGTCGCGCCGCCCTCGGTTTCGAGGCGGAGCATGAACGTCCCCTCGGCGTCGTCCGAGTACAGCTTGGGCAGCTTGAGCAGGCCGTCGGCATCGGTCTCCAGGCCGCTCAGGGTGCGTACGGGGTTGCCGTCGGCGTCCTTGAAGTAGGGGCCCTTGTCGTTCTCGGTGATGTCGAGGACCGACTTGATGAGGGTCGCCTTGACCGCGACCTTGTCGGCGATCCCGCCCTGGTAGGTGGCCTTGACCTCGACCTGCTCGGCGAACTCGCCGTTCGGCACGCAGGTCAGCTCGGTCGCCGTCGTACGGGTGAGGGCGTCGGCCTGGCGGGCGATGACGGTCGCCTTGTAGTCGAGGGCGGTCACCGTGCGGCCCACGACGGTCACGCGGACCGTGAACGCGCCGGTCTTCTCACCGGCCACGAGCGCGGGGGCGGTGGCCTGGCCGGCGCTGTTGGTGACGATGGTGGCGACGGACTCGCCGCCGGTGAAGGTGGTGTCCGTGTCGCCGACGATGGTGAAGCGGAGCCGGACCTTCGCCACGGCGTCGCCCGCCTTGGTCTCGGAGCGGGCGGTGATCTTCTCGGCGAAGGTGTCACCGGCCATCGCCGTGAGGGTCGTGGCCGTACCGGCGTTCTCCAGGTGGTCCACCGTGTCGGTGGGTGTCGTCGGATCGGCCGGCGGCTCGCTGGGCGGGTCGGTGGTCGGCGGCGCCGGGGTGGTCGTGCCGCCCTCCGGCTTGTCGTCGGCGGGCTCTTCCGTCTTCGGCGGCGTCGGGCTGGGGCTCGTCTTCGGGTCGTCGGAGGAGCCGTTGCCGTCGCTGTTGCCGTTGCTGCCACCGCTGTTGTTGCCGCTGGAGCTGTTGCTGTCGTTGTCGTCGTTGTTGTCGCTGGGCGTCTGGGGCAGCGAGCCGGTGCCGTCCGGGATCTCGTGGGTGCCCTTGCGGTAGTACTCCAGCCACGACATGACGGTGTTGTAGTACTCCGTCGAGTTGTTGTAGCTGAGGATCGCGCGGCGGAGATCGCCGGTGTCGGACAGGTCCCAGTCGAAGCGGCAGAGGTAGTTGCCGGCGGCGAGGGCGGCGTCGTAGATGTTGTTGGGGTCCTTGGCTCCGTCGCCGTTGCCGTCGCGGCCCGCCCACTCCCAGGTGGAGGGGATGAACTGCATGGGGCCGACCGCCCGGTCGTACGTGGAGTCGCCGTCGTACGCGCCGTTGTCGGTGTCGCTGATGTTGGCGAACGCGCCGCCGTTGAGGACCGGGCCGAGGATCTTCGTGTACGTCGTGCCCTCGGCGTCCACCCGGCCGCCGCTGGCCTGGCCGGACTCGACCTTGCCGATGGCGGCGAGGAGTTGCCAGGGCAGGTTGCAGCCGGGCTTGGAGTCGCGCAGGGATGCCTCGGCCTTCTTGTAGGCGTCGAGGACGGTCGCGGGTATGCCGCGCTCGCCGCCGCCGATCGTGGACGAGTCGTCGTCCGTGCCGGTGGTCGGGGTGGGGCTGTCGAGGGGCGGAAGGTCCGTGTAGTAGCGCGAGTTGCCGGACGCGGTGTCCTCGGCGGGGGAGGTCACATCGGGCGAGGGCGAGCCGGTCGTCTGTCTGCCGGCGCTGTCCGTGACCACCCCGGGGGCCTGGGAGGCGGCCAGTGCCGCCACCGTGGCCGCGGCCAGAGCGCTGGTCCACGCTCCCTTGCGGAGCCTCAAACCGAACTGCGCCGCCATTGAGTGAACCCCTCCCGGGTGGTCGATCGCCTTGGCGTTCTTCCGTTTTGGTGCCGTCTCAGGTACTTCGCGGCGCTTCTCCGGTTTTTCCCGGACCGCTTTCCCCGCTCTGGTACACCGACTCCGGACTTCCGGTTTTGGTTGCCCCGATCCGGCCTTCCGATTCCGGTTTCCCGGCGGCCCCCCCTACCCACCGGCACGGCGACCCAGGCGACCCTACGACAACTTCCGTCGCGCAGACACCCGTTCGTGCCCGATTTTCGGCAATTGACCTTATCGGTTTGCTGTCGCTCGCCGCTCGGGCGTCTTCGGCCTCGCTTCGACGTCGCTTCGACCTCGCTTCGACCTCCGCGAGAATCCCGGAGATGTCCGTCTCCGTCACGCATACTGGCGGCCGATGATCGCCGGGTGTACGAACCCGATCAAAGGACGTCACAGGGGGATGACTTGCCCTTCACACTCAGCCATGCCGCCGCCGTACTGCCCGCCCTGCGCGGGGACGGTTCCGGACGCGGACCACTGGTGCCGTCGGTGCTCGTCGCCGGTTCGTTCGCGCCCGACCTGACCTACTACGCGGCGAGTGTGCTGCCCGGGGCCATGGAGTTCGGCGATGTCACGCACTCGTTCGCCGGGGTCTTCACCGTCGACGCCCTCCTCGCCTGGGCGTTGGTGGGGCTGTGGCTGGTGCTGCGCGAACCGCTCGTCGCGCTGCTGCCGAGAGGGCGGCAGACGCGGGTGGCGGCGCTGGTGCGCTGCGGGAGGGGTGTACGGCCGGTTGGTCCGTCCCTTCTCCTGTGGTGGTACGTCTCCGCCGTGCTCGGGGCGCTCACCCATGTCGTCTGGGACGCGTTCACGCATCTCGACCGGTGGGGGATGCGGCTGTTCCCCGTCCTCGGTGAGGAGATCGCGGGCTCGCCCCTGTACTGGTATCTGCAGTACGGCGGCTCGGCGGTCGCGGCCGTCGTCATCGCCGTGTTCGTCGTCCTCGCGCTGCGGCGACAGCGGCCGCCGGCGGAAGGGGCCACGGGGGTGCCGGTGCTGTCCTCCGCCGACCGGTGGGTGGCGGGGCTCGTCATCGGGGGATGCGCGGCGCTCGCGGCCGCGCATCGGGTGGCCCGCTGGTGGGCGTACTGGGGGGCCGTCGCCAAGCCGTACGAGGTGATCCCGACCCTGTGCTTCGGGGCGGGCGCCGGGCTGGTGGTCGGGGTGGTGCTCTACGGCGTGGGCGTCAGGGTGTGGCGCCCGGCTCCCGCCACGACGCTCCGTGTCGAGGCGGCGGACAGTTCCGTGCGCCGGTGAAGGAGGGGCGGCGGCGTGCGACGGTGCGGCTGGGGATGCGACGGGTGGCCGCGCCGGGGGCGTACGGCGGTACGTGGCCCAGCAGGGCCGGGAGCGGGTGGGTGAGGGCCCAGGGGAGGCGGGACCTCGCGCGGTTGAGGTGGACCTGAGCGCGTCTGAGGCCGGCGTGCGCCCTTCTGACGCGGGTGTGCACCCAGGGGAGGCGGACCTCCGTCCAGGGGCGGCGGCTGGCAGCTGTCGCGGTACGGCGGCGGAGCGTGCGTATGCCCATGCGGGCATCCTGTCGCCGCCGGTCCGCCGGGGGCGCCTTGGTGAGGGCCAAGTGGGTGACGGCGATGGGCAGGGGCGCAGGTCGGCGGGGAGGGGTTCGGCCTGGTGGGGAGGGGTCGGCACGGCGGGGCCGGTGGGATGGGCGGCGTGTGCTGGAGGCCGCCCAGGGCGCAGGTCGGTTCGGCACCACCGGGCGCCGCCGTAAGGGTTGCTCGCCGTCGCGGCGGAGTGTCATTGGACGGGGTAATGAGGGTGAGCGGCTGATCAGTGTGGAGGGCTGAATCGGGATGAGCCGCTCATCGGCGGCGGGGGGCCTTGGGGTGGGCCCGCTGCCTTGCGGGGGCGGGCCCACTGGTTGTTCGGGTGCGGTGGCTGTCGGGGCTAGTGGGCTGCTGATTCCCAGTCCGGGCCGTCGCCGATGGAGACGCCCAGGGGGACGCTGAGGTGGACGGCGTCGGCCATTTCCCGGCGGACCAGGGCTTTGGCTTCGGCACGCTCGCCGGGGGCGATCTCCAGGACGATTTCGTCGTGGACCTGAAGGAGCATCCGGGAGGTGAGGCCCGCGCTGTCGAGGGCGCGGCCGACGTTGAGCATGGCGATCTTGACGATGTCGGCGGCGGTGCCCTGGATGGGGGCGTTGAGGGCCATGCGCTCGGCGGCCTCGCGACGCTGGCGGTTGTCGCTGTTGAGGTCGGGGAGATAGCGGCGGCGTCCGAAGAGCGTCGCCGTGTAGCCGGTGGCACGCGCCTCGTTCACGACCCGGTGGAGGTAGTCCCGTACGCCTCCGTAGCGCTCGAAGTAGGCGTCCATCAGGGTGCGCGCCTCGCCGGCGTCGATGTTCAGCTGCTGGGAGAGGCCGAACGCCGACAGGCCGTAGGCGAGGCCGTACGACATCGCCTTGATCTTGCGGCGCATCTCGGCGTCGACCGCGTCGGGCGCGACGCCGAAGACCTGGGCGGCGGCCGTGGTGTGCAGGTCCTCGCCCGAGGTGAACGCCTCGATGAGGCCCTCGTCCTCGGAGAGGTGGGCCATCACACGCAGTTCGATCTGGCTGTAGTCGGCCGTCATGAGGGATTCGAAGCCCTCGCCGACGACGAAGCCGCGGCGGATGGCCCGGCCCTCGTCGGTGCGGACCGGGATGTTCTGCAGGTTCGGGTCGACGGAGGAGAGGCGGCCGGTGGCGGCGACCGTCTGGTTGAACGTGGTGTGGATACGGCCGTCGGCGGCGATCGTCTTGATCAGGCCCTCGACGGTGACGCGGAGCTTGGCCTGCTCGCGGTGGCGGAGCATGATGACCGGCAGTTCGTTCTCGGTCTGGGTCGCCAGCCAGGCCAGGGCGTCCGCGTCCGTGGTGTAGCCGGTCTTCGTGCGCTTGGTCTTCGGCAGGCCCAGTTCGCCGAAGAGGACCTCCTGGAGCTGCTTGGGCGAGCCCAGGTTGAACTCGTGCCCGGCCGCCGCGTGCGCCTCCTTCACCGCCTGCTGCACAGCGCCCGCGAACATCTGTTCCATGGCCTCCAGGTGGGCCCTGTCCGCCGCGATGCCGTGCCGCTCCATACGGGCGAGGAGCGCGGAGGTGGGCAGCTCCACATCGCGCAGGAGGCCGGCGGCGCCCACTTCCTTCAGGCGCTCCTCGAAGGCCTCGCCGAGGTCGAGGATCGCGCGGGCCTGCACCATGAGGGCTTCCGCCTCGGCGCCCTCGTCCGCGCCGAACGCCAGCTGTCCGTCGGCGGTGGCGGCCGGGGCCAGCTCGCGGCCCAGGTACTCCAGGGACAGCGCGTCCAGGTCGAAGGAGCGGCGGCCCGGCTTGACGAGGTAGGCGGCGAGCGCGGTGTCCATGGAGACGCCGTCGACGCTCCAGCCGTGCTCGGCGAAGACCCGCATCGCGCCCTTGGCGTTGTGGAACACCTTCGGCTTCGCGGTGTCGGCGAGCCAGGCCGCCCACGCGGTCTCGTCCGCCTCGTCCAGCTGCGTCGGGTCGAACCAGGCCGCCGCTCCCCCGGCCGCGGCGAGCGCGATCTCCGCGACCGAGCCCGAGCCGAGCGCCCAGGCGTCGACCGTGGCCACGCCGAGGGCGGCCGTGCCGTGCTCGGTGAGCCAGGGGGCCAGCTCGCCGGAGCCGAGCACCGTGCCGTCCACCTCGACGCCCTCGGCCGGTGGCTGCGCCGCGTCGGCCTCCTCGGCGCCCGGGTCGACGGCCAGCAGACGCTCACGCAGCGACGGGTTGCGGATCTCCAGGGTGTCCAGGACCATCGCCACGGCCTTGCGGTCGTACGCGGCGCGCTCCAAGTCGGCGACCCCCTTGGGCAGTTCGACCGTGCGGACCATCTCCGTGAGACGACGGTTGAGCTTGACGGCCTCCAGGTGGTCGCGGAGGTTCTGACCAGCCTTGCCCTTGACCTCCTCGACGCGCTCGACCAACTCCGCGAACGAACCGAACTGGTTGATCCACTTCGCGGCCGTCTTCTCACCGACGCCGGGGATGCCGGGGAGGTTGTCCGACGGGTCGCCGCGCAGGGCCGCGAAGTCCGGGTACTGGGCCGGAGTGAGGCCGTACTTCTCGAACACCTTCTCCGGGGTGAACCGGGTCAGCTCCGAGACGCCCTTCGTCGGGTACAGCACCGTGGTGTGCTCGGAGACCAGCTGGAAGGAGTCCCGGTCGCCGGTGACGATGAGGACCTCGAAGCCGTCGGCCTCGGCCTGGGTGGCGAGGGTGGCGATGATGTCGTCGGCCTCGTAGCCGTCGACGGCGAAGCGGACCGCGTGCATCGCGTCCAGCAGCTCGCCGATCAGCTCGACCTGGCCCTTGAACTCGTCCGGGGTCTTCGAGCGGTTCGCCTTGTACTCGGTGAACTCCTCGGAGCGCCAGGTCTTGCGGGAGACGTCGAAGGCGACCGCGAAGTGTGTGGGCGCCTCGTCGCGCAGCGTGTTCGCCAGCATCGACGCGAAGCCGTAGATCGCGTTGGTCGGCTGGCCCGTCGCGGTCGTGAAGTTCTCCGCGGGCAGCGCGAAGAACGCGCGGTAGGCCAGCGAGTGCCCGTCCATGAGCATGAGCCGGGGACGCGCGCCGCCAGGGGTGTTCTCGGTCTTCTTCGATGCTGTCTCTGCCACGACCCCGATCCTGCCACGGACCACTGACACTCGGGCCCCGGGTACCAGACGCCCACCGCCGGGAGCAGCGGGCGGAGGGTCCTCCTTCTTGATCGCCAGGACCTCGTTCTTGATCGTTCCCGCTCTCGATCGTTGTCGGCGGCGCGTGGGAGGATCGGAGATGTAACTCATGCCCGATGCACTGTTCGCGAGTGGGGAGCGGGGATGGCCGGCAAGGCACCCAAGACTGATCCGGTTCAGGACGCGCCGCAGGTCGCGGAGCCACAGCACGCGGCGGCGGGGCTTCCCGCCATCGGGCACACCTTGCGGATGGCGCAACAGCAGATGGGTGTCAGGCGGACCGCGCTGACGCTGCTGCGGGTCAACCAGAAGGACGGCTTCGACTGCCCGGGCTGCGCCTGGCCCGAGCCCGATCACCGGCATGCCGCGGAGTTCTGCGAGAACGGCGCCAAGGCCGTCGCCGAGGAGGCGACGCTGCGCCGGGTCACCCCGGAGTTCTTCGCCGCCCACACCGTCGCCGATCTCGCCACACGCAGTGGTTACTGGCTCGGGCAGCAGGGGCGGCTCACCCACCCCGTGTATCTCCCCGAAGGGGGCGACCAGTACGAGCCGGTGTCCTGGGAGCGGGCCTTCGACATCGTCGCCGAGGAACTGCACGCGCTCGACTCCCCCGACGAGGCCCTCTTCTACACCTCGGGCCGCACCAGCAACGAGGCCGCGTTCCTGTACCAGTTGTTCGCCCGCGAGTTCGGTACGAACAACCTGCCGGACTGCTCCAACATGTGCCACGAGTCATCGGGCTCGGCGCTCTCCGAGACGATCGGCATCGGCAAGGGCAGCGTCCTGCTGGAGGACCTCTACAAGGCCGACCTGATCATCGTCGCCGGGCAGAACCCGGGGACGAACCACCCTCGAATGCTCTCCGCGCTGGAGAAGGCCAAGGCGGGCGGCGCGAGGATCATCACGGTCAATCCGCTGCCCGAGGCGGGACTGGAGCGGTTCAAGAACCCGCAGACCCCGCAGGGCATGCTCAAGGGCGCCGCCCTCACCGATCTGTTCCTGCAGATCCGCATCGGCGGCGACCAGGCCCTGCTCCGTCTCCTCAACAAGCTGATCCTGGCTGAGCACGAAAGCGCCTCCGGCGCGGGGTCCGGCGCCGTGGACGAGGCGTTCGTCCGTGAACACACCCACGGGTTCGAGGAGTTCGCCGAGGCCGCCCGTGCCGCCGACTGGGACGAGACGCTCGCCGCGACCGGTCTCACCCGGGAGCGGATCGAGGAAGCGCTGCGCATGGTCCTCGCCTCGAAGCGGACCATCGTCTGCTGGGCCATGGGCCTCACCCAGCACAAGCACGCGGTGCCCACCATCCGCGAGGTGGTCAACTTCCTTCTGCTGCGCGGCAACATCGGCCGCCCCGGCGCCGGTGTGTGCCCGGTGCGCGGCCACTCGAACGTGCAGGGCGACCGCACCATGGGCATCTTCGAGCGGCCCGCCCCGGCCTTCCTGGACGCCCTGGAGAAGGAGTTCGGCTTCGCGCCTCCCCGGGGGCACGGCTATGACGTCGTACGGGCCATCCGGGCCATGCGCGACGACAAGGCGAAGGTGTTCTTCGCCATGGGCGGCAACTTCGTGTCGGCGTCCCCCGACACGGAGGTCACGGAGGCCGCCATGCGCGGGGCCCGCCTCACCGTGCATGTGTCGACGAAGCTGAACCGCTCGCACGCCGTCACGGGCGCGCGTGCCCTGATCCTGCCCACGCTGGGCCGCACCGAGCGCGATCTGCAGGACGGTGGCGAGCAGTTCGTGACCGTCGAGGACTCCATGGGCATGGTCCACGCCTCACGCGGCCGTCTGGAACCCGCGAGCGGGCAACTGCTGTCCGAGCCGGCGATCGTGTGCCGCCTCGCCCGTCGCGTCCTCGGGGAGGACAGCCGCACACCGTGGGAGGAGTTCGAGAAGGACTACGCGACGATCCGCGACCGCATCGCGCGCGTGGTGCCCGGTTTCCACGACTTCAACGCGCGCGTGTCCGACCCTTCCGGCTTCGCCCTCCCGCACGCCCCGCGCGACGAGCGCCGCTTCCCCACCGCCACCGGCAAGGCCAACTTCACCGCCGCCCCCGTCGAGTACCCCGAGCTGCCCGAGGGCCGGCTGCTGCTGCAGACCCTGCGCTCGCACGACCAGTACAACACCACCATCTACGGCCTGGACGACCGCTACCGGGGCATCAGGAACGGCCGCCGGGTCGTCCTGGTGAACCCCGAGGACGCCGCCGCCCTGCGTATCGCCGACGGGTCGTACGTCGATCTCGTGGGCGAGTGGAAGGACGGCGTCGAACGGCGCGCTCCCGGTTTCCGGGTCGTGCACTACCCGACGGCCCGCGGCTGCGCGGCCGCCTACTACCCCGAGACGAATGTCCTGGTGCCCCTGGACGCCACCGCCGATACGAGCAACACCCCGGCCAGCAAGTCCGTCGTGGTCCGTCTGGAACAATCGTCCACCGACTGAGCGTTCGCTCAGGAGAGTGACAAGCGACGGATGACAGATGACAACTGCCCGATAGCAGATGCCAGATAACGGATGTCAGACAACGGATGCCGGATAACGGATAACGGATGTCAGATATCAGACATCAGCTAACAGATATCAATAGTTGTCATCTGTCGACCGGCCGACGACGAACGGAGCCCCCATGGGCGAGCAGCACCACGTGAAGTTCCCGCAAGAGGTCATAGACGAGTACGCCGCACTCGGCATCGACCTGGTCGCGATGTTCTCCGCGGGGCACCTGGGCACCCGTATGGGCGTCGAGATCGTGGAGGCCTCGGCCGACCGCGTCGTCGGCACCATGCCCGTCGAGGGCAACACCCAGCCGTACGGACTGCTGCACGGCGGCGCGTCCGCCGTGCTCGCCGAGACGCTGGGCTCGGTCGGCTCCATGCTGCACGCCGGCAGCTCCAAGATCGCCGTCGGTGTCGACCTCAACTGCACCCACCACCGGGGCGTACGCTCCGGGCTCGTCACCGGCGTCGCCACACCCCTGCACCGGGGCCGCACCACGGCGACGTACGAGGTCGTCGTCAGCGACGAGGCGGGCAAGCGGGTGTGCACGGCCCGGCTGACCTGCCTGCTGCGCGCTGTGACACCGACCGACGCACAGCGGGCGACAGCGGGCTGACAAGGCCGACGGGCAGGCTCTAGCGTCAAGACATGGGGACGCACAGAGCGTTGGGGCGGGGGTCCGCGCTCGGGCCGGTGCTGCTGGCCGGTGCGCTGCTCACCGGATGCGGGCAGCCGGACGGGTCGGCCGGGACACGGGCGACCATATCGCCCCCCGCCTCGCCGTCGGCCACACCGCCCGAGGAGTTGTGTACGAAACTCGTGGCGCACTGGTCGCGCGAGGTGCTGTACGGCGACACCTACGGGGACTACCAGTCGATGGGGCTGTCCAACGGGCAGTACGACATCCTGCGCGAGGTCGTCGACGCCGCCCGGGCCGAGGAGAGACGGCAGGGCCCGGACGCGGCGGAGCGGCTGATCGACACCCGGGCGCGCGAAGGCTGCGCGAAGTGGTACCGCGACGGCGGGCCCGGCGACAGGCCCTGGCGATGAGCGGCGTCGGCCCCGTGGAACCGGGCGAGGGCACGCGCGCGCGGGAGGTCCACGAGCCGGACGGCCAGGCCCCGCCACCGCCCCCCGCCGGACGCCTGGCACTCACGTACACCCGGCACCGCCGTACCGCCCTCGTGGTGACGGCCGGTCTCGTCGCCCTCGCCGGGGGCGGCTATCTGTACGCCACCCGGCCCGAGCCGACGCCACCACCCCTCGCGCCCTACCCCTCCCAGGCCGTCGGCGTTCTCTACCTGGGACCGGTGACCACGAGCCCGGACGCCGGGAACAGGACATTCGTCTTCGAGATGGAACTGAAAGTGCGCCTGGGCCCTCCGGTCACCGTGGAGCGGATGCGCCAGCCGTATGCCGGGATCTCGCTGACCACGGACCCGAGCGCCCCGTTCCGGACCGGGCGGGACGACTCGCGCAAGATCGTTGTCACCATGCGCGTCACGGAATGCGGGAAAGCGCCGGAGAACGCCGGACTGCCTTTCCTGGACGTAACTCTACGTAATACACGCGCAATGGAAGAGCACAGTTTCATCCTGGGCGATCGCTATGCCCACGACCTCTCCAGCGCCCTCCAGGTCGCCTGCGGCAACGATTCCACGTCATCACCAAAAACGTGAACACTCCTGAACAGACCCCCGCCGATCCTGCGCGTTCTCACCATGCGGACAGGGCGAATCGGCCAGAATTCCGCGCATCCACCCTCTGAGTACCGCTCTGCATTACCTCGTGTCATAACAAGAGCGTCACAGCCTTGGTCAGACTCTCCTACACGTTCCCCACACACGCTTAGAGTCACGCCCAGTCACCGCGCCACCGGAATCGAAGTCGACACCTCTTCGGCCCAGCGCGACCCGGCCGCTTCCAAACAGGAAGGGCCGTGCCAGGGAAAGGACTCATCGTGCGTCAACGTTCGCTCATAGCCATCACCGCCGCGCTGGCGGCGGGAGCACTCACACTCACCGCCTGCGGCTCGCGCGACGAGGGCAACAGCGGCTCGGACGCGGGCAGCGGCACCACCGTCGTCATCGGCGTCGACGCCCCGCTCACCGGTGACCTCTCCGCCATGGGCCTGGGCATCAAGAACTCCGCCGACCTCGCGGTGAAGACGGCCAACAAGGAGAAGTACGTCGAAGGCATCACCTTCAAGATCGAAGCCCTCGACGACCAGGCCCAGCCCTCCTCCGGCCAGCAGAACGCCGCCACCTTCGTCGCCAACGACGACGTCCTCGGTGTCGTCGGCCCGCTGAACTCCTCCGTCGCCGAATCCATGCAGAAGGTCTTCGACGACGCCAAGCTCGTCGAGGTCTCCCCCGCCAACACCGGCCCCACCCTCACCCAGGGCGCCAAGTGGGAGACCGAGAAGGTCCGCCCCTACAAGTCGTACTTCCGCACCGCGACCACGGACGCCATCCAGGGCCCGTTCGCCGCGCAGTACCTCTACAACGACGCCAAGAAGAAGAAGGTCTTCGTCATCGACGACAAGAAGACCTACGGCGCGGGCCTCGCCGGCACCTTCACCAAGGAATTCGAAAAGCTCGGCGGCGAAGTCGTCGGCACCGAACACATCGACCCCGAGACCAAGGACTTCTCCGCGGTCGCCACCAAGGTCAAGTCCTCCGGCGCCGACGTCGTCTACTACGGCGGCGAATACCCCCAGGCCGGCCCCCTCACCAAGCAGATCAAGGCCGCGGGCGCCAACATCCCCGTCGCCGGCGGCGACGGCATCAACAACCCCGCCTACATGGACCTCGGCGGCAGCGCCGCCACCGGCGACTTCTCCACCTCCGTCGGCGCCCCCGTCGAGGAACTCGCCTCCGCCAAGGACTTCGTCGCCAACTACAAGGCCGAAGGCTACAAGGAGCCCTACGCGGCCTACGGCGGCTACTCCTACGACTCCGCCTGGGCCATCATCGAAGCCGTCAAGAAGGTCGTCGAGGACAACGACGGCAAGCTCCCCGACGACGCCCGCGCGAAGATCACCGAAGCCATGCAGAACGTCTCCTTCGACGGCGTGACCGGCAAGGTCTCCTTCGACGAATACGGCGACACGACCAACAAGCAGCTCACCGTCTACAAGGTCGAAGGCGGCGAGTGGAAGGCGGTCAAGTCCGGCACCTACACCGGCTGAACCAACCCGCACACACATGAGCCGCGCGGGGCGCTGCACCACCAAGCGCCCCGCGCGGACTCACATCCGGTCACATTCGTCGAACATCCGAAAAACTCGGAGGACATGCGGTGAACGAACTGCCGCAGCAGCTGGTCAACGGCCTGCTACTAGGATCAATGTACGGGCTGGTCGCCATCGGCTACACGATGGTCTATGGCATCGTCCAGCTCATCAACTTCGCCCACGGTGAAATCTTCATGCTGGGCGGCTTCGGGGCCATCACGGTCTACCTGTACGTACTGCCCGACGGCACCACCATGTGGGTCGCACTCCCCCTCATGCTCATCGGCGGCATCATCGTCGCCGTCCTCGCAGCCGTAGGCGCCGAAAGACTCGCCTACCGCCCCCTGCGCAGCGCACCACGCCTGGCACCCCTCATCACCGCCATCGGCCTCTCCCTCGCGCTCCAGCAAGCCGTCTGGGCCTGGTACCCCGACGCCAAGGAATCCGTCAACTTCCCCCAGATCGACGGCGGACCCTTCGAAATCGGCAACGTCACCATCCAGACCGGCGACATCTTCCTGCTCATCGCCGCCCCCATCAGCATGGCGATCCTCGCCTACTTCGTCATGAAGACCCGCACCGGCCGCGGCATGCAGGCCACCGCCCAGGACCCCGACACCGCCAAGCTCATGGGCATCAACACCGACCGCATCATCGTGATCGCGTTCGCCCTCGGCGCCGCCTTCGCCGCCGTCGGAGCCGTCGCCTACGGCCTCAAATACGGCCAAGTCCAATTCCGCATGGGCTTCATCCTCGGCCTCAAGGCCTTCACCGCCGCCGTCCTCGGCGGCATCGGCAACATCTACGGCGCCATGCTCGGCGGCGTCGTCCTCGGCCTCGCCGAAGCCCTCTCCACCGCCTACATCGCCGACATCCCCGGCATGGAACAGTTCGGCAGCCAGTCCTGGGCCAACGTCTGGGCGTTCGTACTCCTCATCCTCGTACTCCTGTTCAGGCCACAAGGCCTGCTCGGCGAGCGCGTGGCGGACAGGGCGTGACACCGATGACCACACAAACCACCGCGACCACGGGCACCACCAAGCCCACCACCCCCCGAGGCCTCGTCGCCCTCCCCGAAAACACCGGCCGCGCCCTCGCCACCGGCGGCGGCGCCCTCGCCGTCATCTCCACCTTCCTCTCCTGGACCTGGACCGCCGCCTTCCCCGGCAACCTCACCGTCTACGGCTACCCCGGCGGCCTCCAAGTCCTCGTCCTCATCGGCGGCGCCCTCACCGCACTCTTCGGCCTCGCCTCCTACGGCATCACACCCCTGCGCTGGCTCATCCCCGCAGGCGCCGACAGCGCCATCAAACTCGCCGCACTCGGCACCTTCGTCACCGCCTGGTACACGATCCTCGCGATCAGCGTCGAACTCGGCGGACTCGTCAACCTCGAACCCGGCGGCTACGTCGCGGCCATCGCCACCCTCACCGCCCTCCTCGGCGCACTCGCCCTACCGTTCGAACGACCGCAACCCGAACTCGCCGACCCCGAGGACACCCCCTGGGAAGAGTTCACCCTCAGCGCCCGCAACAGCTGGTCCATCGTCAAAGCCTGCTTCGCCACCGGCAACCCCGGCCCGGCACCCAAGCTCCCCGCCTACGCCGAAATCCTCATCATCGTCGCCGCGATGGCCCTCGGCCTGACCGTCTTCACCTACGGCATCGGCACCGAATACGACGAACTCTTCGTCGGCTTCCTCATCACCGCGGGCTTCGGCTTCGCAGCCGTCGCCAAAGCCGGCCTCGTCAACCGCATCTCCGCGATCACAGCCAAACACCGCAACGTCACCATGATCGGCGCATTCGTCGCCGCCGCCGCATTCCCCTTCACCCAGACCAACGACCAATACGCGACCATCGGCGTCTACATCCTCATCTTCGCCACCGTCGCCCTCGGCCTCAACATCGTCGTCGGCCTCGCCGGCCTCCTCGACCTCGGATACGTCGCCTTCCTCGGCGTCGGCGCCTACACCGCAGCCATGGTCTCCGGCTCCCCCTCCTCCCCCTTCGACGTCCACCTCCCCTTCTGGGCCTCCGCCATCCTCGGCGCCGTCGTCGCCATGATCTTCGGCGTCATCATCGGCGCACCCACCCTCCGACTCCGCGGCGACTACCTCGCCATCGTCACCCTCGGCTTCGGAGAGATCTTCCGCCTCGCCGTCCTCAACATGGACGGCACCTCCGGCCCCGACATCACCAACGGCTCCAACGGCATCTCCTCCATCCCCAACCTCAACATCCTCGGGTTCGACTTCGGCGCCGAACACACCATCGCCGGCTTCACCATCGCCCGGTTCGCCAACTACTTCTTCCTGATGCTCCTCATCACGCTCGTCGTCGTAGTGGTCTTCCGACGCAGCAGCGACTCCCGCATCGGCCGCGCCTGGATCGCCATCCGCGAAGACGAGACAGCCGCACTCGCCATGGGCATCAACGGCTTCCGCGTCAAACTCATCGCCTTCGCCCTCGGCGCCGCCCTCGCCGGCCTCGCCGGCACCGTGCAGGCACACGTGACCTACACCGTCACCCCCGAGCAGTACCAGTTCGCCCACGTCGTCCCACCGAACTCGGCATTCCTCCTCGCAGCCGTCGTCCTCGGCGGCATGGGCACCATCAGCGGCCCCCTCGTCGGCGCCGCACTGCTCTACCTCATCCCCGCCAAGCTCCAGTTCCTCGGCGACCTCCAACTCTTCGCCTTCGGCCTCGCCCTCGTACTCCTCATGCGCTTCCGCCCAGAAGGCCTCATCCCCAACCGGCGACGCCAACTCGAATTCCACGAAGAAGCCGAAGCACCCACAGTCCTCAGCAAGGCAGGGGCCTGACCCATGACCACCGACACCACCACCAAGGACACCACCGGCGCCACCACACCCGGCGAAACCGTCCTCGACGCCCGAGGCGTCACCATGCGCTTCGGCGGCCTCACCGCCGTACGCAACGTCAACCTCACCGTCAACAGCGGCGAGATCGTCGGCCTCATCGGCCCCAACGGCGCCGGCAAAACCACCTTCTTCAACTGCCTCACCGGCCTCTACATCCCCACCGAAGGCGAAGTCCGCTACAAAGGCCAAGTCCTACCGCCCAAATCCTTCAAGGTCACGGCCGCCGGCATCGCCCGCACCTTCCAGAACATCCGACTGTTCGCCAACATGACGGTCCTGGAAAACGTGCTCGTCGGCCGCCACACGCGGACCAAGGAAGGCCTCTGGTCAGCGTTGCTGCGCGGCCCCGGCTTCCACAAGGCCGAGGCCGCGTCTCGCGAACGCGCCATGGAACTCCTGGAATTCGTCGGCCTCGCCGAGAAAGCCGAACACCTCGCCAGGAACCTGCCCTACGGTGAGCAACGCAAGCTGGAGATCGCGCGCGCCCTGGCGAGCGAACCCGGTCTCCTGCTGCTCGACGAACCAACGGCCGGCATGAACCCCCAGGAGACGAGGGCCACCGAAGAACTCGTCTTCGCCATCCGCGACAAGGGCATCGCCGTCCTCGTCATCGAGCACGACATGCGGTTCATCTTCAACCTCTGCGACCGCGTCGCCGTCCTCGTCCAAGGCGAAAAACTCGTCGAAGGCGACAGCGCCACCGTCCAAGGCGACGAACGCGTCGTCGCCGCCTACCTCGGCGAACCCTTCGAAGACGCCCCCGGCAAGGAGGAAATCGCGGAAGTCGAAGCCGCCGAAGCACACGCCGAGGCCCCCACCGACGCCGCGCCCGGCAAGGAGAACGACCGATGACCGCACTACTCGAAGTCGAAAACCTCCGGGTCGCCTACGGCAAGATCGAAGCCGTCAAAGGCATCTCCTTCAAAGTCAACGCCGGCGAAGTCGTCACCCTCATCGGCACCAACGGAGCCGGTAAGACCACAACTCTGCGCACCCTGTCGGGTCTGTTGAAGCCCGCTGGCGGCCAGATCAAGTTCAACGGCAAATCGCTGAAGAAAGTCCCCGCACACAACATCGTCTCGCTGGGACTCGCCCACTCCCCCGAAGGGCGCCACATCTTCCCCCGCATGACCATCGAGGACAACCTCCGCCTCGGCGCCTTCCTCCGCAGCGACAAACCCGGCATCGAAAAGGACATCCAACGCGCCTACGACCTCTTCCCCATCCTGGGCGAACGCAGGAAGCAGGCCGCAGGCACACTGTCCGGCGGTGAACAGCAGATGCTCGCCATGGGCCGGGCGCTCATGTCCCAGCCGAAGCTCCTCATGCTCGACGAGCCCTCCATGGGCCTCTCGCCGATCATGATGCAGAAGATCATGGCCACCATCGCCGAACTCAAAGCCCAGGGCACCACCATCCTGCTCGTCGAGCAGAACGCCCAAGCCGCCCTCTCCCTCGCCGACCAAGGCCACGTCATGGAAGTCGGCAACATCGTCCTCTCCGGCACCGGCTCCGACCTGCTGACCGACGAATCGGTCCGCAAGGCGTACCTCGGCGAGGACTGACGTCCAACACGGCACCACATACGTATACGGCGAGGCCCGCGCGCCCGAGCGGGGGGGGGGGGGCCGCGGGCGGATACGTAGTGGCCCGGCGCGGGGAGCGC
>NZ_JBSFVY010000010.1:103983-193110 GCF_053592555.1 Streptomyces sp. NPDC002643
CAAGCCCGAGCACCAAACACAACCACCACCACAAACACATAGGCGTCGGGCCCCGCCCCCCCTACCCGGGCGCCCGCGGGCCTCGCCGTATACGTTCGTCCGCTGCGCGGTCAGCCCTTCGCGGCCTTCTTCTCCTCCGCGTCCTGAATAACCGCCTCCGCCACCTGCTGCATCGACATCCGACGATCCATCGACGTCTTCTGAATCCACCGGAACGCCGCCGGCTCCGTCAACCCGTACTCCGTCTGCAGAATCGACTTCGCACGGTCGACGAGCTTCCGCGTCTCCAGCCGAAGAGTGAGGTCCGCGACCTCCTTCTCCAACTCCTTCAACTCGTTGAACCGCGAGACAGCCATCTCGATCGCCGGAACGACATCACTCTTGCTGAACGGCTTCACCAGATACGCCATCGCACCCGCGTCCCTCGCCCGCTCCACCAGGTCACGCTGCGAGAACGCCGTCAACATCAACACCGGGGCGATACGCTCCTCGGCGATCTTCTCGGCTGCGGAGATCCCATCGAGCTTCGGCATCTTCACATCGAGAATCACCAGGTCGGGCTGGTGCTCACGGGCCAGCTCGATCGCCTGCTCGCCGTCACCGGCCTCGCCTACGACGCTGTAGCCCTCCTCTTCGAGCATCTCCTTCAGGTCGAGGCGGATCAGCGCCTCGTCCTCGGCGATGACGACGCGGGTCGTCAGCGGAGGCACGTGCGACTTGTCGTCTTCGGATGCGTCGAGAGGCTGGGGCGACTCGGGGGCGGTCACGTGGGCTCCTTGTTGCGGGGCAGGGGTGCTGCTGACAAGAGGGTACCTAGCTGCGGTAAGGTGGGGGCACGGCGGGTGACCGCCAACCTTCTTTTTAGAGGAAGCCTCGGTAGTCCAGCGGAAGAGACACGGTGCTCAAACCACCGACAGCGTGGGTTCGAATCCCACCCGGGGCACTTTTCCTTAGATTCCAAGATCACCAATAAAGCGGAGTTCCACGTTCGCGTGGATCTCCGCTTTTTGCTGCGCGCGGCGGCGATCAGTAACACAGAGTGGTCGCATGAACTTTCACGGCACTGAAGTGCGACAGAAGGCCGTCACGCTGCTGCGCGAGGGTGCGAAGAACGCGGACGTAGCACGCAAGCTCAACGTTCCGCTTGGCACGATCGGGTACTGGAAGCACATGGACCGTGCCAAGCGCGGAGAGTGTCCCGGTGCCCACAACCCAGCTTGCCCACGATGCGACGGCCGCCCTTTGGACCCAGCCGTGTACTCGTATCTGCTGGGTCAGTACCTCGGGGACGGCCATATCAGCCAGTACTCGCACCACCGCGTGCCGAGCCTCATGATCACCTGCGCAGACGCGTGGCCAGGAATCGCCAACGAGACAGAGGCAGCGATGCGAGTGGTCTTCCCAGACAATGGCGTGCACCGACTCCAGCGCATCGGATGCCAGAACATCAAGGTCTACTCAAAGCACCTGACCTGCCTGTTCCCTCAGCATGGTCCCGGCAGGAAACACGAGCGCCGGATCATTCTCGAACCCTGGCAGCAGGACATCGTGGACGCCCACCCCTGGGAGTTCATCCGTGGCCTCATCCACTCCGACGGTTGCCGCATCACCAACTGGACCACCCGCCTAGTCGGAGGTGAGCGCAAGCGTTACGAGTACCCCCGGTACTTCTTCACCAACGTGTCCGATGACATCCGGCAGCTGTACACCGACACCCTCGACAAAGTCGGCATCGAGTGGACGCGCTGCACCCGCGACGGCAACCCGTACAACATCTCCGTCGCCAAGAAAGCATCCGTCGCCCTACTCGACACCCACGTAGGCCCCAAGTACTAACCCCCACCCCCTACTTCGGCCCGTCATCCTCCCCAATGTGATGCACCCTCACCATGTTCGTCGTCCCCGCAACCCCCGGCGGTGAGCCGGCGGTGATGACCACCACGTCGCCCTTCTTGCAGCGGCCGTACTTCAGCAGCAGCTCATCCACCTGGTCGACCATCGCGTCCGTCGAGTCCACACGCGGCCCCAGGAAGGTCTCGACGCCCCAGGTCAGGCTGAGTTGGGAGCGGGTTGCCGGTTCGGGGGTGAAGGCGAGCAGCGGGATGGGTGAGCGGTAGCGGGAGAGGCGGCGGGCGGTGTCGCCGGATTGGGAGAGGGCGACCAGGTACTTCGCTCCCAGGAAGTCGCCGATCTCTGCTGCCGCTCGGGCTACGGCGCCGCCTTGTGTGCGGGGTTTGTTGTGTTCGGTCAGAGGGGGGAGGCCCTTGGAGAGCATGTCCTCCTCCGCCGCCTTCACGATCTTCGCCATGGTGCGGACCGTTTCGACGGGGTATTTCCCGACGCTCGTCTCGCCGGACAGCATGACGGCGTCGGTGCCGTCCAGTACCGCGTTCGCGACGTCGCTTGCCTCGGCCCTCGTCGGGCGGGAGTTGTCGATCATCGAGTCGAGCATCTGGGTTGCGACGATGACGGGCTTGGCGTTGCGTTTGGCGAGCTTGATCGCTCGTTTCTGGACCATCGGGACCTGTTCCAGGGGCATCTCCACCCCCAGGTCTCCGCGGGCGATCATGATGCCGTCGAAGGCGGCGACGATGTCGGCGATGGCGTCGACCGCCTGCGGTTTCTCGATCTTGGCGATGACGGGGAGCCTTCGGCCTTCCTCGTCCATGATGCGGTGGACGTCCTCGATGTCCCGGCCGGAACGGACGAACGACAGGGCGATGATGTCGAAGCCCATGCGCAGGGCCCAGCGGAGGTCTTCCTCGTCCTTCTTCGACAGGGCGGGGACGGACACGGCCACCCCTGGCAGGTTCAGGCCTTTGTGGTCGGAGATCACGCCGCCTTCGATGACCTTGGTGTGGACTCGGGGGCCGTCGACGGCGGTGACTTCGAGGGTGACTTTGCCGTCGTCG
Source organism: Streptomyces sp. NPDC002643 (assembly GCF_053592555.1). Taxonomy (NCBI): domain Bacteria; kingdom Bacillati; phylum Actinomycetota; class Actinomycetes; order Kitasatosporales; family Streptomycetaceae; genus Streptomyces; species Streptomyces sp. NPDC002643. Next base: position 106,896 of record NZ_JBSFVY010000010.1, read on the forward strand.
ACGAGGATGCGTTCGCCGGGCGTGACGTCAGCGGCCAGGCCCGGGTGCGTCGTGCCGCACATCTCGCCGTCGCCCTCGACGCCCTCCTCCACGGTGATGGTGAAGGTGTCGTCGCGTTCGAGGAGTACGGGGCCTTCGGTGAAGTGGCCGAGGCGGATCTTGGGGCCTTGGAGGTCGGCGAGTATGCCGACGCTGCGGCCGGTTTCGTCGGCTGCTTTGCGGACGTGGTGGTAGCGCTCCTCGTGTTCGGCGTGGGAGCCGTGGCTGAGGTTGAAGCGGGCCACGTCCATGCCGGCGTCGACCAGGGTTTTGATCTGGTCGTATGTGTCGGTGGCGGGTCCGAGGGTGCAGACGATCTTCGCTCGGCGCATGTTTCGACCTTATGACTTACCCGTTGGTAGCGGTTTGGTGGGGCGTGACTACTCAACGACCTTTGCATTAAGGGGAGTTGACAAGGTGTGAGGAACTGTCGGAACTGTCCCTCGTGGTTTTACAGCTGTGGTGGTCGCATGGTGAAGCGTGCGTTGACGGTGGCGTAGACGCGTTGGCGTTGGGGTTCGAGGTCGAGGGCGGCGGGGGTGTCCTCGGTTGCGGCGGACATGGTGCGCATGATGCCGCCGGGGGCGGCGGGGCGGAGGGGTTGGGGGGCGGCTTCGGCGCCGATGTCGGCGAGTTCGACGAGGGCCGCGAGGGTGGTGCCGAGTGCTTCGGCGTATTCCTTGGCGCGTTGTACGGCTTCCTTCACGGCCTTTTGGCGGACTTGTTTGTATGCGGGTGAGTTGGGGCGGAGTGACCACCAGGGGCCGTCTACTCGTGTGAGGTCGAGGTCGGCGAGGCGGGTCGTCAGTTCGCCCATGGCTGTGAAGTCGGTGAGTTCGGCGTGGATGTGGACTCTGCCGTGGTAGGCGTGGATGCGTTCGCCTCTGCTCTTCTCTTTGAGTTGGGGGGTGAGGGAGAAGGCGCCTGTCTCTACTCGTTCCACTGCTTCGCCGTAGGTCTTGATGAGGTCGAGGACGGTGGTGTTGCGGCGGGTGAGGTCGTCGAGGGCGGTGCGGCGGTCTTTGCCGCGGGCGAGGACGGTGATGCCGATGCGGGCGATTTCGGGGTCGACTTCGAGGCGGGCTTCGCCGCGGACGGCGATGCGGGGTGCGTCGGGGGTGCCGTAGGGGACGGCGGGTGTTTGGGGGTCTTCTGGTGCGGTGGTCATACGTCCCACTCTGTCACTGGTGATCGGGTGGTGGGGGTGTGGCTGGTCATCAGATCGAAACCTGTGGGGGGTGTTGTGTGGGGACGGGTGCGGGTCAGAATCTACGCGCGTCGTTGTGTGGTGTGGGTTTTGTCCGCACTCGTCTACGCGCGTTGCGATGTCGTTCGTTCCCTCCTAGGAGTTCCTGTCATGGCCTTGAATCGTCGGAAGTTTCTGAAGAAGTCCGCTGTGACCGGTGCGGGGGTGGCGGTCGCCGGTGCGGGGGTGGCGCCGAGCGCGCAGGCGGCCGAGGTGTCGGGGGGTAAGAGTGGTCGGAAGGGCCCGAAGCGGTACAGGTTCACCGTGATGGGGACGACGGATCTGCATGGGAATGTCTTCAACTGGGACTATTTCACGGACAAGGAGTTCGACGACAGGGCGCACAACGACGTTGGTCTGGCGAAGATTTCCACGTTGGTGAATCAGGTCCGTGAGGAGAGGGGGCGTCGTAACACGCTGCTGATCGATGCCGGTGACACTATTCAGGGCACGCAGCTGTCGTATTACTACGCGAAGGTGGACCCGATCACCGCCAAGGGTGGTCCGGTGCATCCGATGGCGCAGGCGATGAATGCGATCGACTATGACGCGGCCGCGCTCGGCAACCACGAGTTCAATTACGGTATTCCGGTGCTGCGGAAGTTTGAGGAGCAGTGCCGTTTTCCGCTGCTGGGCGCGAACGCGTTGGATGCGAAGACGTTGCGGCCCGCTTTTCCGCCGTTCAGTATGCATCGGTTGCGGACGCCGTTCGGTCGTGATGTGAAGGTGGCGGTGCTGGGGCTCACCAACCCGGGTATCGCGATCTGGGACAAGGCGAATGTGCAGGGGAAGATGACGTTCCCGGGTTTGGAGGAGCAGGCGGCGAAGTGGGTGCCGAAGTTGCGGTCGATGGGGGCGGATGTCGTCATCGTGTCGGCGCACAGTGGTTCGTCGGGGACGTCGTCGTACGGTGATCAGTTGCCGTATGTCGAGAATGCGGCGGGGCTTGTGGCCGAGCAGGTTCCGGGGATCGACGCGATTCTGGTGGGGCATGCGCATACGGAGATCGCCGAGTATTTCGTGGCCAACAAGGAGACCGGTGAGCAGGTGGTTCTGTCGGAGCCGCTGAAGTGGGGGCAGCGGTTGACGTTGTTCGACTTCGAGATGGTGTGGAGCAAGGGCTGCTGGAAGGTCGAGAAGGTTGGTGCGCAGGTTCTCAACTCCAATGCGGTGGAGGAGGACCCGGAGATCGTGAAGTTGTTGGCGGACGAGCACGAGAAGGTGGTGGCGTACGTCAATCAGGTGATCGGTACGAATGCTTCCGAGATGACGTCGGTGGAGGCGCCGTACAAGGATGTCGCGATCATCGATCTGATCAATCATATTCAGGCGGACACGGTGAAGCAGGCGTTGTCCTCCACCGAGTATGCGTCGTTGCCGGTGTTGTCGCAGGCTGCGGCGTTCTCGCGGAGCGCGGTGATTCCGGCGGGGAATGTGACCATCCGCGATGTGGCCGGTCTGTATGTGTTCGAGAACACGCTGGAGGCGCGGCTGATGACGGGTGCGCAGATGAAGGCGTACTTGGAGTATTCGGCGAATTATTTCGTGCAGACGGCGGCCGACGCGGTGATCGATCCGGCGAAGCTGACGAACGCGGGCGGTACGCCGGATTACAACTACGACGCGGTGAGCGGTCTGTCGTATGAGATCGATATCGCGAAGCCGGCGGGGTCGCGTGTCACGAATGTGCGGTTCGAGGGTGTGGCGTTGGCTGATGACGAGAAGTTTGTGTTCGCGGTGAACAACTACCGGGCCAACGGCGGGGGTAATTTCCCGTTTGTCGCCGCGGCCCCGTTGTTGTGGTCGAATTCGGATGAGATCCGTAACACGATGATCGCGTGGGTGAAGGCGAAGGGTTCGATCGATTCGGCGGAGTTCGCGTCGGTGGACTGGAAGTTGACGCGGGACGGTACGCCCGTGTTCTAGAGGGTCAGTAGGGAGAGGTCGACGGCGTCGGCGATGGCTTTCGCGCCGGCGTCGTTGACGTGGAGGCCGTCGCCGCTGTTGTAGTGGTCGCGGATTCTGGTGGGTTGGTCGGGGTCCGCGACGGCTGTGGCGATGTCGATGATGGCGTCGAAGGGGTGGTCGGTGCCGAGGAGCCAGGTGTTGACGTCGGCGCGTATGGCTTGGCCTTCGTCGGTGTCGTAGCCGGGGTAGACGGTGCCGGCGTAGGGGCCGATGGTGGAGCCGATGACGGTGAGGCCGGCGGTGTGGAGGCGGTCGGCGAGGGTGGTCAGGCCGTCGATCAGGTCGGTGGCGGTGGGGAGTTTGCCTGGTTCGGGGAAGGCGATGGCGCCGGGGAGGCCGAGGTCGTTGAGGCCGGTGTGGATGATGACGTGGGTGGCGCCGGGGATGGTGAGGACGTCGCGTTCGACGCGGTCGAGGAGGTGGGCGCCGATCTCGTCGGTGAGGAGTCGGTTGCCGGAGATGCCGGGGGCGACGATCCAGCCGTTGGTGAGGCGGCGGTCGAGTTGGGCGGGGAAGCTGCTGCCGGTGCCGGGGGTGGTGGCCATGCCTTCGATCCAGGAGTCTCCGAAGGCGATGGCGATGCGGGTGTGTTCGGGGGCGAGGACGTCGATGCCGGTGATGAGGTGGCTGGTGATCAGTTCTTCTGATTCGTCGAGGGTTTCGGCGGTGAGCTGGTTGCCGGGGACGGCGTGGCCGATGTCGTAGGGGATGGCGGAGTAGGTGGTGAGGCCGGTGTCGTCGGGGAGGTAGAGGCTGAGGGCGAGTTCCTGGCCTGCGGTGATGGGGTGGTGGATGGGGTCGGTGGTGATGTCTTCGCCTGGTGGGATGGTGATGGTTTCGGCGCCGTCGAAGAGCAGGGGGGTGTCGGTGTGGGGGTCGATGCCGCTGCGTTCGGTGCGGTGGGCGAGGTGGGCGCCGCCGATGTGGAGGGGGGTGGTGCCGTAGCGGTTGCTGAGGTGGATGCGGAGGGCGTTGCCGCCGCCTGCGGGGCGGATGGTTTGGCGGACGGTCTGGTTGGTGAAGCCTCGGACTTCGAAGAGTTTGAAGGCTTCGTGGGGGTTGATGACGGCGGAGCGGTGGGCGGCGATCCAGGTGGTGGGTGTCTGGTCTGCGCTGCCGGTGTTGTCTGTGCGGGTGCTGGTCATGGCGGAAAGGTAGGCAGTTTTTTTGCAGCCGTCACCACTCTTGCCTTACTTCTTTGCCTTTCAATTACCTGACGTCGGCGAGTGGCGTCAGTGGGGTGGCCGGCTTCTCCTGGCGGGCGTGCGGGATGCGTGGCTGTGGGGTGAGGCCGAAGCTGGTGAAGGCGGTGCGGCCGGGGAGGGGGTAGGGCTCCTTGCCGGTGAGGGTGTTGAGGATGGTGGCGCTGCGCCAGGCGGCGAGGCCGAGGTCGGGGGTGCCGACGCCGTGGGTGTGCAGTTCGGCGTTCTGGACGTAGACGTGGCAGCCGGCGGCGGTGACGGACGGGTCGAGGATCATGCGGAACTGTTCGTCGACGCGGGGGCGTTCGCGGCTGTCGCGGCGGATGTAGGGGTCGAGGCCGGCGAGGACGCGGTCGAGGGGGCGTTCGCGGTAGCCGGTGGCGAGGACGACGGCGTCGGTGGTGAGGCGGGAGCGGGTGCCCTGTTCGCTGTGTTCGAGGTGGAGTTCGACCTTGGTGGTGGCGAGTCGGCCGGCGGTGCGGACGTGGACGCCGGGAGTGAGGGTGGCGTCGGGCCAGCCGCCGTCGAGGGTGCGGCGGTAGAGCTCGTCGTGGATGGCGGCGATGGTGTCGGCGCCGATGCCCTTGTGGAGCTGCCACTGGGCGGCGACGAGGCGGTCCCGGGTGGATTCGGTGAGGGCGTGGAAGTAGCGGGTGTAGTCGGGGGTGAAGTGCTCAAGCCCGAGCTTGGAGTACTCCATGGGGGCGAAGGCTTCCGTGCGGCCCAGCCAGTGCAGTCCTTCGCGTCCCGCGGGTCTGTGGCGGAGCAGGTCGAGGAAGACCTCGGCGCCGGACTGGCCGGCGCCGATGACGGTGACGTGTCCGGCGGTGCGGAGGCGGTCGCGTTCGCGGAGGTAGTCGGCGGCGTGGATGACGGGGACGCCGGGTGCTTCGACGAGGGGCTTGAGGGGTTCGGGGACGTACGGTTCGGTGCCGACGCCGAGGACCACGTTCCGCGCGTAGGTACGGCCCAGTGTTTCGGCCTCTCCGTCCGCGCCGAGTTGGGTGTGGTCGATCTCGAACAGGTCGCGTTCGGGGTTCCAGCGGACCGAGTCGACCTGGTGGCCGAAGCGCAGTCCGGGCAGGCTCTCGCTGACCCAGCGGCAGTAGGCGTCGTACTCGGTGCGCTGGATGTGGAAGCGCTCGGCGAAGTAGAAGGGGAACAGTCGGTCGCGGGTGCGCAGATAGTTCAGGAAGGACCAGGGGCTGGCGGGGTCGGCGAGGGTCACCAGGTCGGCGAGGAAGGGCACTTGGATGGTGCTGCCCTCGATGAGGAGACCGGGGTGCCAGTCGAAGCCGGGGCGCTGTTCGTAGAAGACGGTGTCGAGTTCGGCGAGTGGGTGGGCGAGGGCGGCGAGGGAGAGGTTGGCGGGGCCGATGCCGACGCCGACGAGGTCGCGGGGGGCCTCGGGTGCGGGGTGGGCGGGGTCGTCGGCGGGTGTGCTGGGCGTGCTCATGTGGGGGTGTTTCCTTCTGGGAGTGCGGAGGGTTCCGCGCGTTCTACGAGCTTGAGGAGGGCGGCGAGGTCATCCGGGCGGGTGTGTGGGTTCAGCAGGGTGACCTTGAGCCAGAGGCGGCCGTCGGCGGTGGCCCGGCCTATGACGGCGCGGCCGTCGCGCAGGAGTTGTCGGCGTACGGCGGCCACGGTGTCGTCACAGGCTCCGGTGGGCCGGAACAGGACGGTGCTGATGGTGGGCCGGTCGTGGAGGTCGAAGCCGGGGTGGGCGTGGATGAGCGCGGCGAACTCCTGGGCGAGGTCGCAGACGTGGTCGACGAGGGCGCCGAGTCCGTTGCGGCCGAGGGTTTTGAGGGTGACGGCGATCTTGAGGATGTCGGGGCGGCGGGTGGTGCGCAGGGAGCGGCCGAGGAGGTCGGGGAGGCCGGCTTCGGTGTCGTCGTCGGCGTTGAGGTAGTCCGCGCGGTGGTCCAGTGCGGTGAGGTCGCCTGTGTCGCGTACGGCGAGGAGGCCGGCGGCGACCGGTTGCCAGCCGAGTTTGTGCAGGTCGAGGGTGACCGTGTGGGCGCGGTCGAGGCCGTTCAGGAGGGGGCGGCGGCGGTCGGTGAGGAGGAGGGCTCCGCCGTAGGCCGCGTCGATGTGGAGGCGGGCGCCGTGGGCCTGGCAGAGGTCGGCGATGTCGGGGAGCGGGTCGATGAGGCCGGCGTCGGTGGTGCCGGCGGTGGCCGCGACGAGGGCGGTGCGGCCGTGGAGCCGGGTGAGGGCGTCGTCGAGGGCGGCGGGGTCCAGGGTGCCGGAGGGGGCGGGGACCGTGAGGGGTTCGGGGAGGCCGAGCAGCCAGGCGGCGCGGGCGAGGGAGTGGTGGGCGTTGGCTCCGTGGATCAGCTGTGTGCCCGGGTGGGCTTCTCGGGCGAGGAGGACGGCGAGTTGGTTGGACTCGGTGCCGCCGGTGGTGACCAGGGCGGTCCCTGCGGGGGCGTGGGCGCCGTGGATTTCCTTGGCCAGGGCCTGGGTGACGAGGGCTTCCAGGGCGGAGGCCGCCGGGGCCTGGTCCCAGGAGTCCAGGGAGGGGTTCAGGACGGTGGCGGCGAGGTCGGCCGCGGCGGCCACCGCGAGGGGTGGGGTGTGGAGGTGGGCCGCGCAGAGGGGGTCGGCGGGGTCGGCCGAGCCTGCGGCGAGGGCGTGGACGAGGCGGTGGAGGGCGTCGGGGTCGCCCTCCGTGGGGAGGGGGTCGCCGAGGGCGTCCCGGATCTGGGCGGCGACGCGCTCCGGGCCGCCGGTGGGGAGGGGGCCGCCCCTCGTCTTCGCGCCGGCGCGCAGGGCTTGGAGGACTGTGTCCAGCAAGGGGGGTAGCGCGCCGGGGCCTTGGGGGGCCGAGGCGAGGGGTGGGGTGGGCATGGGGTCCTCCGGAGCGCGGGGAACCCCATCTTGTACGCCAATTGGGTAGTGAGACCCGAAAATACCGTCAATTACAACCGAAAGAGGGTACGGGGGCGCTCCGCTGGGAGAGCCGGATTGGCGCCGTTGAACCTAGGGCGAGTTGCAGGGTGCGGGTTGTACGTGGCTGGTCGCGCAGTTCCCCGCGCCCCCTTTGAGGCCTTCGGCCTCAGGGAAGCGGCCCCCCGGCCACAGAGGAAGGCCCCCGGTCGTCAGGCTCCCTGGGCCTCCCTCACCCTCAACGCGCGGCCCAGGTCGTCCAGTTGGTCCACCAACTTGCGGTGGAGGGACGGGATCGGGGCGGACTCGTTCAGGCAGCGTTCGCCTGCCTTGAGGGTTTCCGGGGTGACCGCGTGGGACGGGAACGCCCAGCGGCCGGCCGCGTCCGCGATGGCGGGGCCCCGGCGGGCGGCCAGCGACACCGCGTCCGACCAGTAGCGGTCGACGTACTCGCCCAGCAGATCGGCCTGTTCGGGCTGCCAGAAGCCCTGGGCGGTGGCGGTGAAGAGGTAGTTGGAGAGGGTGTCGGTGGTGAACATGGACTCCCATGCCTGGCGTTTGGCCTCGGGGTCGGGGAGGGCGGCGCGGCAGCGGGCGGCGCCTTCCTGGCCGGTGGCGCTGGGGTCGCGTTCGAGTTCGGCGGCGATCTCGTCGGCGTCGATCGCTCCGAGTACGGCGAGGCGGCCGAGGACGCGCCAGCGCAGTTCGGGGTCGAGTTCGGGGCCGCCGGGGACGGTGCCGTCGGCGAGCCAGGCGGCGATGGTCTCGGGGTGGGCGGCGACGTCGATGAAGTGGCGTACGGCGGTCAGGCGCAGGCCGGGGTTGTCGCCGTCCTCGGTGCGGCGGATGAGGTCGCGGCACAGGGAGGTGAGGGTGGCGAGGCCGGCGGGGCGCTGTTCGGGGGTGAGGTAGCGGTCGGCGACCTGGGTGGTGGCGAAGCCGAGGACGCCTTGGACGATGGCGAGGTCGGTCTCGCGGGGGAGGTGGGTGCGGGCGGCGTCGAGGTAGGCGGTGGGCGACATCGGGGGTTCGGGGTTGGTCGCCCGGGTGGCGCTGCCGCCGTCCGTGGTTCCCTGGGTGGCGCTGCCGCCGTCCGTGGTTCCCTGGGTGGCGCTGCCGCCGTCGCGTACGGCGTCGCGGAGGGCGTTCCAGACGACGGCTCGGGTGAGCGGGGTGGGCAGGCCGGAGAGGCTTTCGGTGACGGTGGTGAAGGAGTCGGGGTCGAAGCGGATCTTGGCGTAGGTGAGGTCGCCGTCGTTGAGGAGGATCAGTGCGGGGCGTTTGCCGATGGGGTGTTCGGTGGTCTGGGGGATGTCGAGGTCGAGGCCGGTGCGGAGGGTGAGGTGGCCCTGGTCGTCGGCGAGGTCCTGGTCGTAGATGCCGACGGTGATGTGGTGGGGGCGGCTGCCGGTGTGGTCGACGGTGAGGGTGTGGGTGCCGTCGGGGGTGCGGGTGATCTTGGGGGTGAGGGTGTCGACTCCGGTGGTGCGCAGCCAGGCGTCGGCCCAGGCGTGGACGTCGCGGTCGGTGGCGCCGGCGAGGTTGTCGATGAAGTCGGCGAGGGTGGCGTTGCCGAAGCGGTGGCGGGTGAAGTGGGCGTTGATGCCGTCGAGGAAGTCCTTCTCGCCGAGCCAGGCGACGAGTTGGCGTAGGGCGGAGGCGCCCTTGGCGTAGGAGATGCCGTCGAAGTTGAGGAGGGCGGCGGCGGTGTCGTCGACGGCCTCGGGGGCGACGGGGTGGGTGGAGGGGCGCTGGTCGGCGTCGTAGCCCCAGGCCTTGCGGGCGATGCCGAAGTCGACCCAGGTGTCCTCGAAGTGGGTGGCTTCGGTGAGGGTCTGGTAGCCCATGTACTCGGCGAAGGACTCGTTCAGCCAGATGTCGTCCCACCACTTGAGGGTGACGAGGTCGCCGAACCACATGTGGGCCATCTCGTGGGCGATGACCATGGCGCGGGTCTGGCGTTCGACGTCGGTGACGGCGGAGCGGTAGACGAACTCGTCGCGGAAGGTGACGAGTCCGGGGTTCTCCATGGCGCCGGCGTTGAACTCGGGGACGAAGGCCTGGTCGTAGGAGTCGAAGGGGTACGGCTCCTTGAACTTCTCGTGGTAGCGGTCGAAGCAGGCGCGGGTGATGTCGAGGAGTTCGTCGGCGTCGGTGTCGAGGTGGGGGGCGAGGGAGCGGCGGCAGTGGATGCCGAAGGGCAGGCCCCGGTGTTCGGTGCGGACGGAGTGCCAGGGGCCGGCGGCGACGGCGACGAGGTAGGTGGAGATCGGTGGGGTGGTGGCGGCGCGCCAACTGCCGTCGTCCTGGCGTTCGGTGATGCCGTTGGCGAGGACGGTCCAGCCTTGCGGGGCGGTGACGGTGAGGTCGAAGGCGGCCTTGAGGTCGGGTTGGTCGAAGGCGGCGAAGACGCGCTGGACGTCGTCCATGAAGAGTTGGGTGTAGACGTATGTCTCGCCGTCGGTGGGGTCGGTGAAGCGGTGCATGCCCTCGCCGGTGCGGGAGTAGCGCATGGCGGCGTCGACGCGTAGTTCGTGTTCGCCCGGGGTGAGGCCCTTGAGGGGGAGGCGGTTGTCGTCGAGGGTCTCGGGGTCGAGGGGGTGGCCGTCGAGGGTGAGGGAGCGCAGTTCGGCGGGCTTGAGTTCGACGAAGGTGTCCGCGGCCTTCTTCTTTCCCCGCACGGTGAAGCGGATGACGGTGAGGGAGTCGAACGTCTCGTCGCCACGCGTGAGGTCGAGGGTGATCTCGTAGTGGTGGACGTCGAGGAGCTTGGCACGGGTCTGCGCTTCGTCGCGCGTCAGTACGGACATGGGGGACATGCTGCCTGATGCCCAGGAGCCGGGACAGGGGCGGGCCGGGTACGCGACCTATGTCCGGTAGTGCGCCCCCGCCGCCCGGTCGTTCAGGTCTTGCGCGGGGTCGTTGAGGCCTTCTCGTTGGGTGGGTACGCGATGGTCGTCGTCGTGCCTGACGTGGTCGTCGTCCGCGTGCTTCTCGTGATGGCCCTCGTGCTTCTCGTGATGGCCCTCGTGCTTCTCGTGATGGTCCTCGCGTTCCTGGTGGTCGTCCGCGCGTTCCTCGTGGCTGTCGATTCGCTCCTCGTGGTGGTCCTCGTGGTGTTTGAGGCGGGCGCGGAGGGTGGTGTTCTCGTGTTCGAGGGCGTGGGCGCGTTCGTGGGCGTCGTAGAGGTAGCGGACCTTGGTGCGCAGGGACCAGGGGTCGATGGGTTTCATGACGAGGTCGGCGACGCCGAGGTGGAAGGCGGCGGAGGTGAGGTCGGCGTCGGGGCCGAAGCCGGTGAGGAGGATGACGGGGATGTGCCGGGTCTGCTCCACCTTGCGCATGTAGCGGACGACGTCGAGGCCGCTGACGCCGGGCATGCGCACATCGAGGAGGAGCAGGCCGACCTGGCCGCGCAGGACTTCCTTGAGGGCCGCGTCGCCGCTGGTGGCGCGGGTGAGGCGGTAGCCCAGCGGGGCCAGGGCGCTCTCCAGGGCGTACAGCGTGTCCTCATGGTCGTCGACGATGAGGATCTTGGCTTCCGACGGCATGGCGGATGTCCCCTCGCTCGGGCCGTCGGACCGTGTTCGGCGGCCCGGACCCGAGTCCATCACTGCGTGTATTCGGGTTCTGACGAAGAGTGCTCACGCAGGATGCCCTGTGCCGGCCGCCGTGTCACTCCCCGGCGCCGGTCGCCGTGCGTGTGGTGCCGTTGAGGGCGTCGTCCGCGATGCGTTCATGGTGGCGGATCACTTCAGCGATGATGAAATTGAGGAGTTTCTCCGCGAATGCCGGGTCGAGTTTGGCGCTTTCGGCGAGGCCTCGGAGTCGGCTGATCTGGTGGGCCTCGCGGGCCGGGTCGGCGGCGGGGAGTTGGTGGCGGGCCTTGAGGTGGCCGACGCGCTGGGTGCACTTGAAGCGTTCGGCGAGCATGTGGACCACGGCCGCGTCGATGTTGTCGATGCTGTCCCGCAGCCGGGCGAGCTCGGCCCGGACGTCTTCGTCGATCCCGCCGACCGCGGGCCCGCGATCGGTCCCTTCGGCAGCGGCCGCGCTGTTCGCCTCGTTGGTGTCGCTGGTGGTCATGGTCGTCACCCTACGGTGAGGTGGTGGGCCGATCATCGTGCGGAACCGGCATGTGGACAGGGGGCGGGGGCGGTGAGGGACGGCTTTCGGTGGGCCCGTCGGTATGCCCGTGGGTCGGCTTAGAGTGGAACGTATCGGCGTCTTTGGGGGTGCGGACGTGGCGAACGGCGGACCTGTCGAGCACGGATACCCGCACCTGGACACCGTGCGGGCGTCGATCACCGCGCTGTACAAGCGGCTCTCGTACGACACGATCCGGACCTTCGACACCAGCGTGGCCCCGGTCGACGTGGCGTTCTGCGACATCGACGATCTCCATCTGGGCGCCCAGCGGGTGGCGCGTGAGCTGGTGCGGCACTATCGGCTGCCGGACGCGCGGATGATCGTCGGGTTCCGTGAGATGACCCATGCGGCGAACGTCGAACTGGCCGCCGGGCCCGAGTACTTCATCGAACTCAACGACCGGTTCCGCACCCATCGCCGGGACATCGGCGCGGCCCTCGCCCACGAGATCATGCATGTGTATCTGCACCGCCTCGGGCTGTCCTTCCCCGGCACCCGGGACAACGAGATCCTCACGGACACGGCGGCGACCTACCTCGGCGCCGGGTGGCTGCTCCTCGACGCCTTTCGGGAGGACGGGGCGTCGTCGCAGAAGCTGGGGTATCTGACGCCGGAGGAGTTCGGGTATGTGCTGGCGAAGCGGGCGCTGGTGTTCGGGGAGGACCCCTCCGTGTGGTTCACGAGTCCGCAGGCGTACTCCGCGTATACGGAGGGGCGGGTGCGGGCTCGGCGGGATGAGCAGCAGCCGCCGCTGACCGGTGCGGGGTGGGCGGGGCGGCGGAGGTATGCGCGGGATCGGCGCCATGCGGAGGGCCTGCGGCCGGCTCAGCCGATGTCGGGGGTGCCCGGGGGTTCCGGGGGTTCCGGGGTGTCGTATGCGTTCACTCCTGATGAGCGGGGGCAGCCGTTGCGGGTGTCGTTTTCTTGTCCTACCTGTCATCAGAGGATTCGGGTGCCGGTTCGGGGGCGGGTGCGGGCTCGGTGTGGGTTGTGTCGGACTGTTTTGGAGTGCGATACGTAGGTTTTTTGGGGGGCGCGAGAGGGGTGGGGTGGGATCGTGCGTTGGCGGGTGCGGGTTTGTGGGGGCTTGTCGCGCCCACGCGGCGGAGCCGCAAATCGACACAGCCCCGCGCCCCTTAAAAGCAAGGGGTGCCGCCTTGGTTATGAGCGCGGCCAACGCACAGCCACCCCCCGGAGTACCGCACTCGGGCGGGCCCCCTAAGCCATCGCTCACCCGGCCCCGTACACCGCCCCCGGCGGCTCTGCCTCCGACAAAAGTTTCAGGGTTGTCTCTCCTGCCTCCCTCGGGGTCCAGCGGGTGCCCTTGTCTGTGGTGGGGCCCCTGTGCCAGCCCTCCATGACCGTGATGCGGCCCGCTTCCGCTTCGAAGACCCGGCCGGTTACTCCCTGGCTCGCGGTGGAGCCGAGCCAGACGACCAGGGGGGAGACGTTCTCGGGGGCCATCGCGTCGAAGCCCTTGTCCGGGGCGGTCATCGTGGCGGCGAAGGTCCGCTCCGTCATACGGGTGCGGGCGGCCGGGGCTATCGCGTTGACCTGGACGCCGTAGCGCTGGAGTTCGGCGGCGGCGACGAGGGTCAGCGCCACGATGCCCGCCTTGGCCGCGCTGTAGTTGACCTGGCCGACGGAGCCCAGGAGGCCGGCTCCGCTGCTGGTGTTGACCACCCTGGCCGTGGGGACGCGGCCGGCCTTGGCCTGCGTCCTCCAGTGGGCGGCGGCGTGCTTCAGCGGCAGGAAGTGACCCTTGAGGTGGACGCGGACGACCGCGTCCCAGTCGTCCTCTTCGAGGTTGACGAGCATGCGGTCGCGGAGGAAGCCGGCGTTGTTGACGAGGGTGTCGAGACGGCCGTAGGTGTCGAGTGCGGTGCGGACGAGGGACGCGGCGCCCTCGGTCGTCGCCACGTCGCCGCCGTGGGCCACGGCGGAACCCCCGGCCGCGCGGATCTCCTCCACGACCTGCGCCGCCGGGCTGTCGGCGTCGGGCGTACCGTCCAGTCCCACGCCCAGGTCGTTGACGACGACTCGGGCGCCCTCGGCGGCGTACGCGAGCGCATGCGCGCGTCCCAGCCCGCGCCCGGCGCCGGTCACCACCACCACGCGCCCCTCACAGAGCCGCTGCGCACTCATGCCGGTTCCCCTTTTCGCTTCGTCGGGTTCATGTCCGGGTTCGGTGTCGGGTTCATGTGCTGCCGATCTCCCTGTTGACCGTCGCCTGGTCGAGGAACGCCGGTCGTTCGCCGCCGCCGTGGACGAGCAGGGAGGCGCCGGTGATGTACGCCGCCGCGTCGGAGGCCAGGAAGAGAGCGGCGGAGGCGACATCGGAGGGGGTGGCGAGGCGGCCGAGGGGGACCGTGCGGGATACGGCGGCGATGCCGGCCTCGTCGCCGTAGTGGAGATGGGCCAGCTCCGTGTGGACCATGCCGAGCACCAGCGTGTTGACGCGGACCTCCGGGGCCCATTCCACGGCCATGGAGCGGGCCAGGTGAGCGAGACCCGCCTTGGCCGCGCCGTACGCCGCCGAGCCGGGTGAGGGTCGGCTGCCGCTGACGCTGCCGATCATCACGATGGCGCCCCTGGCCCTCCGTAAGTGCTCATGGGCGGCGAGGGAGACGGTCAGCGGAGCGATGAGATTGAGCTCGACGACCCGGGCATGGCGCCGGGCTTCGGCCATGGCCACCGCTCCCCCATCAGGCATGGCCGCCGCTCCCCCATCAGCCATGGCCTCGGCTCCCCCACCCAGCAACCGATACGGCGTCCCGCCCACGTTGTTCACCAGCACATCCACCCTCGGCAGGGCGTCGAACAGTCCCTGCACGGCGTCGGGGTCGCGGACGTCGGCCGGTATGAATTCGGTGCCCTTGATCGGGGTCTCGGGTGCGCGGCGGGCGCAGATGACGACCTCGGCGCCCGCTTCGACGAAGGCGTGGGCGATGCCGGCGCCGATGCCGCGTGTGCCGCCGGTGATGACGGCGAGCTTCCCGTCGAGCTCCATCCGCTGCTACCTTCCACCCAAGAGACGTACCTAACAAACGTTAGGTGGAAGGTAGCTGATGCTGCTATGGGTGTCTCCACCTCATCCCCCGAAAAGGGGATTTCCGTTGTCACGGTTGACTTTCCGCCGGTGAACGCGCTGCCGGTGCGCGGCTGGTTCGAGCTGGCCGAGGCGGTGCGCGGTGCGGGCCGTGACCCCGCGGTGCGGTGTGTGGTGCTGACGGCCGAGGGGCGGGGCTTCAACGCGGGCGTGGACATCAAGGAGATCCAGTCGGCCGGACCGAGCGCGCTGATCGGGGCCAACCACGGCTGTGCGGAGGCGTTCGCCGCGGTGTACGAGTGCGAGGTGCCGGTGGTGGCCGCCGTGCACGGCTTCTGTCTGGGCGGCGGGATCGGGCTGGTCGGCAACGCGGACGCCATCGTGGCGAGCGACGACGCCACGTTCGGACTGCCGGAGCTGGACCGGGGCGCGCTCGGCGCGGCGACCCATCTGGCGCGGCTGGTGCCCCACCATCTGATGCGCGCCCTCTACTACACCTCCCGTACGGCGACCGCGGCCGAGTTGCGTGCGCACGGCTCGGTGTGGCGGGTCGTACCGCGTGCCGGACTACGGGAATCGGCCCTGGAGTTGGCGCGGGAGATCGCCGCCAAGGACGGGCGGCTGATCCGGCTGGCCAAGGCCGCGATCAACGGCATCGACCCCGTCGACGTCCGCCGCAGCTACCGCTTCGAACAGGGTTTCACCTTCGAGGCCAACCTCAGCGGAGTCGCCGACGAGGTCCGCGACACCTTCGGCAAGTCACGTGGGACGGGCAGCGCACGTGGGACGGGAAGCGGGGGTACGGATGGGTGACAAGACGATGACCGCCGACGAGGCCGTGTCCCGGCTGGCCAGCGGTATGACGCTCGGCATCGGCGGCTGGGGCTCGCGCCGCAAACCCATGGCCCTGGTGCGAGCGCTGCTCCGTACCGGGATCACCGATCTCACCGTGGTCTCGTACGGCGGCCCCGACGTCGGCATGCTGGCCGCCGCCGGACGCGTACGAAAGCTGGTCGCCGCCTTCGCCACCCTCGACTCGGTCCCCCTCGAACCCCACTTCCGCGCGGCTCGCGAGCGGGGGGCGTTCGAGCTGATGGAGGTCGACGAGGCGATGTTCATGTGGGGGCTGCACGCGGCGGCGAACCGGCTGTCGTTCATGCCGGTACGCGCGGGCATCGGCTCGGACGTCATGCGCGTCAACCCCGGGCTGCGGACCGTCACCTCCCCGTACGACGACGGGGAGACCTACGTCGCCATGCCCGCTCTCCGTCTGGACGCGGCGTTCGTGCATGTCAACCGGGCCGACCGGCTGGGCAACGGCCAGTATCTGGGGCCGGACCCGTACTTCGACGACCTGTTCTGCGAGGCGGCCGACACCGCGTATGTGTCGTGCGAACGGCTCGTCGACACCATCGGCGCGGCGGAGGTGACCAAGGAAGGCCCACCCCAGTCGCTGCTCATCAAGCGCCACACCGTGACGGGAGTCGTGGAGGCACCCAACGGCGCGCACTTCACCTCGTGCGCCCCCGATCAGTCCCGCGACGAGGTCTTCCAGAAGCACTACGCGACCACACCGTGGGCCGACTTCGCCGAACGGTTCCTGAGGGGCGACGAAGAGACCTACCAGGAGGCAGTGCGGAGCTGGCACACAGAGCGCGAGGAGCCCCTTTCATGACCACACCGCCCCCCGTCGCGCCGCCCACCCGCGCCGAGTACTGCGTGCTCGCCTGTGCCGAGGCCTGGCGCGGTGCCGGGGAGATCCTCGCCAGCCCCATGGGGCTCATCCCCTCCCTCGGTGCGCGCCTCGCCCGGCGCACCTTCGCGCCCGACCTGCTGCTCACCGACGGCGAGGCCACGCTCGTCGGGCTCGACGGAACACCGGAGGGCTGGCTGCCGTACCGTCAGCACCTCGCCCTCGTCACGAGCGGCCGGCGGCACGTGATGATGGGGGCGAGCCAGATCGACCGCTACGGCAACCAGAACATCTCGTGCATCGGCGACTGGTCGCGGCCCAAACGGCAGTTGCTCGGTGTGCGCGGCGCCCCCGTCAACTCCATGAACCACCCCACCAGTTACTGGGTGCCGAAGCACTCCCGGCGGGTCTTCGTGGAGCGCGTCGACATGGTGTGCGGGGTGGGGTACGACCGCGCGGCCGAGCATCCGGTGACCGCGCGCTTCCACCATCTCCCGCGCGTCGTGTCCGACCTCGGTGTGTTCGACTTCGCCACCCCGGACCACTCGATGCGGCTGGCCTCGCTGCACCCGGGCGTCACGGTCGAGCAGGTGCGCGAGGCAACCGGCTTCGCACTCGCCGTCCCGGACGAGGTGCCGTACACCCGTGAACCGGCCCCGGAAGAGCTGCGCCTGATCCGCGAGGTCATCGACCCGCGCACCACACGCGCGCGTGAGGTCGCCGGTTGACGGTGGCAGAGCGCCTGTCCCAAGGGCAGGACCGACAGAGGGGAAGTCACCCATGGACACGGCCCTCACCCGGCTCGTCGGGGTCCGTCATCCGATCGTCCAGACCGGTATGGGCTGGGTCGCCGGGCCCCGGCTGGTCTCCGCCACGGCCGACGCGGGCGCCCTCGGCGTCCTGGCCTCCGCGACCATGACCCTCGACCGGCTCCGCGAGGCGGTACGCGAGGTGAAGTCCCGTACGGACGCCCCCTTCGGGGTCAATCTGCGGGCCGACGCGGCGGATGCCGGTGACCGGGTGGCCGTGATGATCGAGGAGGGTGTGCGCGTCGCCTCCTTCGCCCTCGCGCCCTCTCGTGAGCTGATCGCCGGGCTGAAGGAGGCGGGTGTCGTCGTCATCCCGTCCGTGGGCGCCCGGCGGCATGCCGAGAAGGTGGCGGCGTGGGGTGCGGACGCGGTGATCGTGCAGGGCGGGGAGGGCGGCGGGCACACCGGGGAGGTGGCGACGACCGTGCTGTTGCCGCAGGTCGTGGACGCGGTGGACATCCCGGTGGTGGCGGCCGGCGGCTTCTTCGACGGGCGGGGGCTGATGGCGGCGCTGGCGTACGGCGCGGCGGGCGTGGCGATGGGGACACGGTTCCTGCTCACCTCGGACTCGACCGTGCCGGACGCGGTGAAGGCGCGCTATCTGGCGGCGACCGTCAAGGACGTGACCGTGACCCGGGCCGTCGACGGACTGCCCCACCGGATGCTGCGCACGGACCTGGTGACCGCGTTGGAGGACTCCGGCCGTGCGAGGAGGCTGCTGCACGCGGTCCGCCGCGCGACCGGCTTCCGGAAGCTCTCCGGGCTCTCCTGGCCCCGGCTCGTCCGCGACGGGCTCGCCATGAAGCACGGCAAGGAGCTGTCCTGGAGTCAGGTCCTGCTCGCCGCGAACACGCCCATGCTGCTCAGGTCGGCCATGGTGGACGGCCGTACGGACCTCGGTGTGATGGCCTCCGGGCAGGTCGCCGGGGTGATCGACGACCTGCCGTCGTGCGCGGAGCTGGTGGAGCGGATCATGAAGGAGGCCGAGGAGGTCAGAGAGCGGCTCGCGGGCGCGCACTGACCAAGCCGCTCACACCTCGTCGGCGACCGCGCCTCACAGCCTCTCGATGATCGTCACGTTCGCCTGGCCGCCGCCCTCGCACATCGTCTGGAGGCCGAAACGGCCCCCGGTGCGCTCCAGTTCGTGCAGCAGGGTCGTCATCAGCTTGGCTCCGGTGGCGCCCAGGGGGTGGCCGAGGGCGATGGCGCCGCCGTTGACGTTGACCTTGTCGGGGTCGGCGCCCGTCTCCTTCAGCCAGGCGAGGACGACGGGTGCGAAGGCCTCGTTGATCTCGACGAGGTCGATGGCGTCGAGGCCGAGACCGGTCTTCTTCAGGGCGTACGCCGTCGCCGGTATGGGGGCGGTGAGCATCCGGATGGGGTTCTCGCCGCGTACGGAGAGATGGTGCACGCGCGCGCGTGGGCGCAGCCCGTGTTCGCGTACCGCGCGTTCCGAGGCGAGCAGCAGGGCCGCCGCTCCGTCGGAGACCTGGGAGGAGCAGGCGGCGGTGACGGTGCCGCCGTCGATCACCGGCTTGAGCGCGGCCATCTTCTCCAGCGAGGTGTCCCGGCGGGGCCCCTCGTCGACGGTCACCTCCCCGTAGGGGACGGTCTCCCTCTCGAAGCGGCCCTCGTCGACGGCGCGTACGGCGCGCTGGTGGGAGCGCAGTGCGTACTCCTCCTGTTGACGCCTGCCGATGCCCCACTTGGCGGCGATCATCTCGGCGCCGGCGAACTGGTTGACGGGCCGGTCGCCGTATCGCGCGCGCCAGCCCTCGCTGCCGGCGAAGGGGCCCTCGGTGAGGCCGAGGGGGACGGCGGCCTGGCGGGAGGCGAAGGCGATGGGGACCATCGTCATGTTCTGGACGCCGCCCGCGACGACCAGGTCCTGGGTGCCGGAGAGGACGCCCTGCGCGGCGAAGTGCACGGCCTGCTGGGAGGAGCCGCACTGCCGGTCGACGGTGGTGCCCGGCACCTCCTCGGGCAGCCCGGCGGCCAGCCAGCTGGTCCGGGCGATGTCACCGGCCTGCGGTCCGACGGTGTCCAGACAGCCGAAGACGACGTCCTCCACGGCGGCCGGGTCGACACCCGCGCGCGTGACGAGTGCCTTGAGGACATGCGCGCCCAGGTCGGCCGGATGCACCGTGCCGAGCCCTCCCCCGCGCCGCCCCACGGGCGTACGGACCGCTTCGACGATATAGGCCTCGGCCATGGCGACTCCCTCTCGGCAAGGGTCCCTTCAACGGCTGAAGGGCACTTCGACGGCTATGTGCGTACGGCGATCCCGTCCAGCACCATCGACAGGTACTGCCGGGCGATCTCCTCGGGGCTGTGGTGTCCGCCGGGCCGGTACCAGGAGGCGGCGACCCAGACGGTGTCGCGGACGAAGCGGTAGGTGAGCCGCATGTCGAGGTCGTCCCGGAAGACCCGGGCCGCGACCCCGCGTTCCAGCGTGGACAGCCAGGCCTTCTCGAATCTGCGCTGCGACTCGACGAGGAACGCGAACCGCTCCTGCGCGACGAGTTGCTTGCTCTCCTTCTGGTAGATCGCGACGGCCGCGCGGTGCCGGTCGATCTCCCGGAACGACTCGGTGACCAGGGCGGCCAGCGTCTCGCGCGGGCTCAGCTCGGCGTCCAGGACGGCGTCGTAGCCGTTCCACAGCTCGTCGAGGAAGGTGCGCAGGATCTCCTCCAGCATCGACTCCTTGGAGTCGAAGTGGTAGTAGAGGCTGCCCGCGAGCATGCCCGCGTGGTCGGCGATCTTGCGTACGGTGGTGGCGTTGTAGCCCTGCTCGGCGAAGACCTCGGCGGCGGTGTCGAGGAGTTCGCGGCGGCGGGCGGGCGCGGCGGTCACCTGGGGCTTCTTCTTGGTCGGCACACGTCCATTGTGGGCTGCTCCGGTCGGCGGGGTGTGGGCTGGTCGGCAGGGGGGCGGCCTAGGGGTGCCGGCTGCTGACGGAGACGATCTCGCCCGTCATGTACGAGGAGTAGCCGGAGGCGAGGAAGACGATCACGTTGGCCACCTCCCAGGGTTCCGCGTACCGTCCGAAGGCCTCCCGCGCGGTCAGCTCCTCCAGCAGTTCGGGTGTGGTGACCTTCACCAGATGCGGATGCATGGCGAGGCTCGGCGAGACCGCGTTGACCCGCACCCCGTACTCGGCGGCCTCCAGCGCCGCGCACCTGGTCAGCGCCATCACCCCGGCCTTGGCCGCCGCGTAGTGCGCCTGCCCGGCCTGGGCCCGCCATCCGACGACGGAGGCGTTGTTGACGATCACCCCGCAATCGCCGCGACGCTCACGTTCTCTGCCGTCGTTCCCCTGCTCACGGCCGCCTCGCCACTGCTCACGGAAGAGCCGCAGTGCCGCCCGTATGCAGCGGAAGGTGCCGTTCAGCGTCACGTCCAGCACGCGTGACCACTGCTCGTCGCTCATGTCGACGAGGGTCGAAGTGCCGCCGAGCCCGGCGTTGTTGACGACTATGTCGAGTCGCCCGTGCTCCCGTACGGCGGCCTCGAACAGGGCGCGTACCTGTGCGTCGTCGGTCACGTCGCACGCCACCGCCCCGACCCGCCCGGCCCCGAACTCCTGGGTCAGCCGGTCCTCGTACTCCTTGAGCCTTCGGGCGTGGGCGTCGCTGACGATCACGCGGGCGCCCTCCTCCAGGAGGCGTCGCGCGGTCGCCCCGCCGATGCCCGCGCCGGCCGCCGCGGTGACGACGGCGGTGCGTCCGCGGAGCAGTCCGTGCCCGGGAACGTACGCCGGGGCCTCGACGTTCTTCATGACAGCACGCTAACCTACCAAACACTTGTTAGGGAAGGAGGGGTGGCCGTGGACCTGGCCCATTCCCCCGCCGACGAGGCCTTCCGCGCCGAGGCGCGCGCGTGGCTGCGCGCGCATGTGCCGCCCGAGCCGCTGCCCTCCCTGGAGACGGAGGAGGGCTTCGCCGCCCATCGCGCGTGGGAGGCCGAGCTGTGCGCGGACCGCTGGTCGGTGGTGAACTGGCCGACGGCGTACGGCGGCCGTGACGCGGGCCTCTTACGGTGGCTGATCTTCGAGGAGGAGTACTACGCGGCGGGCGCCCCGGGCCGCGTCAGTCAGAACGGCATCCATCTCCTCGCCCCGACACTCTTCGACCACGGCACGGAGGAGCAACGCGCGCGCGTGTTGCCGTCGATGGCCTCCGGCGAGGTCGTCTGGGCGCAGGCGTGGTCGGAGCCCGAGGCCGGGTCGGACCTGGCGTCGCTCACCTCCAGGGCCGTGCGCGCGGAAGGCGGCTGGCTGCTGAGCGGCCAGAAGACGTGGTCGTCGCGGGCGGCCTTCGCGGACCGGGCGTTCGGCCTGTTCCGCAGCGAGCCGGGCACCCCGAAGCCGCATCAGGGCCTGACCTATCTGATGTTCGACCTGCGCGCCCCGGGTGTGACGGTCCGCCCGATCGGCCGCCTCGACGGCAAGCCGGCCTTCGCGGAGCTGTTCCTCGACGAGGTGTTCGTCCCCGACGAGGACGTCATCGGCGCCCCCGGCCAGGGCTGGCGCATCGCCATGGCGACGGCGGGCAACGAACGCGGTCTGATGCTCCGCTCCCCCGGCCGCTTCCTGGCCTCGGCCGCCCGGCTCCACGACCTGTGGCACACGCGCGGGCGGCCGTCCGCCGAGCGCGCCCGAGTGGCCGACGCCCTGATCGGCGCCCGCGCCTATCAGTTGTTCACCTACGCCGCCGCCTCCCGCTTCCTCGACGGCACCCCCATCGGCCCGGAGTCCAGCCTGAACAAGCTCTTCTGGTCCGAGTACGACATCTCCCTGCACGAGACGGCCCTGGAACTGCTCGACGAGGAGGGCGAGCTGGCCGACACGGCATGGTCCGAGGGCTATGTCTTCTCCCTGGCGGGCCCCATCTACGCCGGTACGAACGAGATCCAGCGCGACATCGTCGCGGAACGGCTGCTGGGCCTGCCGAAGGGACGGCGCTGATGGATGACCTCAGCGACGGGCGCCACCCTCGCGGCCCGCACCGGGCGCTTCCGAAAGGGCATCGCTGATGCGTTTCCTCCTCGACACCGAGCAGCGGGCGTTCACGGAGTCGCTGGCGGCGCTGCTGGCGGCCTCGGACACCCCGGCGGTCGTACGGGACTGGGCGCGCGGCGAGCACAGGGCCGGGCGGGAGCTGTGGGCGCGGATCGGGCGGCTGGGCGTGTTCGGACTGGCCGTTCCGGAGGCGTACGAGGGTGTGGGACCCCTTCCCGTGGAGTTGGCCGCCGCCTTCGTGGAGCTGGGCAGACACGCGGTGCCGGGCCCCTTGGTGGAGACGGTCACGGCGACGGTCCTGCTGGCCGCCCTGGACGACCCGGCCCCGGCCAAGCGGCTCCTCCCGGCACTGGTGTCGGGCGAGGCCATGGCCACGGTCGCGGCGCCCTCAGCCTCGTACGCCCTGGACGGTGACGCGGCGACGACCCGCCTCTCGGTGACCGCCGCCGACGAGCTGCGGCTGTCCCCCGGCCACGGCCCGGTCCGCCCCTCCCTGGACCCGGCCCGTCGGCTGACCCCTCTCGCCTCCGGCGGCGAGGTGCTCTCCGCGCGCCCGCCCCTCCCCCACGCCCTCCTCTGGGCCCGTCTCGCGGTCGCCGCCCAGGCGCTCGGCGTGGGGCTCGCCCTGCTGGACCGGACGGTGGCGTATGTGAGGCAGCGGTCCCAGTTCGGGGTGCCCATAGGCTCGTTCCAGGCGGTGAAGCACCGGCTGGCCGATGCGAAGGTGGCCCTGGAGTTCGCGCGTCCGCTGGTCTTCGGAGCGGCGGTCACGATGGGCCCGGCGGATGTGGCGGCGGCCAAGGTCACGGCCTGCGAGGCGGCGTACACCACCGCCCGTACGGCGCTCCAACTGCACGGGGCGATCGGCTACACCGCCGAGTACGACCTGTCGTTGTGGCTGACCAAGGCCCGCGCGCTCAGGACGGCCTGGGGCAGCCCGGCGGAGTGCAGGGACGAAGTGCTGGGTGCCCGGCGGGCGTTGGGCACCCAGGACCCGGAGCCGCTCACCGGCGGTGATCTCAGTGGTGGTGATCGCTGCTCGTGAGTTCCCGGTACTCCTCCACCGTCGGCTTCGGGATGTGCGTCCCCGGCCCGAACATGGCCCGGGCGAGCCGGGCGCGCACCCGGTCGACGGCCCTGACCCGGCGCCGTACACCGCCCGCGTCGACGACCGGCCCGATCTCGTACGGCGGCGGCTGCTCATGCTGGGTGAGTGTGAACAACCGCCCCTGGGAGAGCGGTTCGTGGACCTCGACGTACTCGCCGTGCGGCAGCCGTTTGACGATGCCGGTCTCACGGCCGTGCAGCACATTGTCGCGGTCCCTCCGCTGCAACCCCAGACAGATCCTCTTCGTGACGACGAAGGCGAGGACGGGCACGACGAAGAAGCCGATGCGGACGAACCAGGTGATGGCGTTGATGGACAGATGCAGATGGGTGGCGACGATGTCGTTGCCGCCGCCGATCAGCAGGACACCGTAGAGGCTCAGCCAGGCGACGCCGAGGGCGGTGCGGACGGGGACGTTCCGGGGCCGGTCGAGTATGTGGTGCTCGCGCTTGTCGCCGGTGATCCAGCCTTCGACGAACGGGTAGGCGCCGATGGCCAGCAGGATCAGTGGGAAGAGGGTGAAGGGGATGAGGACGCCGAGGACGAGCGTGTGTCCGAAGGCGTTGATCTCCCATCCCGGCATCACCCGGATCAGGCCCTCGGAGAAGCCGAGATACCAGTCGGGTTGGGCGCCTGTGGTGACGAGATCGGGGCGGTAGGGCCCGAAGGCCCACACCGGGTTGATGGTCGCGATCGCGCCCATGAACGTCAGCACACCGAAGACGAGGAAGAAGAAGCCGCCGGCCTTCGCCATGTAGACCGGCATGAAGGGCATGCCGACGACGGACTTCTGGTCCCTTCCGGGCCCGGGGTACTGGGTGTGCTTGTGGTGGAAGACGAGGATCAGATGGGCGACGACGAGCCCCAGCATGATCCCGGGCAGCAGCAGCACATGGATCGGGAAGAGCCGCGAGATGATGTCGTGCCCCGGGAACTCCCCGCCGAACAGGAAGAACGACAGATACGTCCCCACGACCGGGAGGGACAGGATGGCGCCCTGGGTGAAGCGGATGCCGGTGCCGGAGAGCAGGTCGTCCGGGAGCGAGTAGCCGGTCAGACCGGTGAGGATGCCGAGGAACAGCAGCGTCCAGCCGAACAGCCAGTTCATCTCGCGGGGCTTGCGGAAGGCGCCGGTGAAGAACACCCGCATCATGTGGACCAGCATCCCGGCGACGAAGACCAGTGCCGCCCAGTGATGGATCTGCCGGATCAGCAGACCGCCGCGTACGTCGAAGCTGATCTCCAGTGTGGACTCGTAGGCCCGGGTCATGAGGACGCCGTTGAGGGGCTCGTACGTGCCGTTGTACTCGACTTCCACGCCGCTCGGCTCGAAGAACAGCGTCAGATAGACCCCGGTGAGGATCAGCACGAGGAAGCTGTAGAGACAGACCTCGCCGAGCATGAAGGACCAGTGGTCCGGAAACACCTTGCGCAGATTGGCCTTGGCGATGCCGTAGATCCCGAGCCGCCCGTCGGCCCAGTCCGCGACGCGCTCCCCCTTGCCCGGCGGGGCGCCCCTCCCCCGACCGCCCGTCGCAGTTCCCCTCGCACCACCGCCGTCCGACTTGCCCGCCCGCACGCCGTCCATGCGCAGCCCTCCCCTCGGCTCGTCCCAGAGTGGCACGCACACCCCGCGCTGTAAATGGGGAACACTCCCCACTTACGCCACTCCGCTTCCACGCCTTACTCGACGAACCCGAGCGCGCGGATGTGACATGCAACGGATGGGAGATGCCATGGGTGGGACATGCCGATACGGCATCCCTGCGACCGGTTACCCGACGATCCCCAGGGCCCTCGCCTCGACCAGCCACTTCGGGAACTCCCCCAACAACCGGTCGTACAGCTCCCCGTCCGACAGGGCCCCCGGACGCGAACCGGCGTGAAAGAACCCGGCGTTGTCGACGACCCGCTTGCCCGGCACGGCCAGCTCGTCCAGCCGCCGGAGGAAGTCGAACTGCCTGCTGTCCGGATCACCGAAGCCGATGAACTGCCAGAAGAGGGGGAGACGGGCGGACTTGCACACATACCGCTCCGCGGCGAACTTGCTGGTCGGCCCGCCGTCCGTCTGGAACACGACGAACGCCGGGTCCTCGGCGCCGCAGCCGAGATAGTGGTCGATGACGGCGTCCATGGCCAGGTGGTAGTTGGTCTTCCCCATGTGGCCGAGCCCCGCCACGATCCGCTCGATCCTCCCCCGGTGATCGGCGAGACCGATCTCCGTCACCGCGTCGACCCCGGTGGAGAAGAAGACGACCGGCACACTCCCGTCGTCGTCGAGTTGCGCGGACAGCCCGAGCACGCGGTCCGCGAGGGCCTGCACACTACCGTCCTTGTAGTACGGCCGCATGGAACCGCTGTGGTCGACCACGAGATAGACGGCGGCCCGCTGCCCCTTGAGCCCGTGCTTGTCGAGGGAGACCCCGGCGGCCTTGTAGAGGTCCACGAGCGCGGGGGCCGTCTCCCTCACCTTGCTGAGGCTGATCGCGGACATAGGGGTGCCCTCCTGCCGTACGGGGAGAATTCGACGAGGGCCCGAGACTACGGGCTCACGGGGTCGCCCGTGACGGGATTGCCTCTGCCGTGCTCCCCGAAGACCTCCCCCTCCCCACCCGTCCCTGATCGTTCGCTATTTTGTTCGCCGCCGTCCTCACCGGCTCGTCATCAGTCCCGCACCGCACATGGCACATACAAGGAGCCGGCAGTGGAACCCGAGTCCCCCTCGCATCCCGAGCCCACCGTCACGACCTGCTACCGCCACCCGAAGGTGGAGTCGTACGTCCGCTGCACGCGCTGTGACCGGTTCATCTGCCCCGACTGCATGCATGACGCGGCGGTGGGCCACCAGTGCCCGGAGTGCGTGAAGGAGGGCGCGCGGACGGTCCGCCAGGCCCGTACGGCGTTCGGCGGCCGTATCTCGGCCGTGCCGGTGGTGACGTACGCACTGATCGCCCTCAACGTCCTCGTCTACGTGGCCGAACTCGTCCGCCCGGCGATCGTGGACGAGTTCGCGATGCTGGGCCGGGGGCTGGTCGGCCCGGACGGTATCCACTACGTCTGGCAGGCGGTCCACCCGTCCGGCTTCCAGCCCGAGGGCGTCGCGGAGGGCGAGTGGTACCGCCTCCTGACCGGCGCGTTCCTCCATCTCCCACCCACGGAGGGCACGTTCGGCATCCTCCACATCGTGATGAACATGGTCACGCTGTGGAACGTCGGCCGGGCCGTGGAGGCCCAACTCGGCCGATCCCGCTATCTGGCGCTCTACCTGCTCTCCGCCCTCGGCGGCTCGGTCCTCGTCCTCCTCCTCGCCCCGGACGCCGGCACGGTGGGCGCCTCCGGCGCGATCTTCGGCGTCTGCACGGCGTACTACGTCCTCGCCCGCCGCCTCGGCGCCGACCCCGCCGGCATCAACCGCTTCATGGCCGGCCTCCTGATCTGGCTGGTCATCTCGGCGGTCGCCACGTCCTGGCAGGGCCACCTGGGCGGACTCCTGACGGGCGGCACGGTGGCGCTGGCCTTCGCGTACGCCCCGAGGGACCGGCAGAGGACCCTGATCCAGGCGGGGGCGTGCGTGGTGATGCTGGCGCTGTTGGTGGTGCTGGCGGTGGGGAAGGTGGCGTCGATGACGGGCTGAGGGCCTGCCGCGGACACCGCAGGCGCCGCCGAACACGCCCCGAACATGCGGCGGCGCCTGCCCAGTCGTCCGGTCGGGGACTGGCGGGCAGGCGCCGTCAATGTTCCGTACGCCGTTGTACGGGACGTTCATGGGGCGACCGTCAGGTCACCGGTGTTTTTCTGATCGTCAGACCATCAGCGAACGGTCCGTGGGCCGGATCGGTGCCGGAAGGTCGCTCGCGCCCGTCAGGAAGCGGTCGCAGCCGCGTGCCGCGGAGCGGCCCTCGGCGATCGCCCAGACGATCAGGGACTGGCCGCGGCCGGCGTCACCGGCGACGAAGACACCCGGAACGTTGGTCTGGAAGTCGGCGTCGCGGGCGATGTTGCCGCGCTCGTCCAGCTCCAGGCCGAACTGCTCGACCAGGCCGTTCTCCCGGTCGGTGCCGGTGAAGCCCATCGCCAGGGTGACCAGCTGGGCCGGGATCTTGCGCTCCGTGCCCGGCTTCTGCGTCAGCTTGCCCTCGATGAACTCGACCTCGACGAGGTGCAGCCACTGGACGTTGCCGTCCTCGTCGCCCTCGAAGTGGGTGGTGGAGACGGAGTAGACCCGCTCGCCGCCCTCCTCGTGCGCGGAGGTGACCTTGTAGAGCATCGGGAAGGTCGGCCACGGCTGGTGCGGGGCACGGTCCTCGCCCGGCTTCGGCATGATCTCCAGCTGGGTCACGGAGGCCGCGCCCTGGCGGTGGGCGGTGCCCACGCAGTCGGCGCCCGTGTCACCGCCACCGATGACGACGACGTGCTTGCCCTCGGCCGAGATCGGGGAGGTGACGTAGTCGCCCTCCTGGACCTTGTTGGCCAGCGGCAGGTACTCCATCGCCTGGTAGACGCCCTTCAGCTCCCGCCCGGGGACGGGGAGATCACGGGCGGTGGTCGCACCGGCGGCGATCACGACGGCGTCGTACCGCTTCCTCAGGTCCGTCGCCTTGAGGTCGCGGCCGATCTCGATGCCCGTACGGAAGCGGGTGCCCTCCGCGCGCATCTGCTCGATACGGCGGTTGATGTGCCGCTTCTCCATCTTGAACTCGGGGATGCCGTACCGGAGCAGACCGCCGATGCGGTCCGCGCGCTCGTAGACGGCGACCGTGTGGCCGGCCCGCGTCAGCTGCTGGGCGGCCGCGAGGCCCGCCGGGCCGGAGCCGATGACCGCGACCGTCTTGCCGGACAGCCGCTCGGGGGCCTGGGGCGCGACATCGCCGCTGTCCCATGCCTTGTCGATGATCGAGACCTCGACGTTCTTGATGGTGACGGCCGGCTGGTTGATGCCGAGGACGCAGGCCGACTCGCACGGGGCGGGGCACAGACGGCCGGTGAACTCCGGGAAGTTGTTGGTGGCGTGCAGGCGCTCGCTCGCCGCCCCCCAGTCCTCGCGGTAGGCGTAGTCGTTCCACTCGGGGATGAGGTTCCCGAGCGGACAGCCGTTGTGGCAGAACGGGATGCCGCAGTCCATGCAGCGGGACGCCTGCTTGGAGATGATCGGCAGCAGCGAGCCCGGAACGTAGACCTCGTTCCAGTCCTTCAGCCGTACGTCGACGGGGCGGGACTTGGCGACCTCGCGGCCGTGGTTCAAGAAGCCCTTCGGGTCAGCCATTGATCGCCGCCTCCATCATCTTCTCGTGGGTCTCGGTCTCGGAGAGACCGTCTCGCTCGGCGGCGTCCTTGGCGGCGAGCACTGCCTTGTACGTGCTGGGGATGATCTTGCTGAAGCGGGCCACGGACGCGTCCCAGTCGGCGAGCAGCTTCTCGGCGACCGTGGAGCCGGTCTCCTCGGCGTGCCGACGCACCACGTCGTGCAGCCACTGCTTGTCGGAGTCGTCCAGCGCCTCCACGGCACCGACGTTGCCGACGTTCACGTTGTCGCGGTTCAGATCGATCACGTACGCGACACCGCCCGACATACCGGCCGCGAAGTTGCGGCCCGTCTCGCCGAGGACGACCGCGTAACCGCCGGTCATGTACTCGCAGCCGTGGTCGCCCACGCCCTCGGAGACCACCAGGGCCCCGGAGTTACGGACACAGAACCGCTCACCCGTACGACCGCGGAGGAACAGCTCACCGCCGGTCGCGCCGTACGCGATCGTGTTGCCCGCGATCGTCGAGTACTCGGCGAGGTGGTCGGCGCCCCGGTCCGGGCGGACGATGACACGGCCGCCGGAGAGGCCCTTGCCGACGTAGTCGTTGGCGTCGCCCTCAAGGCGCAGCGTGACGCCGCGCGGGAGGAAGGCGCCGAAGGACTGGCCCGCCGAGCCGGTGAAGGTGATGTCGATGGTGTCGTCGGGCAGACCCGCGCCGCCGAACTTCTTCGTCACCTCGTGGCCGAGCATGGTGCCGACCGTGCGGTTGATGTTGCGGACCTTGACCTGGGCGCGGACCGGCTGGGCGTCGGTGGCGTCCGAGGCGGCGAGGGCATCGGCGGCGAGCTTGATCAGCTCGTTGTCGAGGGCCTTCGCCAGACCGTGGTCCTGCTCGATGATCTGGTGGCGCACCGCGCCCTCGGGCAGCGCGGGTACGTGGAACAGCGGGGCCAGGTCCAGGCCCTGCGCCTTCCAGTGGTCGACCGCGCGGGTCACGTCGAGCGCCTCGGCGTGGCCGACGGCCTCCTCGATGGAGCGGAAACCCAGCTCCGCCAGCAGCTCGCGGACCTCTTCGGCGATGAACCGGAAGAAGTTCACGACGTACTCGGCCTTGCCGGAGAACCGGTCGCGCAGGACCGGGTTCTGCGTGGCGATACCGACCGGGCAGGTGTCCAGGTGGCAGACGCGCATCATGACGCAGCCGGAGACAACCAGCGGCGCGGTCGCGAAGCCGAACTCCTCGGCGCCGAGCAGCGCGGCGATGACCACGTCACGGCCGGTCTTGAGCTGGCCGTCGGTCTGGACGACGATGCGGTCGCGCAGGCCGTTGAGCAGCAGGGTCTGCTGGGTCTCGGCGAGGCCCAGCTCCCAGGGACCACCGGCGTGCTTCAGCGAGGTGAGCGGGGAAGCGCCCGTGCCACCGTCGTGGCCGGAGATGAGGACGACGTCCGCGTGGGCCTTGGAGACGCCCGCGGCGACGGTGCCGACGCCGACCTCGGAGACCAGCTTGACGTGAATCCGCGCCTGCGGGTTCGCGTTCTTCAGGTCGTGGATCAGCTGGGCCAGGTCCTCGATGGAGTAGATGTCGTGGTGCGGCGGCGGGGAGATCAGGCCCACGCCCGGCGTCGAGTGACGCGTCTTGGCGACCCACGGGTACACCTTGTGGCCGGGCAGCTGACCGCCCTCACCGGGCTTGGCGCCCTGGGCCATCTTGATCTGGATGTCGTCCGCGTTGACGAGGTACTCGCTCGTCACACCGAAGCGGCCGGAGGCGACCTGCTTGATCGACGAACGCCGCGCCGGGTCGTACAGACGCTCGGGGTCCTCGCCGCCCTCACCGGTGTTGGACTTGCCGCCCAGCTGGTTCATGGCGATGGCGAGCGTCTCGTGCGCCTCGCGGGAGATCGAGCCGTACGACATGGCGCCGGTCGAGAACCGCTTGACGATCTCGGAGACCGGCTCGACCTCGTCGATGGAGATCGACGGACGGTCACTCCTGAAGCCGAAGAGGCCGCGCAGCGTCATCAGGCGCTCGGACTGCTCGTTCACGCGCCCGGTGTACTGCTTGAAGATGTCGTAGCGGGCGGTGCGCGTCGAGTGCTGGAGGCGGAAGACCGTCTCCGGGTCGAACAGGTGCGGCTCGCCCTCGCGGCGCCACTGGTACTCGCCGCCGATCTCCAGGGCGCGGTGGGCCGGCGCGATGCCGGACGCCGGGTACGCCTTGGCGTGGCGGGCGGCGACCTCCTGGGCGATGACGTCGATGCCGACGCCGCCGATCTTGGTGGCCGTGCCGTTGAAGTACTTCTCGACGAAGTCGTCCGCGAGACCGACGGCCTCGAAGACCTGGGCGCCGCGGTAGGAGGCGACCGTGGAGATGCCCATCTTGGACATCACCTTCAGGACGCCCTTGCCGAGGGCGTAGATCAGGTTGCGGATCGCCTGCTCGGCCTCGATACCGGAGAGGAACGTTCCGGCGCGGACGAGGTCCTCGACGGTCTCCATCGCCAGGTAGGGGTTGACGGCGGCGGCGCCGTAGCCGATGAGCAGGGCGACGTGGTGGACCTCGCGGACGTCACCGGCCTCGACCAGCAGGCCCACGTGGGTGCGCTGCTTGGTGCGGATGAGGTGGTGGTGGACGGCCGCGGTGAGCAGCAGCGACGGGATCGGCGCGTGCTCGGCGTCCGAGTGCCGGTCGGACAGGACGATCAGCCGGGCGCCGTTGTCGATGGCCGCGTCGGCCTCGGCGCAGATCTCCTCGATCCGCGCGGCCAGCGCCTCGCCGCCACCGCTGACCCGGTACAGACCGGACAGGGTCGCGGCCTTCATACCAGGCATGTCGCCGTCGGCGTTGATGTGGATGAGCTTGGCCAGCTCGTCGTTGTCGATCACCGGGAAGGGCAGGGTGACGCTGCGGCACGACGCGGCGGTCGGCTCCAGCAGGTTGCCCTGCGGGCCCAGCGAGGAGCGCAGCGAGGTGACCAGCTCTTCACGGATGGCGTCCAGCGGCGGGTTGGTGACCTGCGCGAACAGCTGGGTGAAGTAGTCGAACAGCAGCCGGGGGCGCGAGGAGAGCGCGGCGATCGGCGAGTCCGTACCCATCGAACCGATCGGCTCGGCGGCGGCCTTCGCCATCGGGGCGAGGATGACGCGCAGCTCCTCCTCGGTGTAACCGAAGGTCTGCTGGCGGCGGGTGACCGAGGCGTGGGTGTGCACGATGTGCTCACGCTCGGGCAGGTCGGAGAGCTCGATCTCCCCGGCCTCCAGCCACTCCGCGTACGGCTGCTCGGCGGCGAGGGCGGCCTTGATCTCGTCGTCCTCGATGATGCGGTGCTCGACGGTGTCGACGAGGAACATCCGGCCCGGCTGCAGCCGGCCCTTGCGGACGACCTTGGAGGGCTCGATGTCGAGGACGCCGACCTCGGAGCCGAGGACGACGAGGCCGTCGTCGGTGACCCAGTAGCGGCCGGGGCGCAGACCGTTGCGGTCGAGAACGGCGCCGACCTGCTTGCCGTCGGTGAAGGTGACACAGGCCGGGCCGTCCCAGGGCTCCATCATCGTGGAGTGGTACTGGTAGAACGCGCGTCGGGCTGTGTCCTTGAGGTTCATGGAGTCGTGGTTCTCCCACGCCTCCGGGATCATCATCAGCACGGAGTGCGGAAGCGAACGGCCGCCCAGGTGGAGCAGTTCCAGGACCTCGTCGAAGGAGGCGGAGTCGGAGGCGTCCGGCGTACAGATCGGGAAGATCCGCTCCAGCTTGTCCTGCTCACCGAACAGATCGGAGACCAGCTGGGACTCACGGGCGCGCATCCAGTTGCGGTTGCCCATGACCGTGTTGATCTCGCCGTTGTGCGCGACGAAGCGGTACGGGTGCGCGAGCGGCCACGACGGGAAGGTGTTCGTGGAGAACCGGGAGTGCACGAGCGCGATCGCGGAGGCGAAGCGGCGGTCGGACAGGTCCGGGAAGAAGGGCTCCAGCTGGCCGGTGGTCAGCATGCCCTTGTAGACGATGGTCCGCGCGGACAGCGAGGGGAAGTAGACGTCGACCTCGCGCTCGGCGCGCTTGCGCAGCACGAAGGTCTTGCGGTCGAGGTCGATGCCCGCGACGGACGCGGCGGCGCCGTCGCTGACGAAGATCTGCCGGAAGACGGGCATCGTCGAGCGGGCGGTGGCGCCGAGCAGTTCGGGGGCGACGGGCACCTCGCGCCAGCCGAGGACGGTCAGGCCCTCCTCGTCGGCGATGGCCTCGATACGGGCGGCAGCCTCGTCGGAGCCATCCTCGGGCAGGAAGGCGATACCGACGGCGTACGAGCCGGCCTCGGGCAGCTCAAATCCGGCCACCTCACGGAAGAACGCGTCCGGTACCTGGGAGAGGATGCCGGCGCCGTCACCCGAGTCGGGCTCGGAGCCGGTGGCACCTCGGTGCTCCAGGTTGCGCAGAACCGTGAGCGCCTGTTCGACCAGCGTATGGCTCGCCTCGCCGGTGAGGGTGGCCACAAAGCCGACGCCACAGGCGTCGCGCTCGTTGCGCGGGTCGTACATACCCTGCGCAGCAGGGCGAGCATCCATGAACGACCAGTTCTGGCCATTCGCGGAATGCTGGGACGGCTGGCGCGGCGTACGCATCGGCTCTCCCGTCGTCGTCATCTGGCTGGAGGTTCCTCCCAGGCCCTCAAGGGCTCTGGGGGAGCAAATTGCCGAGGGACGACGCTGGCCCTCTGCGTAAAGTGCAAAATTTCGTGCAGGTTACATGATGGAGCGATTCTCGGGAAGTGGATAAATCGTTCCAACATGCGGGACGCCGCGAGCGCGGAGCGGGTGCTGCGCACGGCGGCGGAAGTAAGTGGAGTCAGCCGGACAGATCCATGTCCATCGACTCGGACGCAGGGGGCGGCATCGCCCACTACTGGAGGTACTGCTGGAAGGTGCGGCGCGGGCGTCATTGCCAGCGGCGCTTACGGCTCATGCCCAGCGGTTAAGCATTCGAAACCGCGCAGTAACGACTACTTATGCAGTCCCTTGCATAGGTAGCGATCCGATTCATCATACGGCCGCGCCGAACAGGTTGCCCAGGGCGTACGTCACACCCGCGGCGGCCCCTCCGAGGGCCAGCTGACGCAGCCCGCTGAACCACCAACTCCGCGCCGTCACCCGGGCCACCACCGCGCCGCACACGAAGAGCCCGACGAGCGCGACCAGCACGGCGGCCCACAGCGCACTCGCACCGAACAGATAAGGGAGTACGGGCAGCAGGGCACCCAGCGCGAAGGACCCGAAGCTGGACACGGCGGCGACCGTGGGCGACGGCAGATCACCGGGGTCGACCCCCAGCTCCTCCCGCGCATGGATCTCCAACGCCTGCTCGGGATCGTGCGAGAGCTGCCGCGCGACCTCACGGGCGAGCTTCGGCTCGACACCACGCGCCCGGTACAGCGCGGCCAGCTCCTTCTCCTCGTCCTTCGGATGCTTGCGCAACTCCCGCCGCTCGACATCCAGTTCGGCCTGGACGAGTTCGCGCTGCGAGGCGACGGAGGTGTACTCACCGGCCGCCATGGAGAAGGCGCCGGCCGCGAGTCCCGCCAGCCCGGCGACGACGACCGCCTGCCGCCCCTCGGAGCCCCCCGCCACACCGGTCATCAGCGCCAGGTTGGACACGAGCCCGTCCATCGCCCCGAACACCGCGGGCCGCAACCAGCCCCCGCTCACATCCCGGTGGGTGTGATTGTCACGGTGCGCCGCATGCAGCCGAGCTTCGAAATCGATGATCGCCATATCTCGAACGTACGCTCGGGAAATCGCTTCTGCCAGCAAGGAAGGCCGCACTTACCCGCGCGCGCACACCGGGCGGCCGAAGGCACCGCGATCCGGCCCGCGACTGTTCGAGGAAACGATCGCGCTCATTCGTACAGGACACCGCACAGATGTCGACCGGGTGATACGAACGCATTCCGGCAGCCGGTGAGGCACCCGATGTGGCAGAGATCTTCAAGAACAGATCTTGAGACAAGAACAAGTCTTGAGAGCGGATCAACTGCCCACAGGGCCGGACTGCCCCTCCGGGCCGACCGCCCCCACCGGGCCAGACTGCCCATTGGGCCAGAGAGGCACCGTATGCCTTCCATCGCCTGCGTTCCGTCACTACCGGCGGAGGGGGACGCCACCGATCTCCGCGAGCGGGCGCGCGGAGCCATGCTGGGGCTCGCCGTGGGGGACGCGCTCGGGGCGCCCGCCGAGAACATGAAGCCCTCCGAGATCCGCGCGCGCTGGGGGCGCATCACCGGTTATGTCGCCGAGAACCCCTGCGGCACGGATGACACCGAGTACGCCATCTTCTCCGGGCTGCTGCTGGCCCGGCACGGCTCGGCGCTCACGGTCACACATGTGGAGACGGCCTGGCACCAGTGGATCGCGGACCGCGACGAGGGCCCGTTCCGGGGCGCCGGTTTCAGCGAACGCGGCACCCTGGAGAACCTTCGCCGGGGCCTCGCCGCCCCCATCTCAGCCCAGCACCGCCACGCCTGGAGCGACGGCCTGGCCATGCGCGCGGCCCCCTTCGGCGTCTTCGCGGCCGGCCGCCCGGCGGAGGCCGCGCGCCTCGTGGCCATCGACGGCTCGGTCAGCCATGAGGGCGAGGGCATCTACGGCGGCCAGGCGGTCGCGGCCGGAGTGGCGGCGGCCATGGCGGGCGCCCCGACCATCGCCGTGGTCGCCTCGGCCCTCGCCGTCGTCCCGGACGACTCCTGGACGGCCCGCTCCCTCCGCCGCGCGGTGGCCGTCGCCCACCGGGGCGAACGGGCGGTCCGCTCGGCCGTGGTCATCGGCGGCTACCCCTGGACCGACCTCGCCCCCGAGGCGGTGGCCCTCGCCTTCGGCGCCTACGCGGCGGCCGACGGCGACTTCACCGAGTCGGTCCTCACGGCGGTGAACATGGGCCGCGACGCCGACACGACCGCGGCGGTCGCCGGCGCCCTGGCCGGGGCGACCCGGGGCACCACCGCGATCCCTCCCGAGTGGGCCACCGCCATCGGCCCGGCGCGCGGCACCTGCCTCCCCTCCATGGCCGGCCATCACGTACTGGACGTGGCAGAGCTCCTGGTCCCGAACGAGGGCGGCAAGTGGGCCCCGAGCACCCACCCCTCGCCCCCGGACGCCTGGCCCCCACCGGACCCGAGCGCCCTGACCCTGGCCCCCGACACCAACCTCGCCCTGCCGAGGGACAACCACGCGGAGAACCCATCATGACCCCGCCCACCCCTTGGGACGAGACGCCTCCGGCCGCGTTGCCGGCGCCCCCGGCCGCGTTGCCGACGGCACAGCCCGAAGAACGGACGCACACGACGCCGGGGACGGCCGCAGCCACGGTCACCATGCCCCCAGGCGCCGCCGAAGTCCCGGTCACCGCACCCACAGTCATGGCCGAACTCGCAGTCGCCGCACCGGCGATCGCCCCCGAGCCCACGGTCGCCTCACCCGCAGTCACCGCCGAACTCACAGTCGCCGTACCGACAATCGCCCCCGAGCCCGCAGTCGCCCCATCCACCATCACCCCCGAGCCCGCAGTCACCGCCGAACTCGCAGTCGCCCCGCCCGCAGTCACCCCGCCCTCAACCGCCCCTGAACCCTCACTCGCCCCACCCCCCGTCATCCCGGACCCCACCCCCGAACCCGCGGTCGCCGACGGCGAGGTTCCCCCACAGGGGCCACCCGCGCCCGACGACGAGAGTCGCACGGGCGGTGCGGGTGGGAAACCGGAAGCCGATGGCGCAGCCGAGGCGAGCCCGAAGGCCGATGGCGCAGCCGAGGCCAAGGCCCGCCACCCCCGCCGCATCGAGGGCCTCCTGCTGGGCCTGGCCGCAGGCGACGCCGCCGGTTGGCCCGCCGCCCGCCACCGCGCCGCCCGCATGCCGGAGTGGACCCGCCGCCTCACCCGCGAGCTGGACACCTTCGCCGAGCAGAACGCGACCACCACCCTCCCCGTCCCCATCGCCCTCAACCAACCCCCCGAGCCCCTACGCCTCGGCCCCTCCGACGACGCGGAGTGGGCGGCCTTCGCCGCAGAGGCCGTACTGCGCGCCTCGGACACCGCCGCCCTCGGCGACCTGAGCGTGGAGCGCCGCACCCGAGCCTCGATCGACCTCTCCTGGAACGCCGTGGCCAGCGAGATCGCCGCCGCCGCGGAACGCGCCCCCGAGGTCGAGTCCGCCGTACTCCCCCTGCGCGCCCGTATCTCCGTACGCGCCGGCCTGGGCAACCTCGCCACCGGTCTGCGCCCACCCGCCACCGGCCACGACAACCCGCACTACTTCGACGACGCGGCCTGCGTACGCGCCTGCGTCCTGGCGGTCGCCCACCCCGGCGACCCCCAACGCGCCGCCGACCTGGCCGAGTTCGACGCCCGCTACACCCAGGACGGCGACGGAGTGCACGGCGCCCGAGCGATGGCGGCGGCGATCGCACTCGCCCTGACGGGCGCGAACGTCGACGACTGCGCGGCGGCAGCCCTCGCCGAACTCCCCGAGGAGACGGAGATCGGCCGCAACGCCCGCCACGCCCTCGACCTCGCCCAACGCCACAAAAAAGAAGGAACATTCGCTCTGGTCCCCCTCCTGGAGCACCAGATCGTCGACCACGTCTACAGCTACGGCATCGCCGCCGCCGATACCGTCCCCGTGGCGCTCGCCCTCGCCACCGCCGCGCGCGGCCGTATCGCCGAGGCGGTCCCGGCGGCCGCCTGCCTCTCCCGCGTCGCCGACTCCGCGCCCGCCCTCGCCGGCGCCCTGACCGGCGCGCTCAGCGGCGGCACCGCCATCCCCGACGCCTGGCGCGACGCCTGCCGCACCCTCTCCGGCTGCGCCCTCCCCCGCCTCACCGGTACGGATCTCGTACACCTCGCCGAACTTCTCGCAGCCACGGAACTGGCAGTCCCAGGAGGATGATTCGGGCATGACGCCCCCCAACGAACCCCACACCGACGCATCCCTCGACGCGACTCGCGCCGACGCGCCCCTCACTCACGCGTCCCCCGAAGCGCCCCTCACTCACGCGTCCCTCGAAGAACGCATCACCGGAGCCCTCGTGGGCGCCGCGGTCGGCGACGCCCTCGGCGGCCCCGTCGAGGGCTACACCCCGGAGCAGATCGTCGAACGCCACGGCGGCCGCGTCCACGGCATCGTCGGCCCCTGGAACGGCGACGCCTGGCGCACCGCCCGCCCCATCGCCCCCTACCACAAGGGCGACGGCCATGTCACCGACGACACCTTGATGACCCACGCGCTGGTGCGGGTCTACGCGAAGGTCCGCGACCACCTGGACGCGTACGCGATCGCCGAGCACCTGGTCCCGGACATGATGACCACGCCCCGCTGGATTCCGGAACTGGAAGCCGAGGCACTCCCCCTCCAACGCGTCTTCCTGGCCGAGAAATGGCTGGTCGCCCGCCTCCACTACGGCCACATCGACCCCCGCGAGGCCGGTGTCGGCAACATCGTCAACTGCGGTGCCGCGATGTACATGGCCCCGGTCGGCCTGGTCAACGCCGCCGACCCGAGGGGCGCGTACGCCGAGGCACTCGACATCGCCGGCGCCCACCAGTCGTCGTACGGCAGGGAGGCGGCGGGCGTGTTCGCGGCAGCGGTGGCGGCGGCGTGCGTACCGGGAGCGACCCCGGATTCGGTCATCGAGACGTCCCTCCGCCTGGCGAAGGACGGCACGCGCCAGGCGATCGAAGCCGTCTGCGAAGTCGCCGCCCGCCACTCGGACTTCGAGTCGGCGCTGCGCCCCCTCCGCACCGCCGTGACCCCCTTCGACACCGTCGGCCCCGACTACCGCGCCCCCTCCCTCGGCGCCCGCCGCCCCTCCCGCCTCCACGCGATCGAGGAACTCCCCATCGCCCTGGGCATGTTGCTGCTGGCACGCGGCGACTACCGCCACGCGGTGCTCGGTTCGGTGAACTACGGACGCGACTGCGACTCGATCGCCACGATGGCCGGCGCCCTGGCGGGAGCACTGGGCTCGGACATCCCACAGGACTGGGCGAAAACGGTGGCGGAGGCAAGCCGCCTGGACCTGCACACCCCCGCGACGGCTCTCGCCGAGGTCACCCGCGAGATCCACACCGAGGACGTACGCCGCCGCCGCGCCCACGAGGCCGCGTTCACCACCCTGGCGGCCACCCGATGACCCCCCTCCGCCTCACCTGGGTCCAACCGGAGGACCTCCTGGGCCATGAACTCCA
This sequence comes from Streptomyces sp. NPDC002643, assembly GCF_053592555.1. Lineage (NCBI taxonomy): Bacteria > Bacillati > Actinomycetota > Actinomycetes > Kitasatosporales > Streptomycetaceae > Streptomyces > Streptomyces sp. NPDC002643. The sequence continues at coordinate 145,548 of NZ_JBSFVY010000010.1, forward strand.
CCAGGCGGCCCAGGACGGCCGAGAACCCAAGGCCATCGCCGCCCGATGGCACACAGCGGGCGGCCCCCCGTCCCCCCACAGAGCAGGCGCCTCCGAACAACCGGCCTCCCGCTACCTCCGCCAACTCGCCGAGGACCTGTTGGACGAACTGGCAGACCTACCCAGCAGGTTGACGGACACCGAGCCAACAGACCTGGACAGAATCAGAGCGCTCTGCCCGCAATGGCCTCACTCCTCCGCGGGCAATCGTGCCGCTGGGGCGATGGGGGTCCCCCCGATCGAGCGAAGCCGAGAGTGGGGGAGGGTGGGCGCAGGCGGCACCCTGCCAGCGCAGGCCGGTGAAACCCACCCCACCCCAGCCACCCACCACGCCCCAGCCGAACCCCCCACCCCAAGCAAGTACCACCCCTCCCTCTCACTCCCCTCGCCCTCCAACTACCTCCCCCACCTGGAAGCCGCCTGGCTAGGCAGAGCCGCAGGCTGCCTCCTCGGCAAACCCGTGGAAAAACTCCCCCTCTCCGCAATCCGCGCCCTCGCCCGCTCCACCGGCAACTGGCCCCTGACCACCTGGTTCACAGCCCAGGGCGTCCCCGCCGACCTCCTCCGCTCCCACCCCTGGAACCGCCGCTCGGCCCCCACCTCCCTCGCCGAGAACATCGACGGCATGCCCGAGGACGACGACCTCAACTACCCCCTCCTCAACCTCCTCCTCCTGAACCGCCACGGCCACGACTTCACCACCACCGACGTGGCCCGCCTCTGGCTGGACGAACTCCCGGCGGGCCGCACGTTCACAGCCGAACGCATCGCCTACCGCAACCTCCTCACCGGCATCGACCCACCCCACACGGCCCGCCACCGCAACCCGTTCCGCGAATGGATCGGCGCCCTGATCCGCGCCGACGTCCACGGCTGGACCAACCCCGGCAATCCAGCCGCCGCCGCCGAACAGGCCCACCGGGACGCCACCCTCACCCACACGGCGAACGGCGTCTACGCGGCGATGTACATCGCGGCCACGATCGCCGAGGCCGCGACCGGCACCCACGACATCCACCACTGCCTACGCACCGGCCGCACGGTCGTCCCCCCGAACTCCCGTCTGGCGAAGGCGATCGACCACGCCCTGCAACTGACCGACCTGCACCGGGACTTCGACACGGTCGTCGACGAACTCCACGCCACCTACGCCGACCACCACTGGGTCCACGCCATCCCGAACACGGCCCTGATCACAGCCGCCCTCACCCACGCGAACGGCGACTTCACGGCCTCCATCTGCCGTGCGGTGTCCGGTGGTTGGGACACCGACTCCAACGGCGCCACGGCGGGCAGCATCGCGGCCCTGCTGACCGGCTCCCCGCAAGCCCTCCCCACCCACTGGACCGCCCCCCTCAAGAACCGTCTGACCACCTCGATCGCCGACTTCAACGGCACCGGCTTCGACACCCTGGCCCGACTGACCCTCCGGGAGACCGCCCTTCCATGCCCGCAGTGAACGAGACGCAGGCCCCCCTCACCCACCTCAGGGTCCTCGACCTGGCCACCCTCTTCGCCGGCCCCCTGGCCGCCACGATGCTCGGTGACTTCGGCGCGGAGGTCATCAAGGTCGAGCACCCGACGAAACCCGACCCGTCCCGGGGCCATGGCCCCTCGAAGGACGGCGTGGGCCTGTGGTGGAAACTCCTCGGCCGCAACAAGCGCACCCTGACGCTCAACCTCTCCACCCCCGGCGGCCGTGACACCCTCCTCCGTCTCGCCGCCGGCTCCGATGTGATCATCGAGAACTTCCGCCCCGGCACCCTGGAGAAGTGGGGCCTCGGCTGGCAGGAACTCTCCGCCGCGAACCCCCGCCTGGTGCTGGCCCGCGTCACCGGCTTCGGCCAGTTCGGCCCGTACGCGCACCGCCCCGGCTTCGGCACGCTCGCCGAGGCGATGAGCGGCTTCGCCGCGATCACCGGCGAACCCGAGGCTCCGCCGGTCCTCCCGCCCTTCGGCCTCGCCGACTCGATCGCGGGCCTGGCGACGGCGTACGCGGTGATGACGGCGCTCGCCGCCCGCGACCGCACCGGCGAGGGCCAGATCGTCGACATGGCGATCATCGAGCCGATCCTCACGGTCCTCGGCCCCCAGCCCCTCTGGTACGACCAACTCGGCCACGTCCAGCCCCGCACCGGCAACCGTTCCGCCAACAACGCGCCCCGCAACACCTATCGCACGGCGGACGGTTCCTGGGTGGCGGTCTCCACCTCGGCCCAGTCGGTCGCGGAGCGGGTGATGCGCCTGGTGGGCCGCGCCGAGCTGATCGACGAGCCGTGGTTCGGCTCGGGCGCCGACCGCGCCCGCCACGCGGACGTCCTCGACGACGCGGTCGGCGCGTGGATCGCCCGCCACACCCGGGAGGAGGTCATCGAGGTGTTCGAGAAGGCGGAGGCGGCGGTGGCCCCCATCCAGGACGTACGGGAGGTGATGACCGACCCCCAGTACCGGGCTCTCGACACGATCACGACGGTCGACGACCCCGACCTGGGCCCCCTCCGTATGCAGAACGTCCTCTTCCGCCTCTCCGCGACCCCCGGCTCCATCCGCTGGGCGGGCCGCCCCCACGGCGCCGACACCCAGACGATCCTGACGGAACTGGGCCTGACGGAGACGGACCTGGCAACCCTCCGCGAGGAGGGCGCCGTATGACACCACCCCCCACCCACCCCATCCCCCTGACCTGGCTGTACGTCCCCGGCGACCGCCCGGAGGTGGTCACGAAGGCCCTGGCCTCCGGCGCGGACGTGGTGATCGTCGACCTGGAGGACGCGGTCCCCCCGGCCCGCAAGGAATACGCCCGCGCGGCCACGGCAGACCTGCTCTCGGCCCCTCCGCCGACCCCGGTCCACGTCCGCGTGAACGCCCTGAACACCCCCTTCACCACACGGGACCTGAAAACCCTGGCCCAGCTCCCGGGTCTCTCAGGCCTGCGCCTCCCCAAGATCACCTCTCCCGAGGACGTGGTACGCGTGGCCGAGCGAACAGCCCGCACCCCCCTCTACGCGCTGCTCGAATCGGCGCTCGGCATCGAACAGGCCTACGCCATCGCGACCGCCCACCCCGCCCTCCGAGGCATCGCCCTGGGCGAGGCGGACCTGCGCGCGGACCTGGGCACCACCGCCGAAACAGCCCTCGACTGGCCCCGCTCCCGAGTGATCCTCGCCGCCAGAGCCGCGGGCCTGCCGTCCCCCGCCCAGTCGATCTACCCGGACACCAAGGACCTGGACGGCCTCGCCGCCTCCTGCGCCCGCGGCCGCGCCCTGGGCTTCCTGGGCCGTACGGCGATCCACCCCCGCCAACTCCCGGTGATCGAACGCGCCTACGCCCCCACCCCCCAGGAGATCGAATCAGCCCAGGAAATCCTGGAGGCAGCAACCACCACCCCCGGCGCCCAAGCCCTCCCCAACGGCCACTTCATCGACCCGGCAGTCCTGGCCCAAGCCCAAAAAACCCTCACCTTGGCCAACCGCCCCACCAAACACTGACCCCCGTTCCGGGCCCGCCCCCGCACGGTCTGCGCCCACCCGGGCGACCTCCACGCGGTACGGTCCCCGCCCCGCAGACCCCGCCCCGCTCCGGGTCCCGCCCCGAACACCCCGCCCACCTCGCGCCTCGTCACCGCACGCCCCACCCACCTCGCGGCCCGTCCCGCACACCCCCACCCACTCGCGCCCACACGGTCCCCACCCACTTGGCGCCTCACCCCCACACGGTCCCCGCCGACCACGGCGCCCGTCCGTTTCACGTCCCCGCCCCGCGCGGCCCCGGCCCACCTCGCGTCCCGTCGCACCCCACCCACTTGGCGCCTCCATCCCGCACGATCCCCGCCCACAACCCAAAAAACCCGCCCACCCTGAAAGGGTGGGCGGGTGGGAAACATCCGTCGCGAAGCGGCGGATCACCTCAGTCCGCGCGGGACATCAACTCTTCTCGACGGCCTCGGCCCGATCCTTGACCTCGGCGTCATCGGAGTCCGAGCCGGAGTCCCCGTCGGTGTCGGCCCCCGACGTCTCCTCGCCCTTCTTCTCCGCCTCCGGCTCCTCGTCCTTCTTCTCAAGGTCCACCGAGCCGGAATCGGTCCCCCCGTCGGAGGCGCCCGGCTCGACGACCTCCTCCCGCCCCGGCCGCTTCTTGGCGGACAGCACGATGTAGATCACGGCGAGAACGAAGACCAGCAGCGCGGTCCAGTTGTTGAGCCGCAGGCCAAGGATGTGGTGGGCCTCATCGACCCGCATGTACTCGATCCAGAACCGCCCGGCACAGTACGACGCCACATACAGCGCGAACGCCCGCCCATGCCCCAGCTTGAACTTCCGGTCCGCCCAGATGACCAGCAGCGCGACCCCGATGCACCACAGCGACTCGTACAGAAACGTCGGGTGGTACGTCCCCGGCATCCGCCCATCCGTGGAGGACGTGATCTCCACCGCCCACGGCAGATCGGTCGGCCGCCCGTACAGCTCCTGGTTGAACCAGTTCCCCCACCGCCCGATCGCCTGCGCGAGCGCGATACCGGGGGCGACGGCATCGGCGTACGCGGGCAGCGGGATGCCACGACGGCGGCACCCGATCCACGCGCCGACGGCACCGAGGGCGATCGCGCCCCAGATACCGAGGCCGCCCTCCCAGACCTTGAACGCGTCCACCCAGTCACGGCCCTCGCTGAAGTACAGCTCGTAGTCCGTGATCACGTGGTAGAGCCGGCCGCCGACGAGACCGAAGGGCACGGCCCAGACCGCGATGTCCGCGACCGTTCCGGGCCGCCCTCCGCGGTCGATCCAGCGTCGGTTTCCGAGCCAGACGGCTACGAAGACACCGATGATGATGCAGAAGGCGTAGCCGCGCAGCGGGATGGGGCCGAGGTACAGCACCCCGCGCGACGGGCTGGGAATGTAGGCAAGTTCCATGGCAGAACCGACGCTACCTTGCCGGGCCCGACGGACGGCAGGCGCCCCGACAACGGGTCCATAACGCCCCCCTTTCCCCCGCCGCCCCATCCCTCTCAGCGGCCCCGCTCTTCCGGGGCCCGACACGGGGCGTCACCCCTTGGCCTTCTCCTCCACCATCTGCTTCAGCTTGGCGGGGGTCATCGACTGGTCCGCGTAGATGTTGGTGCCGTTGAGGAAGACGCTCGGCGTCCCGGAGAAGCCGCCCTTCTGGAACGCCTCGTTCGACTTCACGACCCAGCTGTTGTGCCTACCGTCCTCGACACAGCCGCGGAACTCGGCGGTGTCGAGTCCGTCTACCTTCTTGGCGAGGTCGAGGAGCTTTCTGTTGCTGGCGAAGTCATCGCTGGTCTCGGCGGGCTGGTTCTCGAAGAGAACGTCGTGGTACGCGGCGAACTCGCCCTCGTTCTGCGCGCACGCGGCGGCGTTGGCGGCCTTGCGGGAGCCGCTGCCGCCCATGTTCCCGTCGATCAGGGTGGCCAGGTGGTACTCGACCTTCAGCTGTCCGGCCTCGGTCAGCTCATGGATCGTCGAGCGGTAGGCGTCCTCGAAGGACTTGCAGGCGGGGCAGCGGAAGTCCTCCCACACCGTGAGGGTCGACTTGGCGCCGGCGTCCCCGACGGGGATCGCGAGGCTGTCCTCGCCGTTGGCCCCCGAGGGCGCCACGACCGGGCCCGAGGCGTCGGAGGCGTCGTCCTTGCCCGCGTTCGCCGCGACCACGCCGATCACGGCCGCCAGCCCCAGCACGCACAGCACCGAGGCACCCACGATCAGTGCCCGGCGCCGCTTCTCCGCGGCCTTCTGCTTCTCGCGCTCCTCCGCCAGCCGCTCGCGGGCGCTGCGCTTTCCGTCACGGTTCTTCTCGCTCACATCCCGCAGAACGAACCGGGGAGGCGCACCGCGCCTCCCCGATCCTTCTTCCACTCGTTCGAGCGAGCGGTTGACCCGTGACGTCCACCCCTACCCGTACGACAAACGGGTGAACGTCACGCCCGCTGCTGTACGCCCGGTCACGCGCCCCGGCGTACGCCCTTCGCGAGGTCGCCCGCCAGTTCCCGTACGGCGTCCAGGCCGGCCGCCTCGTCGGGCGCGTCCAGCATGCGCTTCACGAACGCGGACCCGACGATCACGCCGTCGGCGAAGCCGGCCACCTCGGCGGCCTGCTCGGCGTTGGAGACCCCGAGGCCGACGCAGACGGGCAGGTCGGTGCCGGTGGCCCGGGTGCGTCGCACCAGGTCCTGCGCCTGGGCGCCCACCGACTCCCGGGTGCCCGTGACGCCCATCAGCGAGGCGGCGTAGACGAAGCCGCTGCCCGCCGCGGTGATCTGCGCGAGCCGCTCGTCCTTGCTGCTGGGCGCGACCACGAAGACCGTGCCGAGCCCGTGCTTCTCGGCGTGCTCCCGCCACAGCGCCGACTCCTGCACCGGCAGATCGGGCAGGATGCACCCCGCGCCACCCGCCTCGGCCAGCTCAGCGGTGAACCGCTCGACGCCGTAACGGTCGATCGGATTCCAGTACGTCATCACGAGCACCGGCTTGCCCGTCGCCTCGTACGCCTCCCGGACCGTACGCATCACATCCGCGATCTTGACCCCGCCGCGCAGGGCGATGTCGTCGGCGGTCTGGATGACGGGCCCGTCGAGAACCGGGTCGCTGTGCGGCAGCCCGACCTCGACGATGTCGGCGCCGCCCTCGAAGACCGCCTTGATCGCGGCGATACCGCCGTCGACGGTCGGGAACCCGGCCGGCAGGTAGGCGATGAGCGCGGAGCGGCCCTCGGCCTTGGCGGCTGCGAGGGTGTCCGACAGCAGCTGAATGTTTCCGCTCACTTGGCGTCCCCCTCGATCTCGGCGGTGTCGGCCGCGTTGGCGGCGACCTCGGCATCGGCCCCCTTGTCGTAGAGACCGAAGTAGCGCGCCGCCGTGTCCATGTCCTTGTCGCCGCGCCCGGACAGGTTGACGACGATCAGCCCGTCCTTGCCCAGTTCCTTGCCGACCTCCAGGGCACCGGCGAGCGCGTGGGCGCTCTCGATGGCCGGGATGATCCCCTCGGTGCGCGACAGCAGACGCAGTGCCTGCATGGCCGCGTCGTCGGTGACCGCACGGTACTCGCCGCGCCCGCTGTCCTTGAGGTAGGAGTGCTCGGGCCCGATGCCCGGGTAGTCCAGACCGGCCGAGATCGAGTACGGCTCGGTGATCTGGCCTTCCTCGTCCTGGAGGACGTACGACCGCGAGCCGTGCAGGATGCCCGGCTCACCGGCGGTCAGGGTCGCCGCGTGCTCACCGGTCTCGACACCGTGCCCGGCGGGCTCGCACCCGATGAGCCGTACATCGGTGTCGGGGATGAACGCGTGGAACAGCCCGATGGCGTTGGACCCGCCGCCCACACAGGCGACGGCGGCGTCGGGCAGCCGGCCGGCACGCTCCAGCAGCTGCCGCCGGGCCTCGACCCCGATGACCCGGTGGAAGTCACGGACCATGGCGGGGAACGGGTGGGGCCCGGCGACGGTCCCGAACAGATAGTGCGTGCGATCGACATTGGCGACCCAGTCGCGGAACGCCTCGTTGATCGCGTCCTTCAGGGTGCGGGAGCCGGACTTCACGGCGACGACCTCGGCGCCCAGCATGCGCATCCGGGCGACGTTGAGGGCCTGCCGCTGGGTGTCGATCTCGCCCATGTAGATGGTGCAGTCGAGCCCGAAGAGCGCGCAGGCCGTCGCCGTGGCGACGCCGTGCTGACCCGCGCCGGTCTCGGCGATGACCCGGGTCTTGCCCATGCGCTTGGTGAGCAGGGCCTGACCGAGCACGTTGTTGATCTTGTGGGAGCCGGTGTGGTTGAGGTCCTCGCGCTTGAGGAACACCCGGGCGCCCCCGGCGTGCTCCGCGAACCTCGGCACCTCGGTCAGCGCGCTGGGCCGCCCGGTGTAGTTGACGAGCAGATCATCGAGCTCACGCGCGAACTCGGGGTCGTGCTTGGCCTTGTCGTACTCGACGGCGACCTCGTCCACGGCGGCGACGAGGGCCTCCGGGATGAACTTGCCGCCGAAGGCCCCGAAGTACCCCTCGGCACTGGGCACCTGCCCCTCGGGGTCGGGAATGAAGAACTCACTGGACATACGCATACCTCACAGGGGCCAGGCCCCGGGTCTGTTTCGGACTGGGATCACGACAACCACGCCCATCACCAACGGCAAGCCGACAGCGCCATGTCACCGAGCAGCACTTTCGCCGAACGGCCGCATCTCGCCGAGCGGCCGCATCTCGCCGAACGGCCCGGTATCTCCGCGCAGCGGCCCCATCACCGCCGCCCCGAAGTACCCGCCGCGACGGCGAGCGACCACGACGGCGTTGATCGGCGGTGCCGAACCGGCAGGAACCGCCCTCATCGAACCGTCGGGCGCCCGGAGAAACACGGCGCTCACGCAGGGTGGACGACGCTCAGCGCATCGCAAGCACCTATCAGCCTCATCCCAGGCAACCGAGCGACACCGCCCCCACCGAACCATCACCACGGCCCGGCGGCGACACGTCACCCGGCGTTCAGCGAAGGACTCGGCCGGGCTCACCGCAGATGACGCGTGGGCGGGGCCATCGCATACCGTTCACCTGACCCGGCTCGTCCCCGATGACATACCGAACCCGGCGCCCATGGACCCGGCGCGCGGGCGCCCGGCAGCCACGGGGACGGCACCCGCGCGCGAGGCGGGCGTAGGGGTCCCTGGCAGTCATGGAGATCGAGAACATCGGGGCACAGCCTACCGACCCCTGATCACCCATGTGGGTGACCTCCTGGGCGACTTCCGAAAGCCCGACCGAAAGTCCGACCGAAACCGCGCGCCCCTCCGCGACCGCGCACCTCTCCACCCCGGCGGGGCAGGACCCCGGCCGGTGGTCGGCGGTGAGTGCGAGGTCGTACGTCATACCCGGTTCAGCCCCGCCCGTGGCGCAGCGCCGGATGCTCACCGGCGGCGACGAGATCGGCGACCGCGGTCTTGGGGTCCTTGCCGGTGACGAGGGACTCGCCCACGAGTACCGCGTCGGCGCCGGCGTTGGCGTACGCGATGAGGTCGTGCGGCCCCCGCACACCGGACTCGGCGACCTTGACGATCGAGTCGGGGATCTCGGGAGCGACCCGCTCGAACGTCGCGCGGTCCACTTCGAGCGTCTTGAGGTTGCGCGCGTTGACACCGATCACCCGTGCGCCGGCGTCCACGGCCCGCTCGACCTCGTCCTCGTCGTGCACCTCGACGAGCGGGGTGAGCCCGATGGACTCGGCGCGCTCGATCAGGGATTCGAGGGCGGGCTGGTCTAGGGCCGCGACGATCAGCAGGGCCACATCGGCGCCGTACGCGCGGGCCTCCCACAGCTGGTAGGAGGTGACGATGAAGTCCTTGCGCAGGACGGGGATGTCCACGCGGGCGCGGACGGCTTCGAGGTCGGCCAGCGAACCGCCGAAGCGGCGCTGCTCGGTGAGGACGGAGATGATGGCGGCGCCGCCCGCCTCGTAGTCGGCGGCGAGTCCCGCCGGGTCGGCGATCGCGGCGAGCGCGCCCTTGGAAGGGCTGGACCGCTTGACCTCGCAGATCACCTTGACGCCGTCACCGCGCAGGGCGGCGGCGCCGTCCTTGGCCGCCGGAGCCTTCGCCGCGCGCTCCTTGAGCTCGTCGAGGCTGACGCGCGCCTGCCGCTCCGCGAGGTCGGCACGAACTCCGTCGATGATCTCGTCGAGCACACTCACGCGAGCGGCCCCCTTTCAGACGGTTGCGATCGTTGACAACGTTTGACAGTCAAGCATTGACAGTCGAGCGGTTCTCGGGGTTCTACAAGTTCACTGCGATGGTATCCGGAGCGGGGCACAGCTCTCGCATCCGGCCGTTGGCGGTCCCTCCCCCACTCCTGGACGTTCGCCCGATGATCAAGGATGCAACCAGCCACCGAACGGCAGGTTCCGGACAACGGTGAACACCAGCACCACCGCACCGAGTGTCCACAACTGAACGGGCCCGAGGTCGAGCCGTACCGGCCGGCCGCGCACCGCCCGGACCGCCCATACGGTCCACAGCACCGCGAAGCCCACGAAGCCCGCCACGGCGAGCGCGTTGTCGGTGAGGGCGGTGACGAAGTCGCCGTGCGCGAAGGCGTGCGCGCTGCGCAGTCCGCCGCAGCCCGGGCAGTACAGCCCGGTGAACCGCCACAACGGGCAGACCGGGTAGTGGCCGGGCTCATTGGGGTCCACGGCGGCGACATAGGCGAAGGCCCCGCCGACGGCAGCGAGCACCCCTGCGGGCAGCCACAGCCGTCGCGCCCCACCGCTCGGCCCCGCGTGCGCGACCGGGCCGCGCTGTTCGGCGGCACATGGCGACGGGACTGGCTGACTCTCGGCGTTCACATACCGCATTCTGCCCGCCGCCCACCGCACACGCGCGTGCGGAGCCGTCCGGACCAATCGGTCCGGCGACAGCACGGAGGGGCGGTCCGGCCTCGTACGGCTGCCGGACCGCCCCTCCGCAGGGCTTCAGCTCTTGGCGGCGGCCGGCTCGGGCGTCGCGGACGCGGTCGCGGCGCTCTTGGTCACCGCGCCCTCGTACACCGCGTGGGCGTCCTTCGGCTGGCCCAGGCCCATCGAGCGCATGATCATGCCGACGACACCGCCGAGGACGACGATGGCCATCCCCGCCCAGAATCCCAGCGGCTCGGCCATCACCATGAACGCGCCCGAGACGCAGAAACCGATGAAGGCGATGGTGACTCCGGTCCAGGCGGCCGGGGTGTGACCGTGGCTGCTGCCCGCCATGACTTGCTCCTCGTTGCTGAATGCTGTGCTCGATGCGTGACGCTCGATGCCTGTGGTGAGTCGGACGCTCGCCGTCCATTGTCCCCGACGCGCGCGACTGTCTTGAGCGGGGGTCTCCCCCCGTCTTCCGGCTATGGCGTGTCCGCGCCTGTCGGGTCCTCGCCCCTGTCCAGCGCCTTCCACATGTCCTCGGGCCGGTCCGGGTCGACGGGCTTGGCCTTGCGCGGCCGGGGCGTGCCGTCGCGCTCGTAACGGCCCGACATCCCGGGCCACAGCCGTCCGTAGCGCAGCGCGAGCAATCCGGCGAGCAGGATGAGCGCCCCGCCCACGGCCGCCACATACGGCCAGCCGGTGTGGCTGAGCGCGTCGACGGTCGCGGAGGTGTCGCCGGAGGCCTCGGCGGCCTTGTCGTCCAGCGCCGAGCTGTCGTAGGCGCCGAACAGCGCGGCGGCGACCGTGCCCGCGCCGGAGAGCGCGAGCAGCACGGCGACCAGGGCGCGCCCGGACCGGCGTACGGCGAACACGGCGACCAGCGCGGCGAGGCCCACTATGGCGAGGGCCGCCGGCACACCGGTGATGTCGCTGCCCTTGGCGGTGAGCGGGAAGGGGCCGCCGGCCACCGAGATGGTGCCCTCCGACCAGCGTTGACGGGTGGCGAGCAGCGCGACGGCCGCGCCCAGCGCGCCGCTCAACAGCGCGAGGGCGAGGCTGCGCCGCCCGGAGCGGACGAACGCGGGCTCGGAACGGGGGTGAGGTACTGCGGTCACGTACTCCACTATCGCGCGCGCCCCACCGGCCCCGTCACCCGGGGTTCACCGTGTCCCGCGCCACATTTCGCCCGCTCCTCCATCCCTCCTCACGCGGCCGGTCGCTCATCCCCCCTCGCGCAGCCGATCGCCCGTCTCTCCTTGTGCGGCCGGTCGCTCATCCTTCCCCCTGCAGTCGGTTCGCCGTGTGGACCGCGCGCAGGACCGCCGCCGCCTTGTTGCGGCACTCGGTGTCCTCGGCCACGGGGTCGGAGTCGGCGACGATACCCGCGCCGGCCTGGACGTATGCCGTGCCGTCACGGAGGAGGGCCGTGCGGATGGCGATGGCGGTGTCGGAGTCGCCCGCGAAGTCGAGGTAGCCGACGCAGCCGCCGTACAGGCCCCGGCGGGAGGGCTCCAGTTCGTCGATGATCTGCATGGCGCGTGGCTTCGGGGCGCCGGAGAGGGTGCCGGCGGGGAAGCAGGCGGTCAGTACGTCGAAGGCGGTACGGCCCGCCGCGACGCGGCCGGTGACCGTGGACACGATGTGCATCACATGCGAGTACCGCTCGATGGACATGAAGTCGACGACCTCGACCGAACCGGGTTCGCAGACCCGCCCGAGGTCGTTGCGGCCCAGGTCGACGAGCATCAGGTGTTCGGCGCGCTCCTTGGGATCGGCGAGCAGCTCGTCGGCGAGGGCCTGGTCCTCCTGCGGGGTGGCGCCCCGGTGCCGGGTGCCGGCGATGGGGTGGACCATGGCCTGCCCGTCCTCGACCTTGACCAGGGCCTCGGGGGACGAGCCGACCACATCGAAGCCGTCGAACCGGAACAGGTACATGTACGGCGAGGGGTTGGTCGCCCTGAGGACCCGGTAGACGTCCAACGCGCTTGCGGTGCAGGGGGTTTCGAAGCGCTGGGAGGGGACGACCTGGAATGCCTCTCCGGCGCGGATGCGCTCCTTGATGTCCTCCACGGCCTCCTGGAAGTCGGTGCCGCCCCACAGCGCGGTGTACTCGGGCAGTTCGGAGGGCGGGAGGACGGCCGGGGGCTGGGCGACGGGACGGCTGAGGTCGGCCTGCATGGCGTCGAGGCGGGCGATGGCGTCGGCGTGGGCCTCGTCGACACCTGTGTCGAGGTCGTTGTGGTTGATGGCGTTGGCGATCAGCAGGACCGAGCCCTCCCAGTGGTCCATGACCGCCAGGTCGCTCGTCAACAGCATGGTCAGCTCGGGCAGTCGGAGGTCGTCGCGCTCGCCGGGGCCGATCTTCTCCAGGCGGCGCACGATGTCGTAGCCGAGGTAGCCGACCAGGCCGCCGGTGAAGGGCGGCATGCCCTCCTGGTGGGGGGTGTGGAGGGCCTCGATGGTGGCGCGCAGGGCGACGAGCGGGTCACCGTCCACGGGGACGCCGACGGGCGGGGTGCCCAGCCAGTGGGCCTGGCCGTCGCGCGCGGTGAGCGTGGCATGGCTGCGGACGCCGATGAAGGAGTAGCGAGACCATTGAAACGCGGTGCGGCCGTTCTCGGCGGACTCCAGGAGGAAGGTGCCGGGGCGCTCTGCGGCGAGCTTGCGGTAGAGCGCGACGGGGGTGTCTCCGTCGGCCAGGAGCTTGCGGCTGACGGGGATGACACGGCGGTCGGTGGCCAGCTTGCGGAACGTCTCGAGGTCCATGGCGGCTGACCTTACTGATCCAGTGACGGTACGTCGGAAGCGGTGGCGCCCTCGGTGGCTTCGAGGACGTCCTCGTCGAAGCAGGTGCGGGCGCCGGTGTGGCAGGCGGCACCGACCTGGTCGACCTTGACGAGGACGGTGTCGGCGTCGCAGTCCAGGGCGACGGATCTCACCCATTGGAAATGGCCGGAAGTATCACCCTTCACCCAGTACTCGCGGCGGCTGCGCGACCAGTAGGTGCAGCGTCCTGTGGTGAGGGTGCGGTGCAGTGCCTCGTCGTCCATCCAGCCGAGCATGAGCACCTCGCCCGTGTCGTACTGCTGGGCGATGGCAGGCACGAGTCCGTCGGCGCTGCGTTTGAGGCGCGCGGCGATCTCGGGGTCCAGGCGGCTGGGAGCGCCGGGGCCGCTGCGGGCTTCGGGGCCGAGGGGGCTGCTGGGGGACGGCGTGCTGGTCATGCGGCCATTGTGCCGCGCCCCTGGACCGGCCTCGCCCGTTGTCCACAGGCCGGACCCTCTCATCGGCTTGTCCTACGAACACCACGGCTCCACTCGCCGAGCACCCCGCCGGAGCCCCACCACACGGACCGTCGGCCCCAGTCGTAGGCTGGCGTCATGTCGACCCATGCCAAGCGTGAACGGCTCCTTTTCGCCGACCTGTTGGAGACCGCAGGCCCGGAGGCTCCCACCCTGTGCGAGGGCTGGACGACCCGGGACCTGGCCGCGCACGTGGTCGTGCGCGAGCGCCGCCCCGATGCCGCCGGCGGCATCCTCATCAAGCAGCTCGCGTCGCGCCTGGACCGGGTGATGGAGGAGTTCGCCGCGAAGCCGTACGAGGAGCTGATCCAGCTCGTCCGCACCGGACCGCCGCGTTTCTCGCCCTTCTCCCTCAAGCAGATCGACGAGGCGTCCAACACGATCGAGTTCTACGTCCACACCGAGGACATCCGCCGCGCCCAGGAGGACTGGTCCCCGCGCGAGCTCGACCACGTCTTCCAGGACGCCCTGTGGTCCCGTCTGGAGCGCACGGCCCGTCTCATGGGCCGCGGTTCCCCCACCGGCCTTGTCCTCCGCCGCCCCGACGGCCGCACAGCGGTCGCCAAGAAAGGCACCCCCGTCGTCACCGTCACCGGCGAACCCTCGGAACTGCTCCTCTTCCTCTACGGCCGCCAGCAGGTGGCCGACGTGGAGCTGGAGGGCGACAAGGACGCGATCACCAAGGTGAGCGACACGAAGCAACTGGGCATCTGAGCCGAGTAAGCCCCGCTCACCAGGTGAACGGGGCTTACACCAAGGCAGAAGAGGCCCACGAACGGCGTCAGTCGCGCCGAGGGCGGCTGACGTCCGACGGCGTCACCTCACCGCATGCCCCGCTCCCCGCAGCGCCCCCTTGACCTCGCCGATGCGGAGGTCGCCGAAGTGGAAGACCGACGCCGCCAGGACGGCGTCGGCGCCCGCTTCGACGGCCGGGGGGAAGTCGGCGAGCTTGCCGGCGCCGCCGGAGGCGATCACCGGGACCGTGACGTGGCGGCGTACGGCCTGGATCATCTCCAGGTCGTAGCCGTCCTTGGTGCCGTCGGCGTCCATCGAGTTCAACAGGATCTCGCCGGCGCCGAGCTCGGCGGCGCGGTGGGCCCACTCGACCGCGTCGATGCCCGTCCCACGACGGCCGCCGTGGGTCGTGACCTCGAAGGTGCCGGACTCGGTACGGCGGGCGTCGACCGACAGGACCAGCACCTGACGGCCGAAGCGCTCGGCGATCTCACGGATGAGGTCGGGGCGGGCGATCGCCGCGGTGTTGACGCCCACCTTGTCGGCGCCCGCCCGCAGCAGCTTGTCGACGTCCTCGGCCGTACGGACACCGCCTCCGACCGTCAGCGGGATGAACACCTGCTCGGCGGTGCGGCGCACCACGTCGTACGTGGTCTCGCGGTTGCCGGAGGACGCGGTGATGTCCAGGAACGTCAACTCGTCGGCGCCCTCGGCGTCGTACACCTTGGCCATCTCGACGGGGTCGCCCGCGTCACGCAGGTTCTGGAAGTTGACCCCCTTGACGACCCGGCCGTTGTCCACGTCCAGGCAGGGGATGACTCGGACCGCCAGGGTCATGAATCCACGGCTCCTAACCAGTGCTTCCCGAGGGCTTTCCGGGGGTCTCCGAAGGCCTCGGACCTCTGAATGCTTCGATTTCCACTTCGACGAGGATGCGCGGGTCGACGAAACCCTCCACGACCAGCAGGGTCGCGGCCGGGCGCACGGGGTCGAAGATCTCCTTGTGGGCCCGCCCCACCTCGTCGACGTCCCGCAGATGCGCCAGATACACCCTCGTACGGACCACGGACTCGACACCGAGCCCGAACTCCCCGAGCGCCTCGATCGCGCCGGCGAAGGCCACCTTGGCCTGTTCGTACGGGTCGCCCTCCCCGTACAGGACAGTGCCCTTGAAGGACGTGGTGCCCGCCACCAGGACGCGGTCGCCCGCCGCGACGGCGCGCGCGAAGCCGAAGGACTCCTCCCAGGGGCTCCCGCTCTGCACGCGCCGCACGGCATCGGACGTCATGACACCGCGTCCGTTCTCATGACGTTCATGACACTGCCTCCAGGGCCTCTTCCAGGGTGAACGCCTTCGCGTACAGGGCCTTCCCGACGATGGAACCCTCGACGCCGAGGGGCACCAGCTCGGCGATGGCGCGCAGGTCGTCCAGGGACGACACACCGCCGGAGGCCACGACCGGGCGGTCCGTCGCCGCGCAGACGTTCTTCAGCAGCTCCAGGTTGGGCCCCTGGAGCGTGCCGTCCTTGGCGATGTCGGTGACGACGTAGCGGGCGCAGCCCTCCTTGTCGAGGCGCTCCAGCGTCTCGTAGAGGTCGCCGCCGTCGCGGGTCCAGCCACGGCCCTTCAGCGTCGTACCGCGTACGTCCAGGCCGACCGCGATCTTGTCGCCGTGCTCGGCGATGACCTTGGCGACCCACTCGGGGGTCTCCAGGGCGGCCGTACCGAGGTTCACGCGCGTGCAGCCCGTGGCGAGGGCCTTCGCCAGGGAGGCGTCGTCACGGATGCCGCCGGACAGCTCCACCTTGATGTCCATCGCCCGGGTGACCTCGGCGACCAGATCGCGGTTGTCGCCCGTGCCGAACGCGGCGTCCAGGTCGACCAGGTGCAGCCACTCGGCGCCCGCGCGCTGCCAGGCGAGGGCGGCCTCCAGGGGCGAGCCGTAGGAGGTCTCCGTGCCGGACTCGCCGTGCACGAGCCGAACGGCCTGGCCGTCGCGGACATCCACGGCGGGCAGGAGTTCGAGCCGTCCTGAGGGGTTCGAAGACATCAGAGGGTTCCGATCCAGTTGGTCAGCAGCTGCGCTCCGGCGTCGCCGGACTTCTCGGGGTGGAACTGAGTGGCCCACAGCGCGCCGTTCTCGACGGCCGCCACGAAGGGCTTGCCGTGGGTCGACCAGGTGACCTTGGGCGCGGTCATGGCCGGGTTGTGCGTCTCCAAGGACCAGTCGTGGACGGCGTAGGAGTGCACGAAGTAGAAGCGCGCGTCGGCGTCGAGTCCCGCGAAGAGCTCCGAGCCCTCGGGGGCGTCGACGGTGTTCCAGCCCATGTGGGGGACTATCTCCGCCTGGAGCGGCTCGACCGCGCCGGGCCACTCGTCGAGGCCCTCGGTCTCCACGCCGTGTTCGATGCCGCGTGCGAACAGGATCTGCATGCCCACGCAGATGCCCATCACCGGACGGCCGCCGGAGAGCCGACGGTCGATGATCCAGTCGCCGCGCGCCTCCTTGAGGCCGTTCATGCACGCGGCGAAGGCGCCGACACCGGGCACGAGCAGACCGTCCGCGTTCATGGCCTTGTCGAAGTCACGCGTGATCTCGACCTCGGCACCCGCGCGCGCGAGAGCACGCTCTGCGGAGCGCACATTGCCGAAGCCGTAGTCAAAGACGACTACTCGTTTCGAAGGGGTGGTGCTTCCGGTGCTCAATTCCACACCTCCAGCCTCAGGACGCCCGCGACGAGACACATCGCGGCGCCTATCGACAACAGCGTGATCAGACTTCTCGGCATCCCCTGCTTGACGAAGGAGATGATCCCGCCGACCAGGAAGAGCCCGACGACGATCAGGACGGTCGACAGCCCGTTCACAGCGCGCCCTTGGTGGAGGGCAGGATGCCTGCCGCGCGCGGGTCGCGCTCGGAGGCGTAACGCAGTGCCCGCGCGAGCGCCTTGAACTGGCACTCCACGATGTGGTGCGCGTTGCGCCCGTACGGCACGTGCACGTGCAGCGCGATCTGGGCCTGGGCGACGAAGGACTCCAGGATGTGCCGGGTCATCGTGGTGTCGTACTCGCCGATCATCGGCGCCATCTTCTCGGGCTCGGTGTGCACGAGGTACGGCCGGCCGCTCAAATCCACCGTCACCTGGGCGAGGGACTCGTCCAGCGGGACCGTGCAGTTGCCGAAGCGGTAGATGCCGACCTTGTCGCCGAGCGCCTGCTTGAAGGCGGCGCCCAGGGCGAGGGCGGAGTCCTCGATGGTGTGGTGCGAGTCGATGTGCAGATCGCCCTCGGTCTTCACGGTCAGGTCGAACAGACCGTGCCGGCCGAGCTGGTCGAGCATGTGGTCGAAGAAGCCGACCCCGGTGGAGACCTCCGTCTTGCCGGTGCCGTCGAGATCGATCTCGACGAGGACCGACGTCTCCTTGGTCACTCGCTCGATTCTTCCGAGGCGCCCTTCGCGAGTCATGCCTTCTGCTCCTTCTTCAGTTCACGTACCGCGTCGAGGAACGCGTCGTTCTCGGCCGGGGTTCCGGCGGACACCCGCAGCCACCCCGGTACGCCGTTGTCCCGGACCAGGACGCCCCGGTCGAGGATCTTCCGCCACGCCTCGTGCGCGTCCTCGAAACGGCCGAACTGCACGAAGTTGGCGTCGGACTCGGTCACCTCGTAGCCGATGGCGCGCAGTTCGGCGACCAGTCGGTCCCGTTCCGTCTTCAGCTGCTCGACATAGCCGAGCAGGGTGTCGGTGTGCTCCAGGGCGGCCAGCGCGGTCGCCTGGGTGACGGCCGAGAGGTGGTACGGCAGTCGTACGAGCTGGACCGCGTCCACCACGGCCGGGTGCGCGGCGAGATAGCCGAGGCGGAGGCCCGCCGCGCCGAAAGCCTTCGACATCGTGCGCGAGACGACCAGATTCGGTCGCCCCTCGATCAACGGCAGAAGCGAGTCGCCATGGCTGAACTCGATGTATGCCTCGTCGACCACGACCATCGACGGCTTGGCGGCCTGCGCGGCCTCGTACAGCGCGAGGACGGTGTCCGTCGGGACCGCGTTGCCCGTGGGGTTGTTGGGGCTGGTGATGAAGACGACGTCCGGCCGGTGCTCGGCGACGGCCCGCTGAGCCGCCGCGAGGTCGATGGTGAAGTCGTCGTTGCGGGGACCGGAGATCCAGCCCGTGCCCGTACCGCGCGCGATGAGGCCGTGCATCGAGTACGACGGCTCGAACCCGATCGCGGTACGGCCGGGCCCGCCGAAGGTCTGCAGCAGCTGCTGGATGACCTCGTTGGAGCCGTTGGCCGCCCACACGTTGGCCGGGCCGACCTCGTGACCGGAGGTCTTCGTCAGATACTCCGCGAGCCTCGTCCGCAGCTCCACCGCGTCCCGGTCCGGGTAGCGGTTGAGGTTCCGCGCCGCCTCCCGGACCCGCTCGGCGATGCGCTCGACCAGCGGCTCGGGCAGGGGGTAGGGGTTCTCGTTGGTGTTCAGCCGTACGGGGACGTCGAGCTGGGGCGCCCCGTAGGGGGTCTTGCCGCGCAGCTCCTCGCGTACGGGGAGATCGTCGATGCGTACGTCGCTCACTTGCCCTCGGGTACCTTCCAGCCGAACCTTGCCTTGATCGCCGCGCCGTGCGCGGGCAGGTCCTCCGCCTCCGCCAGCGTCACCACGTGGTGCGCGACCTCGGCCAGCGCGTCCTTCGTGTAGTCGACGATGTGGATGCCGCGCAGGAAGGACTGGACGGACAGACCGGAGGAGTG
This sequence comes from Streptomyces sp. NPDC002643, assembly GCF_053592555.1. Lineage (NCBI taxonomy): Bacteria > Bacillati > Actinomycetota > Actinomycetes > Kitasatosporales > Streptomycetaceae > Streptomyces > Streptomyces sp. NPDC002643. The sequence continues at coordinate 164,770 of NZ_JBSFVY010000010.1, forward strand.
GCAGGCGCACCCGCCGGTCGGGAGCACGTGGTTGGAGCCGGCCGCGTAGTCGCCGAGGGAGACCGGCGCCCACGGGCCGATGAAGATCGCGCCCGCGTTGACGACGCGCTCGGCCACCGCCGCCGCGTCCGCCGTCTGGATCTCCAGGTGTTCGGCGCCGTAGGCGTTGACGACCCGCAGGCCCTCGTCGATGCCGTCGACCAGGACGATCGCGGACTGCCGGCCGGCGAGCGACGGACGAATCCGGTCCTCGATGTGCTTGGTGGCCTCGACCTGGGGCGCGAGCTCCTTCTCGACGGCGTCGGCGAGTGCCGCGGAGTCGGTGACGAGGACGGCGGCGGCCAGCGGGTCGTGCTCGGCCTGGCTGATCAGGTCGGCGGCGACGTGCACCGGGTCGGCGGTGTCATCGGCGAGGACCGCGATCTCGGTCGGGCCCGCCTCGGAGTCGATGCCGATGACCCCGGTGAAGTACCGCTTGGCGGCGGCCACCCAGATGTTGCCGGGCCCGGTGACCATGGGGGCGGGCGGGCACGACTCAGTGCCGTACGCGAACATCGCGACGGCGGTGGCGCCGCCGGCCGCGTACACCTCGTCGACGCCGAGCAGCGCGCAGGCCGCGAGGATCGTCGGGTGCGGCAGCCCTCCGAACTCGGCCTGCGCCGGGGAGGCGAGGGCGACCGACGGGACGCCTGCCTCCTGCGCCGGGACCACGTTCATGATCACGGACGACGGGTACACGGACCGGCCGCCGGGGGCGTAGAGGCCGACGCGCTCGACCGGTACCCACTTCTCGGTGACGGTGCCGCCGGGGACGACCTGGGTGGTGTGGGTCGTACGCCGCTGCTCGCGGTGGACGACACGGGCGCGGCGGATGGACTCCTCCAGGGCCGCGCGGACGGCCGGGTCGAGTCGCTCCAGCGCTTCGGTGAGGGCCTCGGCCGGGACCCGCACGGACTCCAGACGTACGCCGTCGAACTTCTCCGCGAAGTCGATCAGCGCCGCGTCGCCCCGATGATGCACGGCCTCGCAGATCGGACGCACCTTCTCCAGGGCGGCCGAGACGTCGAAGTCGGCTCGGGGCAGCAGGTCGCGCAGGGCAGGACCCTCGGGGAGGGCGTCGCCGCGCAGATCGATTCGAGAGATCACAGGCTCAATTCTCTCAGACCCGTGTCGGCCGTCGTCCGCGCGTTCCAAGGGATGGAACGGATCGCCCGTCGATCGCGTCAGGGAATGACACGGGAACTCGGAAGATCAGCATCACGTTGAGCGTTCAGAGCGTCACTCAGCGGGCATGGGACAGACGTACGAAACCGGCGGGTAGCCGGGATGTCCGCGCACAACGGGGGAGGAAGTGAAGAGCCGTGACCGAGGGTTCCGGCGTCCGGGACGGGGAGCCGCCGGACGACCTGACCGCCGCCGAGACCGGCATGTGGCAGGCGTTCCGCAACGGCAGCGTCTACGACCTGCGCAGCGGCGACAGCACCGAGGACGATCCGCACGGCGGCCACCCCTGGGGCCCCGAGCGCACGGTCCGGGCCAGGGTCGTGGCCTGGCTGCTGCTGGACGGACCGCCCGCGCTGACCGGCCGGGTCTCCGCGCTGAAGCTGATCGGCGTCCAGATCAAGGGCACGCTGGAGCTGGCGGGCGGCCAGGTGGTGCCGTATGTGGAGATGAAGGGCTGCCGGTTCGAGAAGGAGATCCTGCTGCCGGAGGCCCGGTTCACGACCGTGCGGCTGGTGGACTGCTCGGTGCCGCGGCTTGAGGCGGCCCGGCTGCAGACGGAGGGCGATCTGCATCTGCCGCGCTGCCGCTTCCACAACGGCGTACGGCTCGCGGACGCCCACATCGGCACGGATCTGCTGCTCAACCAGGCGATCGTCTACCGCGACCGGCACGGCCGTTCGATCTCGGCGGACGGGCTGACCGTCGCCCAGGACATGCAGGCCGAGATGCTGGAGTCGCACGGCGAGCTGAGCCTGCGCGGCGCGACCATCGGTGCCTCGCTGAGCCTGCGCGGCAGCAAGCTGACCAATCCGTACAGCCGCCGGGCCTTCAACGCCCCCCAGCTGACCGTCGAACGCACGCTGTATCTGACCCCCGCCGGCATAGGCAACCCCCTCTACACCAGCGGCACCACGCCCGCGCGTGGCACCCGGGTGCAGCGGTTCACCTGCGAGGGCGGGGTCCGGCTGGACGACGGCCGGTTCGGGGACGCCGTCGACCTGGAGCGGGCCCGGTTCACCCTCAAGGACGACGAAGAGCTGTCCCTGCGCCGCGTCCAGGCACCCGAGCTGCGTTTCCTCTGCGACAGACCGGAGCGCGGCAAGGTCGTACTGAACGGCGCCCGTGTGGGCGTCCTGATCGACGAGGCGGACAGCTGGCCCGGCACGGGCAATCTCCACATGGGCGGCTTCCAGTACGAGACCCTCGTCCCGCGCGGCCGGTTCCCGCTGGAGAAGCGGCTGGAGTGGGTGGCGGCGGCGACCGCCGAGTACAGCCCGGAGCCGTACGAGCGGCTCGCGACGGTACTGCGGATCAGCGGCGACGACGAGGGCGCCCGCGAGGTGCTCCTCGCCAAGCAGCGCCACCGGCGGGAGAACCTGCCGCTGGCGGGCAAGATCTGGGGCCATGTACAGGACTGGACGGTCGCCTACGGATACCGGCCGGGCCGGGCGGCCGTGTGGATGGCCGTGCTGTGGGCGCTGACCTCGTACGCCTTCTCGCACGCCGACCATCCGCCGATCAAGAGCGGCGAGCATCCGCACTGGAGCCCGTCCCTGTTCGCCCTGGATCTGCTGCTCCCGGTCATCGATCTCGGCCAGGTCGGCTACTGGCAGCTGCGCGGCGGCTGGCAGTGGCTGGCGGCCGTGGTGATCCTGCTGGGCTGGATTCTCGCGACGACGGTGGCGGCGGGCGCGACCCGGCTGCTGAGCAGGAACTGAGCGGACCGGAAAGGAGAGCAGGAGCTGTTGCGGGGGAACTGAAAAGTAATCTGGAGGGGCACAACCCGGCCCGACCGCCCGTCGTCTTGCAAGCGAACCATCAACCGCGTGACCACGACGGCGAGTACCCGGTCCGCGAGAGCGGCGCCGGTTCAGGCGCAAGGAGGTGTTCCGCGCCCATGGACCTCTGGCGTGCGCTCATCCGTACGGCCCGGATGGCACGGCACACCTCACGGCTCGCCGAGGGCCTGCCCGCCGACGACGAGGTGCTGCTCGACGCCCCCGACGAACGGCTCGGACCGGCGCTCGTGGCGGCGGGCCGCGGCGACCACAAGCCCGTGGCGAAGCTCCTCACCACCACCCGGGAATCCGCCGAGTGGGAGAACCGCGACCGATACACCCTGCGGCTGGCGGCCTTCGCCCACTCCCGCGACGACTGGCTGCTGAGCTGGCAGGACGCCGCCCCGCACGACCCGGACGTCCTGCTGGTCAAGGCCCAGCTGGCGGTGGCCCGAGGCTGGCGCTCCCCCGCCCGCGCCGAACTGCTGCGCGAGGCCGGCCCGCTGATCACCGCCGCCGCCGAGGGCGAGCCACGCGATCCGGTGCCCTGGCGGATCGCCCTCGACCACGCCCGGGGCACGGGCCTCGGCCCCGCCGCCTTCGAACAGCTGTGGGCGGAGGCGGTCCGCCGCTCCCCGCACCACTACGGCTGCCATGTCGCGGCGCTCAAGTACCTCTCGACCTCCCACCGTGCCGTCCGCGACGACCTCCCCCACGCGCCCCATGGCCCTCACCGGGAGTGCTTCGACTTCGCCGAGCGGGCCGCCGAGGACGCGCTGCCCGGCTCCCTCGTCCAGGCCCTCCCGGTCCGCGCCGCCTTCGCCCGTCTCACCGAGGGCGGCGGCCCCGAGGTGGCCCGCTCCCGCCTCGACGAGGCCGCCGACCGGGCGATCGCGCTCTCCGCCGCGTACGAGCCCGGCGACCCCTGGCCCGCCGAGGTCCGCAACCTCCTCACCTACGTCCTCGTACGCCTCGAACGCTGGCCGGAAGCCCTCGAACAGCTGCGCAGGATCGGCCCGTACGCCACCTCGTTCCCCTGGGACCGCGTCTCCGACGACCCGCTGGGCCAGTTCCTGGAACTGCGGGACGGCGTACGGCTGGAGGTGGCGTCCACGATGCCGCTGCGGGGCGGGACGGGAACGCCGACGAGGAGGGGGCCGGTGGGGCGTACGCGCGGTACGGGGAGGTCACAAACGAGCGGGAGCGAACGCGCCCGCCCCGACGACCATTAGGCTCTGCCCTCGTGACCACCGTCCGGCTGCCGCTCTTCCCCCTGAACTCGGTGTTGTACCCGGGGCTCGTGCTTCCTCTGAACATCTTCGAGGAGCGCTACCGCGCCATGATGCGCGAGTTGCTGAAGACCCCCGAGGACCAACCCCGCCGCTTCGCCGTCGTCGCCATCCGCGACGGCCACGAGGTGGCGCCGAGCGCGCCCGGCATGCCCGACCCGACGGCCCTTCCCGAGCGCGGCCCGACCGCGGGCTTCGGCGACGACCCCGTCAAGGCGTTCCACTCCGTGGGCTGTATCGCGGACGCGGCCACCATCCGGGAACGGGACAACGGCACGTACGAGGTCCTCGCCACCGGCACCACCCGGGTGCGGCTGCTCTCCGTGGACGCCACGGGCCCGTTCCTGGTCGCGGAGCTGGAGGAGCTGGCGGAGGACCCGGGCGACGAGGCGGGCGCGCTGGCGGAGGGTGTGCTTCGGGCGTTCCGCCAGTACCAGAAGCGGCTCGCGGGTGCCCGCGAACGCTCCCTGTCCACCGGCGCCGACCTCCCGGACGAGCCGGCGGTCGTCTCGTACCTGGTCGCCGCGGCCATGATGCTCGACACGCCGGCCAAGCAACGCCTCCTCCAAGCCCCCGACACCGCGTCCCGCCTCCGCGACGAACTGAAACTGCTGCGCGCCGAGTCCGCCATCATCCGTAGCCTGCCGTCACTGCCGGCGGCGGAACTGACCCGGGGACCGACGAGCCTCAACTGACGGGGCAGGCCGCGTCCGCGCCACCGACGGGGCTCCGGCGGCTAACTGGGCGAGCCCTGGCGGCCGACCGGGCAGGCTCTGGCGGCTGACGGGGCCCGGGGGCTCGAACGGGCGCCGCGCGGCTCGGCGGCCCAAGCACTCGGGCATGGAATTCGAAGATCGGGAACTGGCTGGGATGGCGAAGAAGGCGAAGAAGCAGCAGGCCGGGGGGACGCCCGCGACGGTGGCCCTGACAGGGGCGGGCGTGGACTTCACGGTTCACTCCTACGAGCACGATCCCGCCCACCCCTCGTACGGCGAGGAGGCCGCCGAGGCGATGGGCGTGTCACCCGAACGGGTGTTCAAGACGCTGGTGGCGGACGTCGACGGGGCCCTGGTGGTCGCGGTCGTCCCGGTGGCGGGGTCGCTGGACCTGAAGGCGCTGGCCACGGCGGTGGGCGGCAAGCGTGCGGCGATGGCCGACCCGACGCTGGCCGAGCGCACGACGGGCTATGTCCGGGGCGGTATCTCCCCTCTCGGCCAGCGCAAGAAGCTCCGCACGGTGCTGGACGCGTCGGCGGACGCCCACACCACGATCTGCGTCTCGGCCGGCCGCCGGGGACTGGAGGTCGAACTGTCCCCCGGAGACCTCCGGACCCTCACGGAGGCCGTCTCCGCCCCGATCGCCCGTGCGTGACCCCTCGACGACTCCCCCGTCCTCGACTAGGTACGAGGACATGTCGAAAAGAACCCGCAAACGCAAGTGGCGAGTGAGGAAGGCCCGCTCCAACCACGGCCGCCGACCCGCGTAGACGGCCCCGGCCAGGTGCGGGCGAGGGCAGTCGTCCGCGCGTTTCCCACGCCTCCGAAGGGCCTACGCCCCCTGACAACCAGGCGGTACCTCGCGCCCTGAAGGGGGCGCGGGGAACTGCGCGACAAGCCACGACAAACCCGCAGACGCCCACGCACACCTACCCACCCGTACCCGGCGGGTCGAAGGGGCGCAGCCCCTGGGGATGATGGGGCCCCCCGCTCGAGCGAAGCCGAGAGTGGGGGAGGGCAAGGACGGCGGGGGCGAGAAAAAGGCAGCTCAACCAGCTGGCGGCGGCCCCGCCTGCGCCCCATACCCGTCCTTGTACTCCGGCGACCGCTCATACGGATCGGGGTCCCGGGGCCCGAACAACGCGGTCAACCCGAGATGAACGAGCACCCCGGCCAGCGGCCACGCCAGCAACGCCCCCTTCGCCCCAAGCTTCAGCGGCGCCGAGAACGTAACCCCCGCCCCCACTTCCTTGGCCCGCGCCGCCACATCGGCCTCGGGCCCGAGCCACACCCCGAGCCGCCAGGCGAGAGCGGCACCGAGCAGCCCGCCCAGCGTGAGGGCGACGACCAGCGGCACCCCGCCGTGCCTGCGCACGAGGAACAACACGAGCCCGCTCAGCGCGCCGATACCCAGGGCCAGCAGGACGAACGTCCCGTCGACCCCGACGGCCTGCTCCCCCTCGGTGTCCTTGAGGTAGACGGCCGACCCGTCGGAGACAAGCGGTACGTGGGGCGCCAGCCACCACCACAGCAGCCCGAGCGCGACCCCGCCGACCAGCGCCATGACCACCATGAGGACGGCGGCCTCGGCGATCTGTCGCGCCATCCCGGGTCCGTCCCCGGAGCCGCCTGGCTCATGCCCGGCGTGTCCCGCTCCCCCACCGCTCGTGGGCGGCGGGGCCCACGGGTCGTTCGGGGGCTGGTGGTGCGGCGGCGGAGGCGGAGTAAACGGTTGGGTCACTCTGACATCGTGCCAGGCGCGGCTGTGCGGCGCGTCACCGGACGGCGGCCCGCCGGTACGCCCAGGTGGCGACGGCGAGCGAGACGCCCCCGACGCCGGCGCAGACGGCGAGATCACCGAGCACGAGCGCCCAGTCCGGATTCGGCCCGAACGTCCGGGCGAAGGCCTCGACACCGTACGTGGAGGGCAGCAGATCGCGCGCGAACTGGATGAAGCCCGGCATCCGGTCGGCCGGCAACACACCCAGCAGCAGCGCCGCCGACATGCCCAACTGCCCGAGGACGGTGGCCAGCTCGGGCCGCGGCGCGAGCAGCCCCAGCGCGGCGCCGAGCCCGGCGAGCGCGGCCCCGGCGAGCGGGATCACCGCGACGAGCACCCACAGATGGGCCAGCGGCAGCCCGAAGAGCACACAGCCGAAGACGGCCGTGACCACGGTCCCGGGCACGGTGAAGGAGGCGTACGCCCCGGCCGCGCCCAGCACCACGGCGGCGGGCGGCACGGGCAGCGTGGCGTAGTGGTCGAGCCCGCCGCTGGCCCGGAGCTGCCCGAAGTACTGGGCGAGCAGGTTCAGCGCGACAAAGGCGACCACGAGCACCGCCGAACCGGCCACGACGGCCCGCGCCTCGGCCCCGCCGTCGACGACCCCCCGCATCAGGATCATGATCCCGATCGACTGGAAGGTGGCCACGAAGAGCAGCGGAATCCGCGCGACCCGGGCCCGCGAGAGCTGCGCCCGGTACACCGCGCAGAGCGACGGCCACAGGCGCGCGCGGGGCCCGAGCTCGGCGGCTCCGCGCTCCACGCGCTCCTCTGCGGCCAGGGCACTGCCCGGCAGAATCTCGGCGGGTACGACACTCACGTCGAGTTGCTCCTCTTCGCTTCGGCTGTCGCCCATTTTCGTACGGCTGCGGCAGCCCTGCCGTTCACACCCGCACCGGCCGGTCCACGGCTCACGCCCGCTGTCCTCACCCCTTGACCAGCCCCTGTGCTCCGCCCGTGGTGCCGCCTAGGGCCAGATAGACGTCCTCCAGGCTCGGTGTGGCGAGCGTGAAGTCGTCGAGGGCCACGAAGGCGGCGCCGCCGGTGACCGTGGCCACGACCGCGCGCGCCTCCTCCGGCGCGAGCCGGAGCGTCCAGCGGCGCCCGGACTCCATGGCGCGCGGGCGCAGCGCGGCGACCTCGGGCACGTCCAGCGGGGCCTTCTCCCGCCACACCAGTTCGACGCGCACCTCGCCGGCGACCTTCTCCTTCAGCCCGGCGGGCGTGTCGCAGGCGGTGACCCGCCCTTTGTCGAGGACGGCGACCCGGTCGAGTACGGTCTCGGCCTCGATGACGTTGTGGGTGACCAGCAGGACGGTGGTGCCGGACTCGGCGCGGCGCCGGTCGACGGCGGCCCACACGGACCGCCGGGCCACGGGGTCCATACCGCTGGTCGGCTCGTCCAGCACGAGCAGCGGCCGTGCCCCGACGAGCGCGGTGGCGAAGCAGGCGAGCCGCCGCTGTCCGCCGGACAGCTTCTTGAGCGGACGCGAGGCGAGCCCGGTCAGCCCCAGCTCCTCCAGCACCGCGTCCTTCTCGGCCCGCGCCCGCCGTACGTCGAGCCCGCGCAGCCGTCCGGTGGTCTCGGCGGCGAGGGCCACGGTCAGCTCGTCCAGCGCGGTCGACTCCTGCCCCAGATAGGCGAGTATCCGCGAGGCCCGCTCCGGGTGCCGCACGATGTCGTGCCCGAGGATCTCGACGGTCCCGTCGTCGGGCCGCATCAGCCCGGTCAGCTGCCGTACGAGCGTGGTCTTCCCGGCCCCGTTGGGCCCGAGCAACCCGAAGATCTCCCCACGCCGCACATCGAGCCCGACACCGTCATTGGCCCGCACCTCGGGCGCCCCCGGAGCCCCCCGCCGCCCCCGGGTCGCGGGATAGGTCTTGGTGAGCCCCCGCACAGCACACACGACGTCCCCGCTCCGCCGGTTCGCCGATGCCACACGCGTACTCACGAGGAAGGAGCCTACGGGGTGCGGGGTGCCGCATTGCGCGCGGGTCCGCTGCAGCGCGCCCCTTAAGGGGCGCGGGGCTGTGACATATGCGGCTCCGCCGCGTGGGCGCGAGCAACCACAACCAGCCCGCAGTCGCCCACGACACACGCGCCCCCGAGCTACTGGGCGCCCTCGTTCACACCGGACGCGGTCCTCACATCGATCTCCCGCCAGAACCCCGCCCGAATCGCATACCGGTCATGCTCATCGATCTGATCGTCCTTGTGCGCGAGCAGCCCGAATCGAGCCGCGTACCGCAGCAACTCCCCGTCCACCCGATGAGGAACCCGCGGATACATCCCCGAAAGCTTCTGCAGATGGGACTGATCGGTCAGCCGTGACATCCACCGCCGAGCGAACACCTGCCCGACCTCAAAGGGGTCACCCCCCACGGTCGTGATGTCCTCCTCCCGATCGGCCCACCGCTGCTCCGCACTCGTGAGCTGCGCGAGCGTCGGCATGGCAGCCGCGTCCGGCGACTCCGCCGGGGCCCCGGGCCGGTCCACCCATCCCTTGTCGGAGGACCACCGCAGCGTGGCGGTCGTCGGATGCTGCGCCGACTGCGCCCCGGGCGCCCGCATCGCGGCGAGGTCCTTCGGCGTGGGTACGCCCTTGGCGGCGGCCGGCACCCGCTCCTCGCTGCCGTTGGGCCCCGCAGGGGCCGCCTCCGGCTCCCCGCCGGCCCGCTCGGCCGCCGCGAGGGCCGACTCGGGCAGCGGCGCCGAGAGGATCGCGGCGATCTCCGGCCGGGGAACCGGCGGCGGAGCGCACACCCCGCCGAGTTCCTTGGCCCGTACGGCCCGGGTGATCCACGCCCGGTCCAGCACACGCCGCTCATCGGCCTCGGCGACCAGGTCCTCGGACTGGTTGTAGTCGCCGTCGGCGGCCTGCACGGCCCACAGATGTACGGCGACGCCGTGCTCCTTTGCGGCCATCATGCCCGGCAGCAGATCCCCGTCGCCGGTGACGAGGACCACGTCGGAGCAGGCGCGGTTACGGGCCAGCTCGGTCAGCTCGGCGTGCATGGCGGCGTCCACGCCCTTCTGGGCCCACCTGCCGTCGCTGCGGGTCAGCGCGCCGAGCCGTACCGTCACCCGGGGCATCACGCGCAGCCTGCGGTGTTCGGGCTGGGGGACGCGGTCGGGGGCGCCGTCGAACCAGTAGATGCGCAGCAGGGGCCGTTCGGTGTCGGCCTCGGCTCGCTCGCGCAGCCCCTGGATGAGGGCGGTGTGGTCGACGGTGATTCGGGAGCGGGAGGGTTCCCCGGCGAGGAGGCTGGCGGCCGCGCCGAGCAGATACCCGGCGTCCACCAGGACGATGCAGCGGTCCACGCGATCCACCCTCTTTCCGGGAGGTGTGCTTAGGGCTTCCTTCGAGTCTGCCCGACCTCGCGAAGGTTAACGGCCGGAACTCGATCTTCGGCGTGGCGTATTCGCGGCTCGCGCCCTCCGGTACGGCATACGCTCCGACAACTCTCGTCACAGACGGTGATTTTCCGAAATGCGCGGCTTGTCGTGCTATGTGAATCTGGTCGCGGCCCTGGCCCCTAGATCCCCCACAGGAGGCAGATCACCATGGCCAAGAACAAGAAGCAGGACCGAAGTCAGCAGCGCGCCTCGCAGTCGGAGCGCGGTCAGCAGGAGGCCCAGCGGTCGTCGCTGGAGGCGCAGTCCGAGCAGCGGGCCTCGCAGGTGACACCCGGCGACGTGGCGCGCAAGGGCAAGCAGAAGCGCTTCGGTCACAACTGACCTCTGCGTTGAGGGTTGTTGCAGCCCGGATACACCGAGGGGCGCATCCGACACACCGGATGCGCCCCTCGCGCACGCACGCCCCCGGCCTCGTACGGTCTTCTCGGCGTCGTGAGCGTTCTCAGCCCGGGCGGGTTCTCAACCCATGAGGGCTCTCAGCCCGGGCGGGTTCTCAACCCATGAGGGTTCTCAACCCGCCAGGCAGGACGGGCCGAGCAGCACCTTGAGGTCGCCGAAGAGCGCCGGGTCGGGCTTCACCCGGTGGCGGTCCAGCCGTAGCACGGTCGTCTTCGTCGGGCCCTGGAGCCTGATGCGGACCTCGCTGTCGCCCTTGTGGTGGGTGAGGATCTCGCCGAGCCGGCTGACCATGGGCGGGGTGACCCGGGTGGCGGGGATGGTGAGGATCACGGGCGCGTTGGTGCCCGCGTTGGACAGGTCGGGCACCTGGAGTTCCATCGCGACCAGCCGGGGCACGTCCTCGCGCTTGTCGAGGCGGCCCTTGACGAACACCACGGCGTCCTCGACGAGTTGGGTCGAGACGAGCTGGTAGGTCGCCGGGAAGAACATGCACTCGATGGAACCGGCGAGGTCCTCCACGGTGGCGATGGCCCAGGCGTTGCCCTGCTTGGTCATCTTGCGCTGGAGGCCGGAGATGATGCCGCCGATGGTGACGACCGCGCCGTCCGCGTGCTCACCACCGGTGAGCTGGGCGATGCCCGCGTCGGCCTTGTCGGACAGGACGTGCTCAAGTCCGAACAGGGGGTGGTCGGAGACATAGAGGCCGAGCATCTCCCGCTCCTGGGCGAGGAGATAGGCCTTGTCCCACTCGTCGTCGGTGAACTGCACGTCCAGTCCGAAGCCGGGCTCGGTGGTCTCCTCCTCGCCCATGCCGCCGAAGAGGTCGAACTGACCCTCGGCCTCCTTGCGCTTGACCGCGACCACGTTGTCGATCATGGGCTCGAACTGGGCGGTGAGGCCCTTACGGGTGTGCCCCAGGGTGTCGAAGGCGCCCGCCTTGATCAGCGATTCCGTGGTCCTCTTGTTGCACGCGACCGCCTCGACCTTGTCGAGGTAATCCGGGAAGGAGCCGTACTTCCCCTTGGCCTTGCGGGAGCGGATGATCGAATCGACCACGTTCGTACCGACGTTGCGCACGGCCTCCAGGCCGAACAGGATCACGTCGTCACCCTGGGCGGCGAAGTTGTGCACCGACTCGTTGACGTTCGGCGGGAGCACCTTGATGCGCATGCGCCGGCACTCGTTGAGGTAGATCGCCGACTTGTCCTTGTCGTCCTTGACGGACGTCAACAGGGCGGCCATGTACTCCGCGGGGTGGTTCGCCTTGAGGTACGCGGTCCAGTAGGAGACCAGGCCGTACGCGGCGGAGTGCGCCTTGTTGAACGCGTAGCCGGCGAAGGGGACCAGCACGTCCCACAGGGCCTGGATGGCCTCGTCGCTGTAGCCGTTCTTGCGGGCGCCGGCCTGGAAGATGGTGAAGTTCTTCGCCAGTTCCTCGGGCTTCTTCTTGCCCATCACCCGTCGGAGGATGTCGGCCTCGCCGAGCGAGTAACCGGCGATGATCTGGGCGGCCTTCTGCACCTGCTCCTGATAGACGATCAGGCCGTAGGTGACCGCCAGGACCTCTTCGAGGGGCTCCTCCAGTTCCTTGTGGATCGGCGTGATCTCCTGCTGCTTGTTCTTGCGCAGCGCGTAGTTCGTATGGGAGTTCATGCCCATCGGGCCCGGGCGGTACAGGGCCGACACGGCGGAGATGTCTTCGAAGTTGTCGGGCTTCATCAGGCGCAGCAGGGAACGCATGGGTCCGCCGTCGAACTGGAACACGCCGAGGGTGTCGCCGCGCTGGAGGAGTTCGAACGTCGTCGGGTCGTCCAGCGGGAGGCCGAGGAGATCGATGTCGATCCCCTTGTTGGACTTCACCATCTTGACGGCGTCGTCCATGATCGTCAGGTTGCGCAGGCCGAGGAAGTCCATCTTCAGCAGGCCGAGCGACTCACAACTCGGGTAGTCCCACTGTGTGATGGTCACACCGTCGGTGTGCCTGACCCAGACGGGTACGTGCTCGGTGATGGTCTCGCTGGACATGATCACGCCGGCGGCGTGCACACCCATCTGCCGGACCAGGCCCTCCACACCGCGCGCGGTGTCGATGACCTTCTTCACATCCGGTTCGTTCTCGTACATCCCGCGGACCTCGCCCGCCTCCGAGTACCGGGGGTGGCTGGAGTCGGTGATGCCGGAGAGCGGAATGCCCTTGCCGAGGACGTCGGCGGGCATGGCCTTGGTGATGCGGTCGCCCATCGCGTACGGGTAGCCCAGCACGCGCGCGGAGTCCTTGATGGCGTTCTTGGCCTTGATGGTGCCGTAGGTGCCGATCATGGCGACCTTGTCGGCGCCGTACTTCTCGGTCACGTACCGGATGACCTCGACGCGCCGGCGCTCGTCGAAGTCGATGTCGACATCGGGCATCGAGATGCGCTCGGGGTTGAGGAACCGCTCGAAGATCAGGCCGTGCGGGATGGGGTCGAGGTCGGTGATGCCCATGGCGTAGGCGACGATCGAGCCGGCCGCGGAGCCTCGGCCGGGGCCGACGGCGATGCCCTGGTTCTTGGCCCACATGATGAAGTCGGCGACGACGAGGAAGTAGCCCGGGAAGCCCATCGAGATGATGGTGTCCATCTCGTACTCGACCTGCTTCATACGGTCCTCGGGGATACCCCCCGGGAACCGGCGGTGCATACCGCGCATGGTCTCCTCGCGGAACCAGGTGACCTCCGTGTAGCCCTCCGGGATGTCGAACTTGGGCATCAGGTCGCGCTTTTCGAACATCCCGTCGGTGTCGACCATCTCGGCGACCAGAAGGGTGTTGGCGCAGCCCTCCTGCCAGGCGTCCGAGGAGTCGATGGCGTACATCTCGTCCGTGGACTTCAGGTAGTAGCCGGTGCCGTCGAACTTGAAGCGGTCCGGGTCGGAGAGGTTCTTGCCGGTCTGGATGCACAGCAGGGCGTCGTGGGCGGTCGCCTCGTGCGCGTACGTGTAGTGCGAGTCGTTGGTGACCAGGGGCGGGATGCCGAGCTTCTTGCCGATCTCCAGGAGACCTTCGCGGACCCGGTGCTCGATATCGATGCCGTGGTCCATCAACTCCAGGAAGTAGCGGTCCTTGCCGAAGATGTCCTGGTACTCGGCCGCCGCCTTCAGTGCCTCGTCGTCCTGGCCGAGGCGCAGCCGGGTCTGGACCTCACCGGACGGGCAGCCGGTGGAGGCGACGATCCCCTCGGACCACTTGGCGATGGTCTCCTTGTCCATACGGGGCCACTTCTGCAGCCAGCCCTCGGCGTAGGCGTCCGAGGAGAGGCGGAAGAGGTTGTGCAGGCCGGTCGCGTTCACCGCCCACATCGTCTTGTGGGTGTAACCACCGGAACCGGAGACGTCGTCCCTCTTCTGGTGCGGCTGGCCCCACTGGATCTTGCGCTTGTTGCGCCGGGACTCGGGGGCGACATACGCCTCGATCCCGATGATCGGGGTGATCCCGGCCTTCTTCGCGGAGTGGAAGAAGTCGTACGCCCCATGGAGGTTGCCGTGGTCGGACATCGCGATGTGCGTCATGCCCATCTCGTTGCACGCGTTGAACATGTCCTTCAGCCGCGCGGCACCGTCCAGCAGCGAGTACTGGGTATGGACGTGCAGGTGCGTGAACGGCGGCTTTGACACGGTTTCGGCCTCCAATATGCAGGTGTGGCGCGTGGCGCCTCGTTGAGGGGCGGTGGTCGGGCGACGGGCGGGCAGCGGACGACAGATCGACTACGGGTCCCCGACGGGCTGCGGACAGTCTGGGGGGACAGCGTCGAAGTCTATGCCTCGGCACTGACACCGGAGGCGGCCTCCCCCGTACCTTCAGAGGGGAGTCGCGGGGCGTCCCGCGTACCTCCATCGAGGGACCGCGGGCACTCCCGCGTACCTTCGCACGTTGGACGATCCGACCCACCCGTATGCATCTGGAGGCACCCAGCGATGTCGGTTCCACAGCTCAGCGACGAGCGACGCGGCGAGGAGATCCTCGCCGTCTTCGACACCGCCTTCGGCCAGCTCCTGGCCGCCGATCCGGCCGCGTTCCGCGTGAAGTTCCGGAAGATGGCGGCCTCGGCCTTCGCGTTCTACCGCGGCACGGCGTGCCTCTTCTACCACGACCTCGACGAGGAGAAGGCCTCCGGCCCGTTCCTCGACGAGCGCACCTCGCGCGTGTGGATACACGGCGACCTCCACGCGGAGAACTTCGGCACGTACATGGACTCCACGGGCCGTCTGATCTTCAACGTCAACGACTTCGACGAGGCCTACGTCGGCCCGTTCACCTGGGACCTGAAGCGCTTCGCCGCCTCCGTGGCGCTCATCGGGTACGCGAAGGCACTCAGCGACGAGCAGATCAGCGAGCTGGTGCGGGTGTACGCGGGCGCGTACCGCGAGCGCGTCCACGCCATAGCGACGGGCGCCAAGCGCGACGAGGTGCCCCCGTTCACCCTGGACACGGCCCAGGGCCCGCTGCTGGACGCCCTGAGGGACGCGCGCTCGCTGACCCGGTTCGGGCTGCTGGAGTCGATGACCGAGATCCGTGACTTCGAGCGCCGTTTCGCGCCGGGCGGCGGCTCCATAGAGCTGGACGCTGCCACGCGCTACAAGGTGCTGGCCGCCTTCGACGGCTATCTGGAGACGCTCCCGGAGTCCTCGCTGACCCGCCCGGACTCCTACCGGGTGAAGGATGTCGTGGGCCGCCGGGGCATCGGCATCGGCTCGGCGGGCCTGCCGTCGTACAACATCCTGCTGGAGGGCAACAGCGACGCGTTGGAGAACGACGTCGTGATCTACATCAAGCAGGCGCAGACCCCGGCGGTCTCCCGGCACATCACCGACCAGGCGATCCGGGAGTACTTCCAGCACGAGGGCCACCGCACGGTGATCTCCCAGCGCGCCCTCCAGGCACACGCGGACCCCTGGCTGGGCTGGACCGAGCTGGACGGCGCCGGCCAGCTGGTCGCCGAGGTGTCGCCGTACGCGGTGGACCTGGACTGGGGCGACATCGACGACCCGGAGGAGATCGCGGCGGTCGTCGCCGACCTCGGCCGGGCCACGGCCACGATGCACGCGGCGGCGGACGATCTGTCCGGTCAGTCCCTGGTGCCGTTCTCCACGGAGCGGGCCATCGACGCGGCGCTCGCGGCCGACGAGGAGGGCTTCGCCCCGCTCCTGGTGGACTTCGCGCACAGCTATGGCGCACGCGCGCGTGCGGACCACCAGATATTCGTCGACCTGTTCCGCAACGGCCGGATTCCGGGGCTGTAGGGCCCCGTCCTCACGGCCAAGGGGCTCCCTTTAAGGGTCCCTTACGTGGACCCGTGCGACACTCTCCAACGCCATGGACATATCCGGGACCCCCTTCAGAGCCGTACGCGCGGCGCTGTTCACGGCACTCGTCGTGACGCTCAGCACCGCGTCGCACGTTCTGCTGTCCCGAACCCCGCTGCCGCTGCCCACCGTGGCCGTGATCGCCGCCGCCGTCTTCGTCGTCGCGTACGCGCTGGCGGGCGGCGGCAGCGAGCGCCGCTTCGGGCGGATCGCCGCCGTGCTGATCCCGCTGGAGCTGGCCGCCGACACGGTGTTCACCGCGGGCCAGCACGCCTGTTACGGCGAGGCGGGCGGCCCCGTCACCGGCCCGCTGCGGCAGGTCGGCCTCGATGTACTGTGCGGCGGCAGCGTGGGCGCCCCCTTGGCGCGGGTCACCGACGGCTCCGATCGGGCCGCCGCGCTGCTGGCGGGCGCCGGACCGGCCGCCGCCTGGCTGCTGCTGGCCGCGCACATCGGCGTGGGCCTGCTGGCCGCCGCCTGGCTGCGGCGCGGCGAGCGGGCGCTGGGCCAACTGCTGGGCGCGGCGGTCGCCGCCGGTTTCCGGCCGCTGCTGCTCGTGGTCGCCGCCATCGCCGTACGGCCCGCCCGGTCGGAGCGTCGACCGGCGCGCGCCGTGCACCGCGAGACCACCGTGCGCACCCTTCTCCTCGCCCACTCCCTGGGACGGCGTGGACCGCCGTGCTCGGTCACCTTCGCGTGACCACTTCCTGAACGTTCGCGATCTCTTTCCGAACGTTCCCGAGCGCGATCTTCCGAGCGCTTGCGAGCACGAGCAGTCGGTATCCACACGTATTCCACATATGTATTCCGCGCACGGTAGATGCGCGCGTCCCCAGGGAGTTGACCCCCATGAGCAAGCGGAACAGCAATGCGGCCAAGTCGGCGGCGCGCGAGCGGCTGCGGCTGGAGCGCGAGCGGCAGGCCAAGCGCGCCAAGGTCAGGCGGCAGCTCATCGTCGCGGCCTCGATCGTCGGCGTCCTCGCGATAGCCGGCGGCGTCGGATACGCCGTCGTCCAGAACAACAAGCCCACGAAGTGGGAGGAGGCGGCGAGCGCCACGGTCGTGGCCCCGGCCAACACCTCGGGCAAGAACGGCACCACCGTGCTGATCGGCGACTCCAAGACCGACAACGTGGTCCACCTGTACGAGGACCCGCGCTGCCCGGCCTGCGCCAGCCTTGAGCAGACCGTCGGCGAGACCCTCGACAAGGGTATGGAGGACGGCGACTACAAGCTCTCCTTCACCATCGGCACCTTCCTCGACGACCGGCTCACCGGCGAGGGCTCCAAGAACGCGCTGAGCGCCCTCGGCGCCGCCCTGAACGTCAGCCCCGAGGCGTTCCTCGACTACAAGACCGCGCTCTACTCGGCGAAGTACCACCCCGAGGAGACGACCGACGAACTCGCCGAGGACAGCTATCTCATCAAGGTCGCCAACACCGTCGACGCCCTGAAGAACAACAAGAAGTTCCAGGACGCCGTGGAGAAGGGCACCTACGACGCGTGGGCGATGAAGATGAGCAAGTCCTTCGACACCGCCAAGGACGTCGACTCGACCCCCACCATCAAGATCAACGACAAGAAGATCACCAACCCGTCGACGGTCGCCGAGTGGGAGACCGCGCTGAAGGACGCGGGGGTCACCAAGTAGGGCCGGGGGTCACCAATGTGACCCCGACCGCCAGGACTTGAGCACGTCGAAGGCGGGTGCGACCGAAGGAATCCCTTTCGGTCGCACCCGCCTTCGGACATCGCCCCCGACGACTGACCGCTCCCCGTCCCCCCGCGCCCTCCCCACCGACCGACCGATCCACACACCCGGCAGCCTCACCGGCCGGTCCCAACCCAGCGGCCGATCCCAACTCCCCGGCCGACGAACAGAACACGCCGATCTGAACATCAGACGGATTTCACGTCGTCCGTCTTACCCCCACCCCTTACTCATCAGTAATCTCATCGGCCGTGACCAGTCGCAGAGATCACTCCAGCCTCAACTCGTCTGCCCCGCCCCGCCGTACGGTCGTCAAGGCCGCCGCGGCCGGGGCAGTCCTCGCGGCACCATTGGCCGCCGCCCTCCCGGCGAGCGCGAGCGCCGCCGACGCCCCCGCGTTTCTGCACGGCGTCGCCTCGGGGGACCCGCTGCCCGACGGCGTCCTGCTGTGGACCCGGGTGACGCCCACCGCGCAGGCCGTACCCGGCTCAGGACTCGGCCCCGACATCGAGGTCGGCTGGACGGTGGCCCACGACAAGGCGTTCACGAACGTCGTCACCAAGGGCTCGGTCACCGCGACCGCCGCCTCCGACCACACGGTCAAGGCGGACGTACGGGGCCTCGCGCCCGCCACGGACTACTGGTTCCGCTTCTCCGCCGCCGGCGTCGACTCACCCGCCGCCCGCACCCGTACGGCACCGGCCGGCGACGCCACCACGGCGGGCCTGCGCTTCGGCGTGGTCTCCTGCGCCAACTGGGAGGCCGGCTACTTCGCCGCCTACCGCCATCTGGCCACGCGCGGCGACCTGGACGCCTGGCTGCACCTCGGCGACTACATCTACGAGTACGGCACAGGCGAGTACGGCACCCGCGAGAAGGTCATACGTCCGCACGCGCCGACCCACGAGATCCTGAGCCTCGCCGACTACCGCGTCCGGCACGCCCGTTACAAGACGGACCCGGACCTCCAGGCCCTGCACATGGCGGCGCCCTGCATAGCCATCTGGGACGACCACGAGATCGCCAACGACGCCTGGTCGGGCGGCGCCGAGAACCACACCGAGGGCACGGAGGGCACCTGGGCAGCCCGCCAGGCGGCCGCCAAGCAGGCGTACTTCGAGTGGATGCCGGTGCGCACGGCCATCGCGGGCACCACCTACCGCCGCCTCCGCTTCGGCAAGCTCGCCGATCTCTCCCTGCTCGATCTGCGCTCCTTCCGCTCGCAGCAGGTCGGGATCGGCGACGGAGAGGTCGACGACCCGGACCGTACGCTCACGGGCCGGGCCCAACTCGACTGGCTGAAAGCCGGGTTGAAGTCCTCCGACACCACCTGGCGCCTGGTCGGCAACTCGGTGATGATCGCCCCGTTCGCCCTCGGCAATCTCACCGCCGACCTCTTCGAACCGCTCGCGGAACTGCTCGGCCTGCCCAAGGACGGCCTCGCCCTCAACCCCGACCAGTGGGACGGCTACACCGACGACCGCCGTGAACTCCTCGCCCATCTGCGCGAGAACGCGATCGCCAACACGGTCTTCCTCACCGGCGACATCCACATGGCCTGGGCCAACGACGTACCGGTCAACGCCGGTACGTACCCGCTGTCCGCCTCCGCCGCCACGGAGTTCGTCGTCACCTCGGTGACCTCGGACAACCTCGACGACCTGGTCAAGGTCCCCGAGGGCACCGTCTCCGCCCTCGCCGCCCCGCTGATCCGGGCCGCCAACCGCCATGTCCACTGGGTCGACACCGACCGGCACGGCTACGGCATCCTGGACATCACCGCCGCCCGCGCCCAGATGGACTACTACGTCCTCTCCGACCGCACCAAGGCCGACGCCACCACCTCCTGGGCCCGCTCGTACCGCACACGCAGCGGCACACAGAAGGTGGAGCGCACATACGACCCGGTGTGACCGTCGCCTGACCGTCACTGGAGCGACTTCTGACCGCCCCTGAAACCTTTCGACCGGCCCTAGAGACTTTCGAGGAACCCGAGCGCCACCCGCCAGGTGGCATCGGCCGCCTCCTCGTCGTAGTCCGGCAGGTCGGGGTCGGTGTACAGATGACCGGCCCCGGCGTACCGGTAGACCTCGACCTCGGCTCCCGCCTTGCCCATCTGGAGATACCAGGCGCTCAGCCAGTCGTCCGTCTCGAACGGGTCGGGCTCGGCCACATGCAGTTGAACGGGCAGGTCGTCCACGGAGGCGTTGGCCGCGAGGTCCGACGTGCCGTGCAGAAGCAGCAGCCCCCGCGCCTTCTCGTCCCCGAACGCGAGGGTCTGCGCGACGGACGCGCCGAGCGAGAAACCCGCGTACACCAGCCCTCGCTCCGAGTAGGGCGCCGCGGCGAGCACGGCCCGCTTCAACAACTCGTCCTTCCCTATCGATTCGTTGAACTCCATGCCCTCCTCGACGGTCTCGAACGTCCGCCCCTCGAAGAGGTCCGGCGTCCACACCTCGTGTCCGGCACCCCGCAGCCGCTCCGCAGCCTGCCGCACGGCGGGCCTGAGGCCATAGGTCGAGTGGAAGAGCATGATGTTCATGGCCCCATGGTGCCAGCCGGGTACGACAACGGCGCATGTCACCTCGGACGCCCGCGACCTGTCGCCCCCGCAGCGCGGCGGAAGTCACATGTTCACCACCCCGGAACGGTGGTTACGTTCGAAGGCATGGAGAACCTACTCCGCCCCCTGATCGTCATCGGTGGCTCGGTCGTCCTCACGCTCCTGATCGGCTGGGCCACCGATCTGCTGCTGCGCAAGGCGGACCAGCGGCACCACGAGACACCCCTGTGGGGCCTGCTGCGCCGCGGCCGCATCCCCTACCAGCTGGTCCTCTGCGCGGCCCTGCTGAGAGGCTCGTACCACGAGGCCCAGCTCCTGGAGCGATACGAGGTCGGTATCGGCCGCTTCCTGACGCTGGTGCTGATCGGTTCGACGGCCTGGCTGGTGGTCCGTATCGCGGCGGCGATCGTGGAGACGTCGTACAGCCGCTACGCCCGCGCCCACCGCGACCCGGCCCGAGTCCGCCGGGTACGTACACAGGTCACCCTGATCATGCGCGTGGTGGCCGCCGTGGTGGGCGTAGTGGCAGTCGCCTCGATGCTCCTCACCTTCCCGGCGATGCGCGCGGCCGGAGCCTCACTGCTGGCCTCGGCGGGCATCCTGGGCATCGTGGCGGGCATCGCCGCGCAGTCGACCCTCAGCAACCTCTTCGCCGGCCTGCAGATCGCGTTCGGCGACATGGTCCGCCTCGGTGACGTGGTCGTGGTGGAGGGCGAGTGGGGCACGGTGGACGAGATCACGCTCACCTTCCTGACGGTCCGCACCTGGGACGAGCGCCGGATCACGATGCCGGTCTCCTACTTCACCTCGAAGCCGTTCGAGAACTGGTCGCGGGGCGGCGCCCAGATGACCGGCACGGTCTTCCTCCACGTGGACCACTCGGCGCCCCTCGCGGACATGCGCGACCGACTCCGCGACATCCTCCGCGCCTGCCCCGCCTGGGACGGCCGCCACTACGACCTGACGGTCACGGACTCGACCCCCACGACGATGGAGGTCCGCGCCATGGTCACGGCCAAGGACCCCGACGACCTCTGGACGGTCCGAGTGACGGTCCGCGAGGAACTGATCCGCTGGCTCACCGAAACCCACCCCCACGCCCTCCCCCGGGTCAACACAGCGGACGCGGTCCTCCCCCCGACCCACCCCCACACACCCTCGGCCAACACCCCTCCCCGCACCACCCGCCCCCGAGTGCACGAACCCCCAAGGCCAACAGGCCGAAGCTGACCCCTCACCGGCCCCCGGCAGCCGCCGCTGCGGTCACCCCGCCCTACCCGCAGTTCCGGCGTCACCGTCTCACGCGTACGTATCCTCATGCACCTGATCCAGGGCCTTCTGCAGATCAGCCGGATAGTCGCTCTCGAACTCCACCCAAGCCCCGTCCCCCGGATGCTCGAACCCGAGCCGCACGGCATGCAGCCACTGACGGGTCAGCCCCAGCCGCTTGGCGAGCGTCGGATCGGCGCCGTACGTCAGATCCCCCACGCACGGATGCCGATGCGCGGACATATGGACCCGGATCTGATGCGTACGCCCGGTCTCCAGCTTGATGTCCAGCAGCGAGGCCGCTCGGAACGCCTCGATGAGGTCGTAGTGCGTGACCGACGGCTTGCCGTCGGCCGTGACCGCCCACTTGTAGTCGTGGTTCGGATGCCGCCCGATGGGCGCGTCGATAGTGCCGCTGGTCGGATCGGGGTGCCCCTGCACCAGCGTGTGGTACCGCTTGTCGACGGTCCGTTCCTTGAACTGCCGCTTCAGGAACGTGTACGCGTACTCCGACTTGGCGACCACCATCAACCCGGAGGTGCCCACGTCGAGCCGGTGCACGATCCCCTGCCGCTCGGCGGCACCGGAGGTCGAGATCCGGTACCCGGCGGCGGCGAGCCCGCCGATGACGGTCGGCCCGGACCACCCGGGGCTGGGGTGCGCGGCCACCCCCACCGGCTTGACGATCACCACCACGTCATCGTCGTCGTGCACGATCTCCATGCCCTCGACCGGCTCGGCCACGACCTGCACGGGCGCGGGCGCCTGCGGCATCTCGACCTCCAGCCAGGCCCCGCCCCGCACCCGCTCGGACTTGCCGACGACCGTGCCGTCGACCCGCACCTTGCCCGCCGCGGCGAGCTCCGCGGCCTTGGTACGGGAGAAGCCGAACATACGGGAGATGGCGGCGTCGACGCGCTCGCCCTCCAGTCCGTCGGGCACGGGCAGGGTACGGATCTCGGGATTCGTGCTCACCCGTCGAGTATGCCGGACCCCCACCAGCCGCCCGACCGCGCCTGTGGATAACTCGGTCGCCCCTCAGTCCTTGTGGACGGTTCCATCCGGGTCCAACCCCCGGAAGGACAGCAGAACGATCAGAATGCCGCCACACACGATCGCCGAGTCGGCGAGGTTGAACACGGCGAAGCCCTTGGGCGCGATGAAGTCGACGACCGCGCCCTCGAAGACTCCGGGCGAGCGGAAGATCCGGTCGGTGAGGTTGCCCAGCGCGCCCCCGAGCAGCAGCCCGAGCGCGATCGCCCAGGGCAGGCTGTACAGCTTGCGTGCGAGCCGGGCGATCACGATGATCACGACCGCCGCGATCATCGTGAAGATGATCGTGAAGGCCTCGCCGATCCCGAAGGCCGCGCCCGCGTTGCGGATCGCCTCGAACTTCAGCCAGTCCCCGATGATCTCGATCGGCTCGTGGTGCTCCAGCTTCGCCACCACGATCATCTTGCTGATCAGGTCGAGCGCGTACGCGAAGACGGCGACCCCGAACAACACGGCGACCCGGCGCTTGCCACGCGCACCCGCACCCGCACCCGTGTCCGGCTCCGCCGCCTCGGCGCCGTTCCCGCCGTCGGACCGCTGCGGCTGCTCCAGGTCCGTGCCCGCCGCTCCTGGGATGTCCGGCGTACCGATGATGCGCTCCGCCTCTGCCACGTGAGTCCCTCAACCTAGGTTCCTGACTGAGGACAAAGGTACGACACGACCTATGCGGACCCGGGGCTCGGACGAGGATCGCTAGCGGCGTTCCTGCTTCTGCTTGCACTCGACGCACAGTGTGGCCCTCGGGAAGGCCTGCATACGCGCCTTTCCGATCGGTTTGCCGCAGTTCTCGCAGAGTCCGTAGGTGCCCGCGTCGAGCCGCTCCAGGGCGCGCTCGGTCTGGTCGAGCATCTCGCGCGCGTTGTGCGCCAGCGCCAGTTCGTGCTCGCGCGTGATGTTCTTGGCCCCGGTGTCGGCCTGGTCGTCGCCGGCGCCGTCCCCGGAGTCCCGCATGAGACCGGTGAGCGCCTGCTCGGACGCCTCCAGCTCGGTGCGCAGCCGCAGCGCCTCGGACATCAGCTCCGTACGCGCCTCCGCGACCTCCGCCGGTGTCCAGGGGTCCTCGCCGGGGCGTACCGCCAGCTCGCCGGGGGCGGCGGCGGGCCGCGCCTTGGGAACGGCGGTGGGCTTCTTCGCCGCCGTAGCCGTACCAGGAGTGTTCTTCGCAACCACCGTCGTGGCTCCCGTCGTCTCGGCGGCCTCGGCCGCGCCCACCTTCTTGCCCGTACGTTTCGCAGAGGCGCCCTTGGAGGTGCTCTTCCTGGCCGCGCTCTTCTTGGATGCCTTCTGCGCAGCCGCCGTCTCCTCGGTGACCGTCTTGTCGTCAGCGGCCGCCGTCTTCCCGGTGGCCGTCTCCTCGACCGCCGCCTTCTTCGCGGCCGCCCTCTTGGTGGTCGTCTTCCTGACCGCCGCCTTCTTGACCGCCGGCTTCTTGGCGGCCGCCTTCTCAGCCGCGCTCACCTCGGCGGTCTTCTCGGCCCCCGCCTTCTCCTCAGCCGCCTTCTCCTCGCCCTTCCCCTTCCCGTCCCCCGCCCCGACCCGCTTCTTCCCGCTCGCGCCCTTCGCCGCCGCCCCACCGCCGCCGGTGCCGGAGCCACCCTCGGCCGAACCGCCGGCGGCACGCGCACGGCCGGAGGCCACCATGGATCTGCCGGACGCCGAATGCTGTTCGGCGGTCTTCTTCGCCACCATGGCCGCGGCCCCTTCACATATTGTGATCTTGCACGCGAATCGTGCTGGGACGATAAATCGACCTGAGTCCCGCGGCAACGGGGCGCACCACTCATTCCACCCGCCGCGCGACCGCCGCGCGACGAACCTTCAAGCGTTGTGCCCAGCTCCCCGCCGGGTATTCCGCCGCGCGGAACGTCCCAGGATTCGGACGCCCGACCGCTCCATTCGGGTCACCTCCCAGGTCACCGCGCCCCCACCACGAAAAACCGCCGAGCACCCCCGACTGCCCCTCCCGCGGCCCCCGAAAACCGGTCGGCCGCTGTCGGCACGGCGCCGTACACTGGGCGGAGCGAAAAGCGTGGATGGGGACGAGTAGCGTCGTACGCAGCCAAGAGCGACCCGGGGACGGTGGAAGCCCGGGGGCGAGCGCGACGCGAAGATCACCCCGGAGCCGCCGGAAGAAACCCGAGCCCATGGGCGCTCGGCGAGTAGACCCGGTATCGCGACCTCAATGAGGGGGCTCACCGGTGCGTACGGCGCGCGGGGGAGCCAAGGAGGGTGGTACCGCGGGAGCGCGCCGCACACGGCGTACGTAGCAATACGGCTCTCGTCCCTCCGACGGAAGGCAGAAAGTCCGTTGGAGGAAGCCCGCTCATGACAGAGCCGACCTACCGCCAGGTGCCCGCTCAGGTGGACCTGCCCGCGCTGGAGCACGCCGTGCTCGACTTCTGGCGCGAGCAGAAGATCTTCGCCAAGAGCCTGGAGCAGTCCGAGGGCCGCCCCGAGTGGGTGTTCTACGAAGGCCCGCCCACCGCCAACGGCATGCCCGGCGCCCACCACATCGAGGCCCGCGTCTTCAAGGACGTCTTCCCCCGCTTCCGCACGATGCGCGGCTACCACGTGGCCCGCAAGGCCGGCTGGGACTGCCACGGCCTGCCCGTCGAGCTGGCGGTCGAGAAGGAGCTCGGCTTCAACGGCAAGAAGGACATCGAGGCGTACGGCATCGCCGAGTTCAACGCCAAGTGCCGTGACTCCGTGCTCCGCCACACCGACGCGTTCTCCGACCTGACGACGCGCATGGGCTACTGGGTCGACCTCGACGACGCGTACGTCACGATGGAGCCCGAGTACATCGAGTCCGTCTGGTGGTCGCTCAAGGAGATCTTCAACAAGGGCCTGCTGGTCCAGGACCACCGCGTGGCGCCCTGGTGCCCGCGCTGCGGCACAGGCCTGTCGGACCACGAGCTGGCACAGGGCTACGAGACGGTCGTCGACCCCTCGGTGTACGTCCGTTTCCCGCTCACCTCCGGTCCGCTCGCCGGTGAGGCCGCGCTCCTGGTGTGGACGACGACCCCATGGACCCTGGTGTCCAACACGGCCGTGGCCGCGCACCCGGAGGTCACCTACGTCGTCGCCACGAACGGTGAGGAGAAGCTCGTCGTCGCCGAGCCGCTCGTCGCCAAGGCGCTCGGCGAGGGCTGGGAGACCACCGGCCAGACCTTCACGGGCGCCGAGATGGAGCGCTGGTCCTATCAACGCCCGTTCGAACTCGTCGAGTTCCCGGAAACCGACGGCGGCACCCACTACGTGGTGAACGCCGAGTACGTCACGACCGAGGACGGTACCGGTCTGGTCCACCAGTCCCCCGCCTTCGGTGAGGACGACCTCAAGGTCTGCCGCTCGTACGGCCTCCCCGTGGTCAACCCGGTGCGCCCCGACGGCACGTTCGAGGCGGACGTCCCCCTCGTGGGCGGCGTCTTCTTCAAGAAGGCGGACGAAAAGCTCACCGAGGACCTCCAGACCCGCGGTCTGCTCTTCAAGCACATCCCGTACGAGCACAGCTACCCGCACTGCTGGCGCTGCCACACCGCGCTGCTCTACTACGCGCAGCCGTCCTGGTACATCCGCACCACGGCCGTCAAGGACCGCCTCCTCCAGGAGAACGAGAACACCAACTGGTTCCCCGACACGGTCAAGCACGGCCGGTACGGCGACTGGCTGAACAACAACATCGACTGGGCGCTCTCCCGCAACCGCTACTGGGGCACCCCGCTGCCGATCTGGCGCTGCGAGGAGGACCACCTCACCTGCGTCGGCTCCCGCGCGGAGCTGACCGAACTCTCCGGCGAGGACCAGTCCCAGCTGGACCCGCACCGCCCGTTCATCGACGCGGTCACCTTCGCCTGCCCCCACGACGGCTGCGAGAGCACCGCCACCCGCGTCCCCGAGGTCATCGACGCCTGGTACGACTCGGGTTCGATGCCGTTCGCGCAGTACGGCTACCCGTACAAGAACAAGGACCTCTTCGAGTCCCGCTACCCGGCGCAGTTCATCAGCGAGGCCATCGACCAGACCCGCGGCTGGTTCTACACGCTGATGGCTGTCGGCACCCTGGTCTTCGACAAGTCGTCGTACGAGAACGTCGTCTGCCTGGGCCACATCCTCGCCGAGGACGGCCGCAAGATGTCCAAGCACCTGGGCAACATCCTGCAGCCGATCCCGCTGATGGACCAGCACGGCGCCGACGCCGTCCGCTGGTTCATGGCGGCCGGCGGCTCCCCCTGGGCGGCCCGCCGCGTGGGCCACGGCACCATCCAGGAGGTAGTCCGTAAGACCCTGTTGACGTACTGGAACACGGTCGCCTTCCAGGCCCTGTACGCCCGTACGTCGAACTGGGCGCCGTCCGAGGCGGACCCGGCCCCCGCCGACCGCCCGGTCCTCGACCGCTGGCTCCTGTCCGAACTCCACGCTCTCACCGACCAGGTGACCCAGTCCCTGGAGGCCTACGACACCCAGCGCGCCGGCAAGCTGCTCTCGGCGTTCGTCGACGATCTCTCCAACTGGTATGTACGGCGCTCCCGTCGCCGCTTCTGGCAGGGCGACAAGGCCGCGCTGCGCACCCTGCACGAGGTCGTCGAGACGGTCACCAGGCTGATGGCCCCGCTGACCCCGTTCATCACCGAGCGGGTCTGGCAGGACCTGATCGTTCCGGTGACCCCGGGCGCCCCGGAGTCGGTGCATCTGGCCGCCTGGCCGGAGGCGGACCTCTCCGCCATCGACCCGGAGCTGTCGCAGCAGATGGTCCTGGTCCGCCGTCTCGTCGAGCTGGGCCGCGCCACGCGCGCGGAGTCGGGCGTCAAGACACGTCAGCCGCTGAAGCGCGCGCTGGTGGCCGCGGCGGGCTTCGCCGCGCTCAACCCCGAGCTGCACGCGCAGATCACGGAGGAGCTGAACGTCGAGTCGCTCGCCTCGCTCAGCGAGGTCGGCGGCAGCCTGGTCGACACCACCGCCAAGGCCAACTTCCGCGCCCTGGGCAAGCGTTTCGGCAAGCGGGTCCAGGACGTGGCGAAGGCCGTCGCGAACGCGGACGCGGCGGCTCTGTCCCTGGCCCTGCGCGAGGGCACGGCGTCGGTCGAGGTCGACGGCGAGACGATCACGCTGGCCCCGGACGAGGTCATCATCACGGAGACCCCGCGCGAGGGTTGGTCGGTGGCGTCCGACTCCGGTGCCACCGTCGCCCTGGATCTGGAGATCACGGAGGAGCTGCGCCGGGCGGGCCTCGCCCGTGACGCGATCCGGCTGATCCAGGAGGCCCGCAAGAACAGCGGCCTTGACGTGGCCGACCGGATCGCCCTGCGCTGGACCTCCACGGACCCGGCGGTGACCGCCGCGCTCACCGAGCACACGGCCCTGATCGCCGACGAGGTCCTGGCGACCGACTTCGCCGAGGGTGACGCGGACGACAGCTACGGCACCCCGTTCACGGACGAAGGCCTGACCCTGACATTCCGCCTCCGCAAGATCTGACGCACACGAACTGCCCGCAGCCTGATTCACATGACTGCGGGCAGTCATGCCGCTGAGGCAGCTGCCCCACCCGCCCTACTCAACTGCGGGCAATCGTGCCGCAGGCACCACTGCCCCACCCGCCCTATTCAGCTGCGGGCAGTCATGCCGCTGAGGCAGCTGCCCCACCCGCCCTACTCAACTGCGGGCAATCGTGCCGCAGGCACCACTGCCCCACCCGCCCTACTCAACTGCGGGCAGTCATGCCGCTGAGGCAGCTGCCCCACCCGCCCTACTCAACTGCGGGCAATCGTGCCGCAGGCACCACTGCCCCACCCGCCCTAT
>NZ_JBSFVY010000010.1:193209-292251 GCF_053592555.1 Streptomyces sp. NPDC002643
TTCAGCTGCGGGCCATCGTGCCGCTGGGGCGGCACGGGTGGGCGCAGGCGGCACCTCATAACCGCCGAGCTGTGGAACGTCCCCCCGCCCAGCCCCAGTCGCCGGGCGCACTGAGAAGGCCTGGAGCACCGAGAATTCTTCGGCGCCCAGGCCTTCGGCGTCGCGCACGTCGAACATCCGCCCCCACCGACGTACACCCGCGCACAGCGAAAGGGCGGGGCCCCGGATCGAAATCCGGGGCCCCGCCCTGAACGCTGCCGACGCCTACGGCGTACCTATATGCGTCAGTTGTCGTCCTCGTCGATCAGGAAGCCCCGCATCGGCGAGGGAGCCTGACCCATCGGGCCGGGGCCCTGCGGCCGGACCGGAGCCATCGGCTGGGTCATGGCCGGGGACATCTGCTGCTGACCGCCGTAGGACGGGGCGGCCGGCGCCGGGCCGCTGCCCATGCCACCGCCCATACCGCCCGGGTTGCCGCCGTACGACGGGGCGCTCGCGCCGGCCGGTGCCATGGAGGGCGCCGGGGACGGCGGAAGCGACGCGGTCGCCGGGGTGCGCGGCGGGGCCAGCGAGTCGTCGGCCTGGGTCTCCAGCTGACGCAGCTGCGACTCCAGGTAGGACTTCAGACGGGTGCGGTACTCGCGCTCGAAGCCACGCAGGTCCTCGACCTTGCGCTCCAGCGTGGCGCGGGCGGACTCCAGGGAGCCCATCGCGACGCGGTGCTTCTCCTGCGCGTCCCGCTCCAGGGCGTCGGCCTTGGCACGGGCGTCACGCTCAAGACCCTCGGCACGCGAACGCGCCTCGCCGACGATCTTGTTGGCCTCGGAGCGGGCCTCGGCGATCGCCTGGTCGGCGGTCTGCTGGGCCAGCGAGAGGACACGCGCGGCGCTGTCGCCACCGGGACCCTGACCGGGGCCGCCCATCGGACCGCCCATGGGACCGCCCATCGGGCCACCCATCTGCTGCTGCATGGGAGGCTGGCCGCCCATGGGACCCTGGCCGAGCTGGCCCTGGCCCATCTGCGGCTGCATCTGGCCCTGACCCATGGGGCCCTGGCCCATCGGTCCCTGACCCATCGGTCCGGGACCCTGCTGCCCTTGCCCACCGGGGCCCGCGGGCAGCTGCGGGGCGCCGCTCGGCAGCTGGGGAGGACCACCCATGGGGCCACCCATCTGCTGCGGCGGGCCCGATATCCCAGCGGGTACGGGTCCACCGGGACCGCGCATACCCTGCTGCTGCATACCGCCCTGTTGCATGCCGCCGCCTTGCTGCATGCCCCCTTGCGGCATGCCGCCCTGCTGCATGCCGCCCTGCTGCTGGTCCTGCGGACCGCCGGGGCCCTCCGGAGGCTTGCGCATGTTCTGCTGGTTCTGGGCAGCAGCGCGCGTGGCGGCGGCCAGTTTGGCCCGCAGGTCCTCGTTCTCGCGGAGCAGGCGCGTCAGTTCGGCTTCGACCTCATCGAGGAAGGCATCGACCTCGTCCTCGTCATAGCCTTCTCGGAGGCGGACGGTCGTGAACTGCTTGTTCCGCACGTCCTCGGGGGTCAACGGCATCTCTTCACCTCAACGTAGTCGTCGGCATTCGGCAAGACGTTAGTCACATCGCTCATCACAGCCGACCACCAACGATCGCGATCAGGATGTAGACGATGATCATCAGTACGAAGAAGGACAGGTCGAGCGCCACGCCCCCGAGACGCAGCGGCGGAATGAACCGCCGCAGAAGCTTGAGCGGTGGATCAGTGACAGTGTAGGTGGCCTCCAGAACGACCACCATCGCCTTGCCGGGTTGCCATGAGCGGGCGAACTGGAACACATAGTCCATGACCAACCGGAAGATCAGCACGATGAGGAAGCAGAACAGCGCGATGTAGATGACTTGCAGGACCACGCTCATGATCTGCGCTTACCTCTCCCCAGTTTCCGTTTCGTGCGTTTCGTTCCGGTGGTGCGTCTCAGCTCTGGTTGAAGAACCCGCCCTCTGCGATGCGGGCCTTGTCCTCCGCCGTGACATCGACGTTAGCAGGCGACAACAGGAACACCTTCTGCGTCACCCGCTCGATGCTGCCGTGAAGACCAAACACCAAACCGGCAGCAAAGTCGACAAGTCGCTTCGCATCTGTGTCGTCCATCTCAGTCAAGTTCATGATCACCGGAGTGCCTTCACGGAAGTGTTCCCCGATGGTACGGGCCTCGTTGTAGGTCCGCGGGTGCAACGTGGTGATCCGGTAAGGCTCTCGCTCGGACACGACCTTGGGCATGATCACCGGTGCGCTTTTCTCCAGACTCGAACGTTCTTGTGTGATGGACGCCACGGGCGCGATCCGGGCGGGTCGCACCGATTCCGCGGGGAGCGAAGGCGCGTGCGAGGCCGGTTCGCGCTGCACCGGCGGCTGCACCACTCGTACCGATTCTTCCCTTTGGGGCTGGTGTGACTGGTGCGCCTGATGCACCGGCTCGTGGCGCCGGTGGTCCCTCTCGGGCTCCGGGTCGAGCTCGGGCTCGAAGTCGTCATCGGGGTCGAATCCCCTGCCGTCGTACCCATCGTCCTCCACGAGGCCGAGGTAGACCGCCATCTTGCGCATCGCGCCGGCCATGCTCTGAGTCCTCCGCTCTGTGGTGGATCGACTGACGACTTCCCAAGTGCCCGCGATCCACGAGGTCGTTGCGCCCGCCCTTCGACGGAATGACCATATTTTCTGCTGTGGTCCGACTTCTTGGCGACGTTACCCGAGCCCGGGACGGACTCCGAGTACCGCAGTGCCGACGCGTACATGTGTCGCCCCGGCCGCCACGGCATCCTCAAGGTCCGCACTCATCCCTGCCGAGACCATGTTCGCAGCCGGATGGGCTCGGCGCAGGTGGGTCGACAAATCCATCAACCGCTCGAAGGCCGCCCGTTGCCGTCCGGCATACTCCCCAGCCAGCGGCGCTACGGTCATCAGACCATCGAGCCGCACCCCCGGCGATTCCCCGACGAGGTCGGCCAACTCTTCGATTCCGCCCGGCCCCACACCACCGCGCGCCCCCCGTCCGCTCTCGTCCGCGTCGAGCGCGACCTGGATGAGACACCCCACCTCGCGCCCGACGCGTACCGCTTCCTTGGACAGAGCCGTGACAAGCCTGGAACGATCCACGGACTGCACGAGATCCGCATAACGCACCACGGAACGGACCTTGTTGGTCTGCAACTGCCCAACAAAGTGCCATACAAGGGGCAGATCCGAGCATTCGGCCGCCTTGGGTGCCGCGTCCTGGTCCTTGTTCTCGGCGACATGACGCACACCGAGTTCCGACAGAATCCGCACATCGCTCGCCGGATACGTCTTGGTGACCACGATCAGCGTCACCTCGTCGCGCTTGCGACCCGCGGCCGCGCACGCCTCGGCGATACGACGCTCCACCTTCGCCAGGTTTTCGGCGAGTTGTTCCCTACGGTCCGTCATGTCCCTCAGCCCAGCCAGACATATCCCGCGAGTCGCCCTGTGGTGCGGTCGCGGCGGTACGAAAAGTGGTCGCGCGACTCCAGCGTGCACACCGGCGACTGCTCCCAGTTGTGCACCCCGAGCCGCTCCAGTTGGGAGTGCACTCCGGCGCACACATCCACAGAGGGCGTGCCCCAACTGGTCTCGGCGTACGCCGTCGGCTCGACGGCGGCCACCTCGGCGCGCATCGCCTCGGGCACTTCATAACAACGACCGCAGACGGCGGGTCCGGTGCGGGCGACGATCCGGGCGGGCTCGGCGCCGAGTTCGATCATGGCCTTGACGGCGGCGGGGACCACCCCGGCGACCATGCCGGGCCGCCCCGCGTGGGCGGCGGCCGCCACTCCGGCGACGGGGTCGGCCAGCAGGACGGGCACGCAGTCGGCGGTGAGCACTCCGAGGGCGAGACCGGGCCGGGTGGTGACGATCGCGTCGACGGCCGGGATGTCGCCGGAACCCCACGGTCCGTCGACCACCGCGACATCGGCGCTGTGCACCTGCCTCATCCAGACCACCAGGTCCGGCTCCAGGCCCAGCGACTTGGCCGCCAGCTCCCGGTTGGTGCGTACGGCCTCGGCGTCGTCCCCGACCGCCCCGCCGAGATTGAGCTCCTCATACGGAGCGGCGCTCACCCCGCCCCACCGGTCGGTGAAGGCGAAGTGGGCGCCGCTCGTGTTCTCGCGCTGTGTTATCACGTCAGAAGGATCACTTGAGGAAGTCCGGCACGTCCAGTTCCTCCGCCGCGCTGTCCGTGTAGGAGCGGGACGGCGGTACGGGCGGGGAGAGCGGAAGGTCGTTCACCGGCTCGGGGGCGGGCACCGGCTCCTCCTTCGGCTTGACGCTGCCGAGCGAGCCGAAGCTCGGGCGGGTCTCGGCGGGCCGCACCGGCGCCGGCTCCTCGCGCTTGGCCGCGGCCGAGCCGAGGATGTTGTCCCGCTTGGCCGGGGGCTGGCCGCCGTCGAAGCCGGCCGCGATGACCGTGACGCGGACCTCGTCGCCGAGGGCGTCGTCGATCACGGCACCGAAGATGATGTTGGCCTCGGGGTGGGCGGCCTCGCTGACCAGCTGGGCGGCCTCGTTGATCTCGAACAGACCGAGGTCGGAGCCACCGGAGATGGAGAGCAGCACGCCCCGGGCGCCGTCGATGGAGGCTTCCAGCAGCGGCGAGGAGATCGCCATCTCGGCGGCGGCCACCGCGCGGTCGTCGCCGCGGGCCGAGCCGATGCCCATGAGGGCCGAACCGGCCTCGGACATCACGGACTTGACGTCGGCGAAGTCGAGGTTGATCAGACCGGGCGTGGTGATGAGGTCGGTGATGCCCTGGACACCCGAGAGCAGGACCTGGTCGGCGGACTTGAAGGCGTCGAGGACCGAGACCTGGCGGTCCGAGATGGACAGCAGCCGGTCGTTCGGGATGACGATGAGGGTGTCGACCTCTTCGCGGAGCTCGGCGATGCCGTCCTCGGCCTGGTTGGCGCGGCGCCGTCCCTCGAAGGTGAACGGGCGGGTGACCACACCGATGGTGAGGGCGCCCAGGGAGCGGGCGATGTTGGCCACGACGGGTGCGCCGCCGGTGCCGGTGCCGCCGCCCTCGCCGGCCGTCACGAAGACCATGTCGGCCCCCTTGAGGACCTCCTCGATCTCCTCGCGGTGGTCCTCGGCGGCCTTGCGGCCGACCGCCGGGTTGGCGCCGGCGCCAAGGCCTCGCGTGAGTTCGCGGCCGACGTCGAGCTTGACGTCGGCGTCGCTCATCAACAGCGCCTGCGCGTCGGTGTTGATGGCGATGAACTCGACGCCCTTCAGACCGACCTCGATCATCCGGTTGATGGCATTGACACCACCGCCGCCGACACCGATGACTTTGATGACTGCGAGGTAGTTCTGCGGTGCTGCCACGTCGAAGGCCTCTCGCCTCGAGTTACGTGTCGCCGTCTCGCGAGGGGCTCGCGATGCGACGACTGATGCCGAAGTGGGACGGTCCGAACGCCGACCCGAACCCTAACCCTGAAGTTTAGGGTTACCAGTGTGTCTGTTCCTTGGACTCTTCCGAACAGGACACTAAGTCGACAAGTGGCGCACGTTCAACGAACACGCCGAACCTCCCGTTTTTCTTTTCACCCTATGTGATCAGCCATAGCGCTAGCCAACCAGGGTGCTGGCCTGCGCGGATGTACGTCAACTCCCTGATGACGCGGGCGCGGTGGGAACACTCACGTCGAAGTGCCCGGCGTCCGGGGCGGCTTTCATCAGGGCGGTGAGCGCACGGGCCTTCGCGCGACCCTTCTCCGCGCTTCCCCACGCGACGGTACGGTCGTCCGTCAACTCCAGTGAGATGGCGTCGTACGAACGGACCTTGACCACCAGGGTGTCGCGCGCGACGGCGGCCGGAATGGCGTCGGCGACCCGGACTGCCTCGCACACGAGTCGCCCCTCGCCGAATCGCCGCAGACTGGCTGCGGAGGAACCGGAACGAGACAGCTCCAATTCGAGAAGCGGAACGCCCTTCGGGGCGCGCGAAACCGTCGCGAAACGCACACCCTTCGCGTCCACTTCGACGTACTTGCCCGAATTTCCGGCCGCTTCGACAATGAGAACCGGAGTGCGTTCGCTCACTTTCAGCCCGATTCCATGAGGCCAGGAACGGATGACCTCAACCGAGTCAATTCGGGGCAATTTCTTGAGCAGTCGCGCTTCGATCCCGTCGAGGTCGACGGAAATGAGCGGATCACCGACGGGCACCTCGGCGGCTTCCCGGACCTGAGCCTCGGTCAGCACACGGGTGCCGGAGACCGAGACGGCCTCGGTCCGGAACCACGACGAGCCGTACAGCGCCCACACCGTGAATCCGCCGAGCAGCACCAGGGCCGCGGCGACGGCGATGAGTACACGGGGGCCGGGGCGGCGTCCGCCGAGGAGCGGGCCGGAATCCAGATCCTCGTCTGCGCCACGCTCGGCGGTGGTCGGTCCGGCCACGCGCGCTCCTTTCATGGCTCCCTCGCCTCCGGGGCGCCACAGTGCCCAATGTGCGGCTACCGCCGCGTGGCGGTGTCGAGACCCCGACCGTGCTCAGCCCTTCGGGCCTCCGCGCGCTCGGTCCCTCGACACCGACGCGCCCCTTCGGCTCACTCGCCGAGGTGTTACCGCCGGTGCGAGGCGATGGCCTCGTACACCATCCTCACCAGCAGGTCGTCGGCGTCCCGGCGGCCGAACTCGCTGGCGGCGCGGGACATCTCGTACAGCCGGTGCGGGTCGGCGAGTACGGGCAGGACGTTCTGCTGGACCCACTGGGGGGTCAGTTCCGCGTCGTCGACCAGCAGTCCGCCGCCGGCCTTGACCACCGGCTGGGCGTTGAGCCGCTGTTCGCCGTTGCCGATGGGCAGCGGGACGTAGGCGGCGGGGAGCCCGACGGCGGAGAGTTCGGCGACGGTCATCGCGCCCGCGCGGCAGAGCATCATGTCGGCCGCGGCGTACGCGAGGTCCATCCGGTCCAGGTACGGTACCGGGATGTACGGGGGCATTCCCGGCATCTGGTGTACCTGCGGCAGTTCGTTCTTCGGGCCGACCGCGTGCAGGATCTGGATGCCGGCCTGCTGGAGGTAGGGGGCGACCTGCTGGACGACCTCGTTGAGGCGGCGGGCACCCTGGGAGCCGCCGGAGACCAGCAGGGTCGGCAGGTTCGGGTCGAGGCCGAACAGGGCGCGGGCCTCGGGGCGGGCGGCGGCCCGGTCGAGGGTGGCGATGGAGCGGCGCAGCGGGATGCCGATGTAGCGGGCGTCACGGAGCTTGCTGTCCGGGGTGGAGACGGCGACCTGGGCGGCGTACCGGGAGCCGATCTTGTTGGCGAGGCCGGGGCGGGCGTTGGCCTCGTGGACGATGATCGGTACGCCGAGGCGCTTGGCGGCGAGATAGCCGGGCAGGGCGACATAGCCGCCGAAGCCGACGACGGCGTCCGCCTTGGTGCGCTCCAGGATCTGCTCGGTCGCCTTGATCGTGCCGCGCAGCCGGCCGGGCACGGTGATCAGCTCGGGGGTGGGCTTGCGCGGCAGGGGTACGGCGGGGATCAGCGCGAGTTCGTAGCCGCGCTCGGGGACGAGGCGTGTCTCAAGGCCGCGCTCCGTGCCCAGGGCCGTGATCCCGACGGTCGGGTCCTGCCTGCGCAGGGCGTCCGCGAGGGCGAGCGCGGGCTCGATGTGACCGGCGGTTCCGCCACCGGCGAGGACGACATGCACCGAAATTCACCGCTCTCCGGACGAGCGTGCCGAGGCGGCACGCCGTCGCATCGTGTTCCATCTCCCGGGCCCCGAAGGGCCGCCGCCCCGCTTTCTACCAAAGCGGGGTTGCCGCATCGCAAGCGCCGCCCGCGCAGCGGGATCGTCGCGCGCGAACGCGATCAGCAGCCCGATGGCGAACATGGTCGGCAGCAGGGCGGACCCTCCGTAGGAGAACAGCGGGAGCGGGACTCCGGCGATCGGCAGCAGGCCGAGCACCGCACCGATGTTGATCACCGCCTGAGCGGTGATCCAGGTGGTCACGCCTCCCGCGGCATACCTGACGAAGGGGTCCTCCGTGCGTCCGGCCACGCGGATACCCGCATAGCCTAGAGCCGCGAAGAGGGCGAGCACCGACAGCGTCCCCGCGAGGCCCAGTTCCTCACCGGTGACGGCGAAGATGAAGTCGGTGTGCGCTTCCGGGAGTTGGCCCCATTTTTCCACACTGGCGCCGAGCCCGGAGCCGAAGATTCCGCCCGAGGCGAGGGCGTAGATCCCATGCACGGCCTGCCAGCAGTCGACCCCGCCCGAGCGGGGCTCGGTGGCGCCGATACAGGCCAGCCGGGCCATACGGTTCTCGCTGGTCCGGATCAGGATGAAGCCGATGAACCCGGCGATGGACAGCACGCCCACGAACAGCCGGGTCGGCGCTCCGGCCAGCCACAGCAGGCCGAACAGGATGGCCGTGAGGATGATCGCGGTGCCCATGTCGCCGCCGAGCATGATCAGCCCGAGGAGCATGAACGCCACCGGAACGAGCGGCACCAGCATGTGCTTCCACTGCGTGAGCAGCCGCTTGTCCTCCTTGCGGGCGAGCAGGTCGGCGCCCCACAGCACGAGGGCGAGCTTGCCGAACTCGCTGGGCTGGATCTGGAACGAGCCGCCGACGGCGATCCAGTTCTGGTTGCCGTTGATCGACTGCCCTATCCCGGGGACCTGGACGAGCGCCATCAGGAAGACACAGCCGGCCAGGATCGGATAGGCCAGCGCCCGGTGCAGCTTCACCGGCATCCGCGTGGCGATCAGAAGCAGCACGGTGCCGATGGAGGCGGCCAGGAACTGCTTGCGGAAGAAGAACGTCCCCGGCTGC
The DNA here is from genome assembly GCF_053592555.1 of Streptomyces sp. NPDC002643. Taxonomy (NCBI): domain Bacteria; kingdom Bacillati; phylum Actinomycetota; class Actinomycetes; order Kitasatosporales; family Streptomycetaceae; genus Streptomyces; species Streptomyces sp. NPDC002643. Next base: position 202,052 of record NZ_JBSFVY010000010.1, read on the forward strand.
GACTTCTGCAGTGCCGTGATCTGCGAGGCCGAGTAGACCATCACCAGGCCCAGCACGGTGATCAGCAGGGTGCCGCCGAGAATCAGGTAGTACGCGGTGAGCGGCCGGTCCCAGGCCTTGCGGGCCCGGAGGTAGTACCGGCGCAGGGGGTTCTCACGCGGCGGCCTGGGGACGGGGGGCCGCCGCGTGACGCGTTGGAGGGGGGCACGTCTCGTACGGCTACTCGGCATCGCGGGCGCCTTCCCCGGCGACCGACCAGATCCGTGTCACGTGTTCCCTCCCGAGTTGACCCGGCTCGGCCGCCGGGCTGGGCGGGCCCGGCTCAGCCGTCGGCGGAGGCCAGTTCACGAACGGCGTCCGCGAAAGCGTCCCCGCGTTTGTTGTAGTTGACGAACATGTCCATGGAGGCGCACGCGGGTGCCAACAGCACCGTGTCGCCCGCTTGTGCGAGCCCCCGCGCCTCGCGGACCGCCGCGAGCATCGCCCCAGTGTCGGTCCGGTCGACGTCGACGACGGGCACTTCCGGGGCGTGTCGCGCGAGCGCTTCGCGGATCAGGGCGCGGTCGGCGCCGATCAGCACGACACCCCTCAGCCGCTTCGCGGAGGCCGCGACGAGTTCGTCGAAGACGGCGCCCTTGGCGAGCCCGCCCGCGATCCACACGATCGACTCGTACGCCGCCAACGAAGCCTGCGCGGCATGGGTGTTGGTCGCCTTGGAGTCGTCGATGTAGGCGACGCCGTCCACGTCGGCGACGTGCGCGATGCGGTGCGCGTCCGGGGTGAAGGCCCGCAGTCCGTCCCGTACGGCCTTGGGAGGCACCCCGAAGGCGCGGGCGAGGGCCGCCGCCGCGAGGGCGTTGGCGATGTTGTGCGGGGCGGGCGGGTTGACGTCGGAGACCTCGGCGAGTTCCTGGGCGTTCTTCTGCCGGTTCTCGACGAAGGCACGGTCGACCAGGATGCCCTCGACGACGCCGAGTTGGGACGGCCCGGGGGTGCCCAGGGTGAAGCCGATGGCCCGGCAGCCCTCCTCGACGTCCGCCTCGCGCACCAGGTCCTCGGTGACCTTCTCGGCCACGTTGTACACACAGGCGACGCGATTGCCCTCGTAGATACGGCCCTTGTCCTTGGCGTACGCCTCCATGGAACCGTGCCAGTCGAGGTGGTCGGGGGCGAGGTTGAGGACGGCGGCGGAGTGGGCGCGCAGGGAGGGCGCCCAGTGGAGCTGGTAGCTGGACAACTCCACGGCCAGCACGTCGTACTGCTCGTCGCCGAGGACGACGTCCAGCAGGGAGACCCCGATGTTGCCGACGGCGGCCGTGCGCAGGCCCGCCGCCGTCAGGATCGAGGCGAGCATCTGCACGGTCGTGGTCTTGCCGTTGGTGCCGGTGACGGCCAGCCAGGGCGCGGCATCCGGGCCCCGCAGGCGCCACGCCAACTCGACGTCGCCCCAGATCTCCAGGCCGGCCGCGCGGGCCGCGGCGAACAGCGGCTTGTCGGGCTTCCAGCCGGGGGTGGTGACGACGAGTTCGCTGCCCTCGGGCAGGGTCGCGCCGTCGCCGAGGCGCACGGTGATGCCGAGCGCCTCCAGTTCGGCGGCCTGTGCCCGGGCGCGTTCGTCGTCGCCGTCGTTGACGACCGTGACGGCGGCGCCGAGGCCGTGCAGGACCTTGGCCGCCGGGATGCCGGAGACGCCGAGGCCGGCGACGGTGACGTGCTTGCCCTGCCAGTCGATCACTTCTCGGCCGCCCATCCCGCGTAGAAGAGGCCCAGTCCGACGATCACACAGATGCCCTGGATGATCCAGAAGCGGACCACGACAAGGACCTCGGACCACCCCTTGAGTTCGAAGTGGTGCTGGAGCGGGGCCATCCGGAAGACCCGCTTGCCGGTCAGCTTGAACGAGCCGACCTGGATGACGACCGACATGGTGATGAGGACGAACAGACCGCCGAGGAGCGCCAGCAGCAGCTCGGTGCGGGAGCAGATCGCGAGACCGGCGAGCGCGCCGCCGAGGGCCAGCGAACCGGTGTCGCCCATGAAGATCTTCGCCGGGGAGGTGTTCCACCACAGGAAGCCGAGGCAGGCGCCCATCAGCGCGGAGGCCACGATCGCCAGGTCGAGGGGATCTCGTACCTCGTAACAGGCGGCCGGGTTGGTCAGGGTCAGCGTGTTGGCGCAGGACTCCTGGAACTGCCAGACGCCGATGAAGGTGTAGGCGCCGAAGACGAGGACGGAGGCGCCGGTGGCGAGGCCGTCCAGACCGTCGGTGAGGTTCACGCCGTTCGACATGGCGAGGATCATGAACAGGGCCCAGATCACGAACAGCACGGGGCCGATCGTCCAGCCGAAGTCCTGCACGAAGGAGAGCTTGGTGGAGGCCGGCGTCTGGTCGCGGGCGTCCGGGAACTGCAGTGCGAGGACCGCGAAGGCGATACCGACGATCAGCTGGCCGGCCATCTTCGCCTTGGCCCTCAGGCCCAGCGAACGCCGCTTCACGATCTTGATGTAGTCGTCGAGGAAGCCGACGAGGCCCATGCCGCCCATCAGACCGAGCACCAGCAGACCGGAGAAGGTCGGCGGGTAGCCGGTGATCAGCTTGGACAGGAAGTAGGCGGCGATCGTCGCCAGGATGAAGGCGATACCACCCATGGTCGGCGTACCGCGCTTGCTGGCGTGCTCGCGCGGGCCGTCGTCGCGGATGTACTGGCCGTAGCCCTTGCGGGCGAGCAGCTTGATCAGCAACGGCGTGCCGATCAGCGTCAGGAAGAGGCCAATGACTCCCGCGAACAGGATCTGCTTCATCATCGGGCGGAAACCTCACCCTCGGCACCGGTCTGGAGCAGCGCCTGCGCAACGCTCTCCAGCCCGACCGAACGGGACGCCTTCACGAGTACGACGTCTCCCGGGCGCAACTGACTGCGCAACAGGTCGACCGCCGCCTGTGCGTCGGACACGTGCACCGACTCCTCACCCCACGAACCCTCGTTATATGCGCCCAGTTGCAGCCAGGACGCTTCCCTGCCCCCGACCGCGACGAGCTTGCCGACATTGAGCCGGACGGCGAGCCGTCCGACCGCGTCGTGCTCGGCGAGCGCCTCGTCCCCGAGCTCGGCCATCTTGCCGAGCACCGCCCACGTACGACCCCCTTTTGCCCGTGAGGCTTCGCCCATCGCCGCGAGCGCGCGCAGAGCGGCTCGCATGGACTCGGGGTTCGCGTTGTAGGCGTCGTTGACGACCGTCACGCCGTCCGGGCGCTCGGTGACCTCCATCCGCCAGCGGGAGAGGGAGCCCGCCTCGGAGAGCGCGGTGGCGATCTCTTCCGCGGACATGCCCAGCTCATGGGCGACGGCGGCCGCGGCGAGCGCGTTCGACACGTGGTGCTCACCGTACAGGCGCATGGTCACATCGCTTGCACCGGAGGGTGTGTGAAGCCTGAACATCGGCTGTCCCGCGTCCGTGAGCGTCACGTTCTCGGCCCGTACGTCCGCTTCGTCGGACTCGCCGAAGAGGAGCACCTTCGCCTTCGTACGGGACGCCATGGCGCGTACGAGGGGGTCGTCGGCGTTCAGGATCGCCGCGCCGCCCTCGCTCGCGGGCGGAAGGGCCTCGACCAACTCGCCCTTGGCCTGCGCGATCTGCTCCCGGCCGCCGAACTCGCCGATGTGGGCGGTGCCGACGTTGAGCACGAGGCCGATCCTCGGCGGGGTCAGATCGGTGAGGTAGCGGATGTGACCGATGCCTCGGGCGCCCATCTCCAGGACCAGGAAACGGGTTTCCCCGGTGGCGCTGAGCGCGGTGAGGGGCAGCCCGATCTCGTTGTTGAAGGAGCCGGGCGTCCACACGGTCGGCGCCTTGCGCTGGAGCACCTGCGCGATGAGGTCCTTGGTGCTGGTCTTGCCCGCGGAGCCGGTGAGGGCGACCAGGGTCGCCCCGAGCTTCGTCACGACGTGGCGGGCGAGGGCGCCGAGGGCCCTCGGCACGTCCGGTACGACGATCGCGGGTACGCCGACGGGGCGGGAGGCAAGCACGGCCGCCGCGCCCGCCTCGACGACGGCGGTCGCGTAGTCGTGACCGTCCACGCGTTCGCCGACGAAGGCGACGAAGAGGCTGCCGGGCTCCACCTCACGGGAGTCCCGGACGACCGGCCCGGTGACCTGGACCGATGTATCCGGTATGTCGTGCGTCTGCCCGCCGACGGCTTCCGCGATCTCGGCGAGAGAGAGGGCGATCACAAGTACATCCCCTGGATCTTCTGGATTTTCATCCCTGGGTTTTCCGGATGGCTTCGCCAAGCACCTGGCGGTCGTCGAAGGGACGGATCACACCGGCGACGTCCTGGCCCTGCTCATGGCCCTTGCCCGCGACCAGCACGGTGTCGCCGGGTCGCGCGCGTCCCACGGCGGCGGCGATCGCGGCGGCCCGGTCCTCGAAGAGGAGGACCTCGCCGCGCTCGTGCGCGGGCACGGAGGCCGCGCCTTCGAGCATGGTGGCGAGGATCGCGAGGGGGTCCTCGGAGCGGGGGTTGTCGGAGGTCAGTACGGCGGTGTCGGCGTACCGGGCGACGGCGGCACCCATGGGCGCGCGCTTGGTGCGGTCCCGGTCGCCGCCGCAGCCGAGGACGGCGTGCAGATGGCCCTTGGTGACCTTGCGCAGCGCCTTGAGGACCGACTCGACGGCGTCCGTCTTGTGGGCGTAGTCGACGACCGCGAGATACGGCTGTCCGGCGTCGACGCGCTCCAGGCGGCCCGGCACCCCGGGTACGGCGGCGACGCCGTCGGCGGCGGCCCGCGGGTCGAGCCCGGCGGTGGCCAGGGCGACGATCGCGGCGAGGGCGTTGGCGACGTTGAAGGGGCCCGGCAGCGGCGCCTTGGCGGTGATCCGCTCGTCCTTGGGCCCGAGCGCGGTGAACGTGGAGTCCATCGGCCCGACCTCGACGTCCTCGGCACGCCAGTCGGCGTCGGGGTGCCCCTCGGCGGAGAAGGTGACGACCGGGACGGTGGCCTCCTTCACCAGCCTGCGGCCGTACTCGTCGTCGAGATTGACCACGCCGGTCCTGCTGCGTTCCGGCGTGAACAGCCGGGCCTTCGCCTGGAAGTAGTCCTCCATGTCGGAGTGGAACTCCATGTGTTCCGGGCTCAGGTTGTTGAACACGGCGACGTCGAAGACACAGCCGTCGACCCGGCCGAGGACCAGGGCGTGGCTGGACACCTCCATGACGACCGCCTCGGCGCCCCTTTCCCGCATGACCGCGAAGAGGGCCTGGAGGTCGGTGGCCTCGGGGGTGGTGCGCTCGGACTTGACGCGCTCGTCGCCGACACGGATCTCGACGGTGCCGATGAGGCCGCTGGGACGGGTGGCGTTCAGGCCGCCCTCGACGAGGTAGGCCGTGGTGGTCTTGCCGGAGGTGCCGGTGATGCCGATCTGGAGCAGGTCGTCCCCGGGGCGGCCGTAGATGGTGGCCGCCGCCTCGCCCATCCGCCCGCGCGGGTTGTCGACGACCAGGACGGGCAGGCCCGTCGCGGTGGCGCGCTCGGCGCCGCTCGGGTCGGTGAGCACGGTCGCCGCGCCGAGGCCGGCGGCCTGGGTGACGAAGTCGGCGCCGTGCAGTCGCGCGCCGGGGAGGGCGACATAGAGGTCGCCGGGGCGGACGGCGCGCGAGTCATGGGTGATGCCCGTGATCCCGGCGGCGGCCTCCGGCGCGGTGAGCCCCAGCTGTTCGGCCAGCTCCGCGAGGGGTGTGGCGGAGACCTGGGTCGGCCTGGGCAGTCCCGGATGGTTCACGGGAACGCCCTTCTGGGTGGTTTGGGACTGATCAGCGTGTGGCACGGCGGTGAGCGTACCGGGCACACCCCCGCCGGAGCTAAAAGGGAGCCCGCGCGAAGCGCGGTCCGGCGAGGGCGGTGGTGGATGACGGGTGGGCGAGGGTTTGGGCGAGGGGGGCTGTGCTTCTCGGTTCCCCCGGTCGGGAGTGATCATGGTCACGGGTGGGTTCCTGGCTGGGGATCGGTGGGCCGTTCACGGTGTGAACGTGACGGGCAGATTCGCGGGCTTCGCGCCGGTCGGCGGGACCTGGAGGGTCTTCAGGGAGAACTCCATGACCTCCTTGAAGATGGGCCCGCAGATCTGGCCGCCGAAGTAGCTGCCCTCGGTGGCGTTCTGGATCGCGCAGTAGACGGTGATCCTCGGGTTGTCGGCGGGTGCGAACCCGGCGAACGACGACGTGTAGCCGCGGTACCTTCCGGTGGCCGGGTCCACACGGTTGGCCGTGCCCGTCTTGCCCGCGACCCGGTAGCCGGGGATGCGCGCCTTCGTGCCGGTGCCCTCTTCGTCGTCCACGACGGACTCCATCATCCTGGCGAGGGTCTTCGCCGTCTTCTCGCTCACGACCCTGCTCTTCTTCGGCTCGGCCGCGGGGGTGAACCGCCCGTCGGGCCCCTTGGTGCCCCGTACGAGGGTCGGTTCGACGCGTACGCCGCCGTTGGCGATCGTCGAGTAGACGGAGGCCGCCTGCAGGGCGTTTATCGACACGCCCTGGCCGAAGGGGATCGTGTACTGCTGCGAGGTGGACCAGTCGGCGGGGGCGGCGAGGATGCCCTTGGTCTCGCCGGGGAAGCCGAGGCCGGTGTAGCTGCCGATGCCGAACTTGCGCAGGTAGGAGTAGAGAACGCGGTTGGACTCCCGCTGGTTCTTGCCGAGTTCGCCGGTGGCGAGGATGGTGCCGATGTTGCTGGACTTGGCGAGGACTCCGTTGAGCGTGAGATACCACGTCGGGTGATTGATGTCGTCCTGGAAAAGCCGGTCGCCGCGGTGCAGTCGGTTGGGCACCGTGACATGCGTCTCGGGTGTGGCGACGTTCTCCTCCAGGACGGCGGCCATTGACATGACCTTGGCGGTGGAGCCGGGTTCGTAGGCGTCCTGGACGGCCGCGTTGCCCAGGGCGTCCGGGTTCGCCTCGGTGAGGTCATTGGGGTCGAAGCCGGGCGAGTTGGCCATGGCGAGGATCTCGCCGGTGCGGGTGTCCTGCACGATCACGTAACCGCGGTCGGCCTTGGACTCCTTCACCTGCTCGGTGATGGCGTTCTGCGCGGCCCACTGGATGTCCCGGTCGATGGTCAGCTCGACGTCGGAGCCGGCCACGGCGGGGGTCTCGGTGGAGCCCGCGGTGGGGACGAGCCGGCCGCCGGACTGGGCGTAGCGGATCTTGCCGTCCTTGCCGGCCAGCGTCTTGTTCAGCTGCTGCTCGATGCCGCCGCCGCCCTTGCCCTCGGCGTTGACCCAGCCCAGTATTCCGGCGGCGAGGTCGCCATTGGGGTACACACGCTTGCTGCTGGGCTCCTGGAAGACGCCGGCGAGGACGTTGACGGTGCTCTTGTCGTCGGCGGCCTTCTTGACGAGGGCGCTCTTCAGGTCGCTGATCTGGTTCCAGACCTGGGGGGTCTGGCGGCGGGCCAGCAGCACATAGCGGGTGTTCTCGGTGCGCAGCTTCTCGGCGATCGTCTCCTGGTCGGCGTCGAGGATCGGGGCGAGGAGGGCGGCCGCCTGCTCGGGGCCGTCGTCGATCTTGAGTTGCTCGCGCGTGAACATCGTGGGGTCGGCGGTGATGTCGTTGGCGTCGGTGCTGATGGCCAGGGCGACGCCGTTGCGGTCGGTGATACCGCCCCGGTCGGCGGCCAGGACCCGGCCGACGTAGCGGTTCTGATCGGCCTTGGCCGCGTACTCGCTCGCGTCGACGGCCTGCACCTGGAGCAGTCGTACGACGAAGGCGATCATCACCAGGGTCAGCGCGAGGCTCACCATGCGCAGCCGGGGGCGGGGGCTGCCCAGGCGGATGGTGCGCCCGGCGGGCTGTCGGGGCGCGGGTGGCCGACGCTGGGCGGCGGGCCGGGCGCCCGGGCCAGGGCGGCGCTGCGGGGAGCCGGGGCGCGCGGGCCTGGCGGGTCCGGGCACCCGGCGGCGAGGCGGCTGCCTGCCTGAATCGACCACTTCCGTCACCTGCCGGGGTTCATCGAGAGCGGGGTGGACTGTACGGAGGGGGTGGGCGCCGCAGCCGGTGCCTCCACCGGAGCCTCCGCTGGTGCTTCCACGGGTGCCTCGGCGGCTCCGGGCTGTTCCGCGGGCGCCTGCTCGGGTGCCGCCGCGGGCTCCTCGGCCGGGGCCTGCCGCTCCGGAGCGGCCGAGGGCGTGGGCGTCGGTGTGGGGGCCTCGGGCGGTTGGTCGTCGAGGACTTCGGGGGCGAGGACGAGGGGCACGCGCGCGCTGGACTGCTGGACGGCCGGTCCCGGTACGCCCTTGACGGTGCCGTCGGGGTTCAGGAACGCGGGGTCGCCGCCGGGCACCATGCCCAGCTCGCGGGCGCGGCGCTGGAGGGCCTCGGGGGCGGAGTAGGCGTCCACATCGCGCTGGAGCGCCTGTTCCTCGTCGGTGTAGCTCTTCACGTCGTCCTGGAGGTCGTCCAGTTTGAACGCCCCTTCGCTGAGCGCGGAGTTCAGCACGAGCAGTCCGATGAGGCCGCCGCCGAGGAGCAGCACGACAAGGAGGACGAACGGGGTGCGGGCGGCCTGGCCGGTGTGGGCGGGCAGCAGCCGCGCGAGCCGGGCGGCACGCCCCCTCAGTTCGGGTTTCCTACTCACGTGCCCTCCCTGCGAGTTCGGTTTCCGGACTCACACCCGGCATCGGCTCATCGGGAGTGCGGGCGAGTTGGTTTTTCGGACTCACGCCCATTTCCCCCTCATTCGGCGTCCTCCCGGATGCGCTCGGCGCCGCGCAGCCGCGCGGGGGCCGCGCGCCGGTTCTCGGCCACCTCTTCCTCGCTGGGAAGTTCGGCACCACGGGTGAGGAGCTTGAGCCTCGGCTGGTAGCGCTCGGGGACGACGGGCAGCCCGGGGGGCGCGGTGGAGGCGGCGCCGGCCGCGAACACCTGCTTCACCAGGCGGTCTTCGAGCGAGTGGTACGACAGCACGGCGATCCGGCCGCCGACCGCGAGGGCCTTGACGGCCGCCGGGATCGCCCGCTCCAGGACGGTGAGTTCGCCGTTGACCTCGATGCGCAGCGCCTGGAAGGTGCGCTTGGCGGGGTTGCCGCCGGTGCGCTTGGCCGCCTGCGGCAAGGCGTCGCGGATCAGTTCGACGAGGCGCGCGCTGTTACTGAAGGGCTCCTTGTCGCGCTCGCGCACGATGGCGGAGACGATCCGCTTGGCCTGCTTCTCCTCGCCGTACGCCCTGAGGATGCGGACCAGTTCGCCCGCCGGGTAGGTGTTGAGGACCTCTGCGGCGCTGATGCCGGTCGACTGGTCCATGCGCATGTCGAGGGGGGCGTCCTGGGCGTAGGCGAACCCCCGGTCGGCCTCGTCGAGTTGCATGGAGGAGACGCCGAGGTCGAACAGGACGCCCTGGACGCGCGGGAGGCCCAGGCGGTCGAGTACGTCGGGGAGTTCGTCGTAGACGGCGTGCACGAGGGTGGCGCGCTCCCCGAAGGGGGCGAGTCGTTCGCCGGACAGGCGCAGCGCTTCCTTGTCGCGGTCGAGGGCGACGAGGCGGGCCTCGGGGAAGCGGTTGAGAAGGGCCTCGCTGTGGCCGCCGAGGCCGAGTGTGCAGTCGACCACGACGGCGCCGGGCTCGGTGAGGGCCGGGGCCAGCATGTCCAGGCACTGCCGGAGCATGACGGGGACGTGGCGGCTGTTGCTCAAGGGACCCTCTCAGGATCATCCTGCGTGAGCCGCACGTACGCGCCGCGCACGCGGGGAGACTCCGGGCGATCGCCGGGTCTCCTTGGGGTTTCGGTCGGGCGGGGGTCTCGCCGCCCGCTCGGCGTCACTCTAGTCCACGGCCCTTCGCGGTCAATCAATCGGCTTGCGCGTCGCGGGATCTTCCGGGAGCGAAGCACCGGAACCGAAGAATTCACTCGAATGGGCGGGTTCAGGCCACTCCTGTGGCTTACCTCACAACCAGCCTCAATGACATTCTTTGTCCCCTCTCACACAGCGCCTTCCAGCCACGTGACCAGTACCGTCATCGCTATGACGACCTCCGCAGAAGTTCCCGCCGGACCCGAAGGCGCCATATCCGAGGGGACGGTCACCGACCGTCTCGTCGAGGCGAACGAGCGGTACGCCACCGCGTTCACCGACCCCGGGATGGACGCCCATCCCATCCTCCGTGTAGCCGTCGTGGCCTGCATGGACGCCCGCCTCGACCTGCACGCGGCGCTCGGCCTGGAGCTGGGCGACTGCCACACCATCCGCAACGCGGGCGGTGTGGTCACCGACGACGTGATCCGTTCCCTCACCATCAGCCAGCGCAAGCTGGGCACGCGCAGTGTGGTCCTCATCCACCACACCGGCTGCGGTCTGGAGGCCCTCACCGAGGACTTCCGCACCGAGCTGGAACTGGAGGTCGGCCAGCGTCCGGTGTGGGCGGTGGAGTCCTTCCGGGACGTGGACCAGGACGTTCGGCAGTCCATGCAGCGGGTGCGGACCAATCCGTTCCTGCTGCACACCGATGATGTGCGGGGCTTCGTCTTCGATGTGAAGACGGGGCTGCTGCGGGAGATCACCCCGGCCTGAGCGACATCGATCCGGCCCGCCCCGCCCGCTCTCCTACCGTCTCCGACGCCGCTTCGCAGCCCGGGTTTCCTGTCAATCTCCTGGCATCTCGGGGTGCGAAACATAGCAAGACCGGCAAATCGAAGACCGTTATCCACAGGCGAGTGACACGGATTGGTAACGGCGGCAAGAATGCTGGTGTGGCGTCACGTGGAAGCAGGACTGTTCGCGCGTGGTGTCCGTGTTTCGGGGTGGGCCGGTCCGCATCGCAGAGCGACGGCCCGGAGAAAGTAACGGGCCGAGGAGGGCCGGGTGACGACCTATGACGATCGAGCGAGCCTCACTGATCTGACCAGCACTGTGGATCGAGTCCGCAGTTCGGTCGAGCAGGTGATCGAAGGCAAGCCTGAGGTCGTACGGCTTTCGCTGACTGTGCTGCTCGCCGAGGGACATCTTCTGATCGAGGACGTCCCCGGCGTCGGCAAGACCATGCTGGCCAAGGCGCTGGCCAAGTCCATCGACTGTTCGGTACGGCGTATCCAGTTCACGCCCGACCTGCTGCCGTCGGACATCACGGGCGTGTCCATCTGGGACCAGCAGCGCAAGGAGTTCGAGTTCAAGCCGGGCGCGATCTTCTCGCAGATCGTGATCGGCGACGAGATCAACCGCGCCTCGCCGAAGACGCAGTCCGCGCTCCTGGAGTCCCTGGAGGAGCGCCAGGTCACGATCGACGGCAAGACCTACGAGCTGCCGACCCCGTTCATGGTGGTGGCCACGCAGAACCCGGTCGAGATGGAGGGCACCTATCCCCTCCCCGAGGCCCAGCGCGACCGCTTCATGGCCCGGGTCTCCGTGGGCTACCCCAGCCCGGAGGCCGAGCTGCAGATGCTCGACGTCCACGGCGGGGTCTCCCCGTTGGAGGACATGCAGCCGGTGGCGCACGCGCACGAGATCGTGAAGCTCATCGAGGCCGTCCGCGGTGTGCACGTGGCCGAGACGGTCCGGCGTTACGCCGTGGACCTGGTGGGCGCCACCCGCACCCACCCGGACCTCAGACTCGGCGCCTCGCCGCGCGCCACGCTGCACCTGCTGCGCGCGGCGAAGGCCACCGCCGCTCTGAACGGCCGGGAGTACGCGCTGCCGGACGACGTCCAGTCGCTCGCCGTGTCCGTCCTCGCCCACCGGCTGCTGCCCACCGCCCAGGCCCAGCTCAACCGCCGGACGCCGGAGCAGGTCGTGCAGGAGATCCTCCAGCGCACCCCCGTGCCCCAGGCCGCCCCGCCCAGCGGCGGCTACGGCACGGTCCACGCCGCCCCGGCCTATCCGCAGCAGCCGCCCCGGAGGCTTGGATGACCACCGCAGGGCCCCCCGCAGCCGCCCCGGAGCAGGACAAGGGCGGGCTGCGCACGGCCCTCGCCGGGCTCACCACACGCGGGCGCTCCTTCCTGGCCGCCGGGGTCGCGGCGGCGATCTGCGCCTATGTCCTCGGGCAGAGCGATCTGCTCCGGGTGGGCCTGCTGCTCGCCGTGCTGCCGCTGGTCTGCGCGACCGTGCTGTACCGCACCCGCTACCGGGTCGCGGGCAGCCGCCGTCTCTCCCCCGCGCGCGTGCCCGCCGGCAGCGAGGCCCGCGTCCATCTGCGGATGGACAATGTCTCGCGGCTGCCCACCGGACTGCTGATGCTCCAGGACCGGGTGCCGTACGTGCTCGGCCCGCGCCCCCGGTTCGTCCTGGACCGGGTGGAGGCGGGCGGGCGCCGCGAGGTGTCGTACCGCGTCCGTTCCGATCTGCGGGGCCGCTATCCGCTGGGGCCGCTGCAGCTGCGGCTGACGGACCCCTTCGGCATGTGCGAGCTGACCCGCTCCTTCTCCACGTTCGACACGCTGACGGTCATCCCGCGCGTGGAGCCGTTGCCGCCGGTCCGGCTGAGCGGTGAGGCCAAGGGGTACGGCGACGGCCGTCAGCGCTCGGTGGCGCTGGCCGGCGACGACGACGTGATCCCGCGCGGGTACCGGCACGGCGACGATCTGCGCCGGGTGCACTGGCGTTCGACCGCACGCTATGGCGAGCTGATGGTCCGCCGCGAGGAGCAGCCGCAGCGGGCGCGCTGCACGGTTCTGCTGGACACCCGGGCCGAGGCCTTTCTGGGCGCGGGCCCGGACTCGGCCTTCGAGTGGGCCGTATCCGGCGCCGCGTCCATGCTGGTCCACATGCTGGAGCGGGGCTTCTCCGTACGGCTGCTGACGGACACCGGCAGCTCGGTGCCCGGCGAGGGCGCGGACGGCTTCGCCGGTTCCACCCAGGAGTCCGCCGACGCGGCCGGGCTGATGATGGACACCCTCGCGGTGATCGACCACTCGGACGGCACCGGCCTGTCGCCCGCGTACGACGCGCTGCGCGGGGGCAACGAGGGGCTGCTGGTCGCCTTCCTGGGCGACCTCGACGAGGAGCAGGCCACACTGATCGGCAAGATGCGCCGACGCGGCGGCGGGGCGATCGCCTTCCTGCTGGACAGCGATGTGTGGATACGTGAGCCGGGCGAGGTGCCCGGGCCCGGCGAGGAGAGCGCGGGCGAGGAGACGCTGCGGCTGCTGCGCGAGGCGGGCTGGACGGCGCTGAGCGTGCCGCGCGGCGCCTCCCTGTCGGATCTGTGGCGCCAGGCGGACCGGCAGCGCGCCGGTGTCGCGGCGGGGAGCGGTACGGGGGGACGGTCATGAGCGGTCGGGCGAGACTGGCGCTGTGCGCCTGGGCCGCCACGATCATGGCGGCGAGCGCACTGCTGCCGCTGGTGGACCCGGCGACCTGGATTCTCCAGGCGGCCTTCATGCTGGGTGTGCTGTCCGTCGTGGGCGCGCTCACCCGGCGGGTCCCGCTGGCCCGGCCGCTGACCATCGCGGCCCAGCTCCTGGTCATGCTGATGATGCTGACCGTGGTCTTCGCCCGGGAGTACGCACTGGCCGGGTTCGTGCCCGGCCCGGAGGCGTTCCAGCACTTCGCGACACTGCTGCGGGACGGCGGTGAGGACATCGGACGGTACGCGATCCCGGCGCCGCTGTCCGACGGCATCCATCTGATGCTGATCGGTGGCGTCCTGATCATCGGCCTGATGGTCGACGCGCTCGCGGTGACGTTCCGCAGCGCGGCCCCGGCCGGTCTGCCGCTGCTCGCGCTGTACTCGGTGGCGGCGGGCCTGTCCGACGGCGCCGCCTGGCTGTTCTTCCTGATCGCCTCCGCCGGCTATCTGATGCTGCTGCTCACCGAGAGCCGCGACCGTCTCTCGCAGTGGGGCCGGGTCTTCGGCGGCGCTCCGCGTGTCCCCGGCGCGGAGTCCGGTGGCGGCACCGCCGTGGCCCCGGTGCGCACCGGACGTCGTATCGGCGCCGTCGCGCTGGGCATCGCCCTGGTGGTGCCGCTCGCCCTGCCCTCCCTGGACGGTGGGCTGCTGGACGGCGCGGGCACGGGTATCGGCTCGGGCTCCGGTGGCGGCGGCACGATCTCCGCGGTGAACCCTCTGGTGTCGCTGCGCGACAGCCTGAACGTGGACCAAGACCGCGAAGTCCTGTCGTACCGCACCAACACCGACGACATCCAGAACATGTATCTGCGGATCGTCTCCCTGGACGACTTCGACGGCACCTCCTGGAAGCCCACCGAGCGGGCGATCACCGAGGTCCCGGACGACTTCGGCACACCGATCGGCCTCGGGTCCGAGGTCAAGCGGACCAAGATCGAGACCCGGGTCGCGGCGGCGAAGGACTACGAGCAGGACTGGCTGCCGATGCCGTACCCGGTGACCAGCGTGGACATCGACGGCGACTGGCGGTACGAGCCCGTCGGGCGCACCCTCGTCGGCGACCACGACCAGGACACCAAGGGTGTGCAGTACAAGATCGAGAGCCTGATCGTGCAACCCACCGCCAAGCAGCTGTCGTCGGCGCCCGAGCCGCCGCCGGCCCTGGTGCGGGAGTACACCGAGGTCCCGCAGTCGCTGCCGCCGGTGGTGGCGCAGACGGCCGCGCGGATCACCCTGGGTGCGAACAACGACTACGAGCGGGCCGTGAAGCTCCAGGACTGGTTCGCGTTCAGCGGCGAGTTCACTTACGACACCGAGGTCCAGGTCGGCACGGGTGCGCGGGCGATAGCCCGCTTCTTGGAGGAGAAGGAGGGCTTCTGCGTCCACTTCTCGTTCGCGATGGCGGCGATGGCCCGCACGCTGGGCATCCCGGCCCGGGTGGCGGTGGGCTTCACTCCGGGCACCCCGATGTCGGACGGTTCGATGTCGGTGGGGCTGCGTGACGCGCACGCCTGGCCGGAGCTGTACTTCGAGGGCGTGGGCTGGACCCGCTTCGAGCCGACCCCGAACCGGGGCACGACCCCCGAGTACACGATCCCCGAGTCCTCCGACACCGGTGGCCTCCCCGATGTGCCGCGCCCCTCGGCGTCGGCGTCGACGGCCCCGTCCGCCGAGGCGTCGCCGACCGAGAGCTGCCCGGCCGCCCAGCGGCGCCTGGACGGCGGCTGCTCGACCGAGTCGG
The DNA here is from genome assembly GCF_053592555.1 of Streptomyces sp. NPDC002643. Lineage (NCBI taxonomy): Bacteria > Bacillati > Actinomycetota > Actinomycetes > Kitasatosporales > Streptomycetaceae > Streptomyces > Streptomyces sp. NPDC002643. The sequence continues at coordinate 217,127 of NZ_JBSFVY010000010.1, forward strand.
CGGTGGCCGCGCCGGGTTCCGACGACGAGGATCGCTCCCTGTGGTCCCTGCTCTTCCTGTCGCCCTGGATTCTGCTGGCGCTTCCGGGTGCCCTGGCGCTGCTGGCGATCCCCCTGCTGCCGATGCTGTGGCGCCTGCGCGTCCGCTCCCGGCGTCTCGGCACGCAGGGTCTCACGGCGGCGGGAGCGGGGCCCGATCCGTCGGCTGCCGGGCACGAGGTGGAGGAGCACGGAGTCTCTCCGGGCGGCGGGGCACCGCCGCGTGCCTCCGTCGGCCCTGGTCGTGGCCGCCCGGAGCCGACGGCTGCCCATGCCCTCGCCGCCTGGCGGGAGGTGACTGACACGGCCTGGGACTACGGGATCGCGCCGGACGATTCCCAGACGCCCCGCAAGGCCGCCGAGCGGATCGTGCGGCTCGGGAAGCTCGATCCACCGGCGGAGGCGGCGATGCACCGGATCGCGGGAGCCGTGGAGCAGGTCCTCTTCGCTCCGCACCCGAGAATCCCGGAGGGTCTGGCCAAGGACGCCCATCTCGTCACGGTCGGCCTCGGCACCCACGTCGGCCGCTGGACCCGCTTCCGGGCCATCGTGCTGCCCCGCTCCACCATCCGGGTGGTCTGGGCGGCATCGGCCCGCTGGACGGCCCTGAACGCCGACCTGGCGTCCCGTATCCCGACGGCGCCCTGGCGTCGCCCGTCGCCCAGCCGGCACAGCTGAGAGTCGACCAGGGGTCTGCCCCCACCGGGTTCGCCCAGTGGGGGCAGACGCGTTTGAAGTCCATGCGGGGCGGGGCGGACACGGCTGAGACCGAAGGACAGCGTTCGGGGGCCGGGCGGCAGGCGGGCAGGCGGGCAGGCGGGCAGGCGGGCAGGCGGGCAGGCGGGCAGGCGGGCAGGCGGGCAGGCGGGCAGGCGGGCAGGCGGCACCGTAGCCGCATGCGGAGACGCCCACCACAACGCGCGGTTGGCGTCCGACGCACGGAAGGGGCCGAGCCACGACGGACCCCGCGCCCCGTCGGGTCTTCACCTGCGCACACCGTCGGGTCTTCATCTGCGCACACGTGAAGGGTGACCGTCCCAGGAACGGTCACCCTTCATCCGTCTTCAGCTGTAGCCGCTGCCGACCCGTGCCACGGGGTGCTCAGTGACCGCCCTGCTCGTCTCGGCGGCGCTGCCAGCGCTGTTCGATGCGGTCCATCATGGAGCGGCGCTGTCGTGTCTGATGACGAGCGCCGGAAGCGCCCGCGGCGCCGGTGGGCTGCTCACCCGGCTTCGGGGCCTTGCGCCAACCGGTGACGGCGAGCACCGCGCAGCCCAGCATGACGAGGAACCCCACCACGCTGATCCAGATCTGCTGTGCGACCATTCCGGCCATGAGGAGCGCGATACCCACAAGAAAGCCCGCGACCGCCTGGTAGACCCGCCGCCGGGTGTACGTACGCAGCCCGCTTCCCTCAAGCGCTGACGCGAACTTGGGATCTTCGGCGTACAGCGCTCGCTCCATCTGCTCGAGCATGCGCTGCTCGTGCTCTGAGAGCGGCACGGAGTCCTCCTCATCGTGCGGTCGCCAGGGACGACCCGGGGGGTCACCTTCAGGATAGGCAGGGAATCGCCCCCTTGAAACCCGCCCCTCTACGCCAATTCGCCAACCGGAACCCGCCATGGCACCCCGACTCGCTGAGGGGTGAATTCCCCAGCGGACGGCCCGTCATGCCGGACGGTCTCCCTCGATCATACGGCTCCGGGCGCCCGATCGGGGGGCCTGTGGCGTACTCCATCCGCCGTCGAGCCGCTGATCAGCGGGTCACCCCGGTTCGGACCGATTCGGCCTCGGGGGGCGACTCAGGCCTCGACGGTCCCTCGTGTCTCACCGAGCACATGGAGCTGAGTGGCCACGGAGTGGAACGCGGGCAGCTCGGCGGCGGCGGCCTCCAGCTTGAGCAGAGCCTCCAGGGCGCCGGGCTCGGTGTCGACGAGGACGCCGGGAACCAGGTCGGCGAAGACCCGTACGCCGTGCACGGCCGCGACGGTCAGGCCCGCGCCCTCGACCAGCGCGGTGAGCTGCTCGGCGGTGAAGCGGTGGGGCACCGGATCACCCTCGCCCCAGCGTCCGTTCGGGTCGTCGAGCGCCTGCTTGGCCTCCTTGAAGTGTCCAGCGAGGGCACGGGCGAGCACCGCGCCGCCCAGTCCGGCGGCGAGCAGGCTGAGCACACCCTCGGGGCGCAGGGCGGCGACGGCGTTGCCGATGCCCTCGGCGGGGTCGTCGACGTACTCCAGGACGCCGTGGCACAGGACGGCGTCGTAGCCGCCGCGCTCGACGACGTCGAACAGACCGTGCGCGTCGCCCTGGACGCCCTGGACACGGTCGGCGACTCCGGCCTCGGCGGCGCGGCGCTCCAGCGCGAACAGCGCGTTCGGGCTGGGGTCGACGACGGTGACGCGGTGGCCGAGGCGGGCGACGGGCACGGCGAACTTGCCGCTGCCGCCTCCGGTGTCCAGTACGTCGAGCGTGTCACGTCCCGTGGCCTTCACCCGGCGTTCGAGAGCGTCCTTGAGGACCTCCCAGACCACAGCGGTACGGAGGGAGGCGCGGGGGCGCGTGGGGTCCGACACGGCAGTTGACTCCTCGGCACGGCACCGCCTGGTGTGCGGCGGAGCGGTGGACTTGCGTCTCCGCCGGCGGCCGGGTGGCCGCGGCGGAGGGTGCGGGTGTCTCCAACCCTAATGGGCGCGGCCGGGGCGGCCGGTCAGCCCGTCCGGGGCCTTCCCGGACCGGGGTGCGCGAGCACGGTCGGGCGGGGTCGGTCAGCCCGCGTCGGGGACGCCCCGGCCGCCGTCATGCCGGGGCTGGGGCAGCACCGGCTGGAGCACCAGCATCCGCTCGACGAGGCGCAGGAACATCGCCACGTCGCGTATGAGGTCGTCGGCGTCGCGCGCGGTGGCCGCGCCCCGTATGCCGGCCTCGGCGCGGGCCCGGCGGGCGGCTCCGGAGGCGAACAGGGCGCTCCACTCGACGAGTTCGGGCGCGATCTCGGGGAGCACTTCCCAGGCGCTCCGGATCTTGGCCCTGCGCTTCACGGAGGGCTCGGGGCGCCCTCGGGCGGCGAGCACCGCGGCGGCGGTGCGCAGGGCGGCGAGGTGGGCGGTGGCGTAGCGCTCGTTGGGGGTCTGGAGCGTGGACGCCTCCTCCAGTCCGGCGCGGGCCTGGGTGAGCAGGTCCAGGGCGGCGGGCGGGGCGGTCGCCCGGCGCAGCACGGGGTGCACATCGCTCGCCGGGCCTGTCAGTGAGGGGGCAGGGCCGGTGGCGCGGCGCCGGTTGGCGGCTGCGGCGTGGTAGCTGGCCATGACGAACCTCCTGTCGTCTGGGTGACGGCACGCTCTGCCACGAGGTGCCGTATGTGCCCATCGTGAGGTATGCCACTGACAATCCGTTCTGACCTGGCCTTTTGCTTCGTTCAGAGGTTCGGGATAGTTTTTGCACTGACCAGTCAGTTCAAATGTGTGGAGGGTCCGGCCATGAGCGAGGCGCCGAGGGCGGACGCCGGACCGGATGCGACCGAGGCCGCCGGTGGGGTCGCGGTCCGAGTTGAGGGGTTCGGGCTCGCGGGGTCGCGTGGCCGGGTGTTCCGGGGGGTCGGGTTCGAGGCGGGGCCGGGGGACCTGGTCGTGGTCGAGGGGGCGTCCGGGTCGGGGCGGACGTCGCTGCTGCTCGCGCTCACCGGGCGGATGAAACCGAGCGAGGGGCATGCCTCGATCGGTTCGTTGCGGCTGCCGAAGCAGATGGCCGCCGTACGCCGGATCAGCGCCCTCGCCCATGTCCCCGGTGTCACCGACCTCGAACCGGCCCTGACCGTCGCGGAGCATCTACGGGAACGGGCCCTGCTGCAACGGCGGTTCGACGGCTCCCTGCGGGGGCTGCTCAGGTCCCGCAGGGAGCGGGCCGCCGAGACGGGGCTCCGCATCGACACCGCGCTGGCCGCCGCAGGGCTCGACCTGGGATCGCTGCCCAAGGGCGCCCGGACCGCCGTACGCGATCTGGACCGGATGGAGGCCCTGCGGCTGTCCGTCGCCCTGGCCCTCGTCGGCCGGCCCCGGCTGCTCGGTGTGGACGACGCCGACCTGAAGCTCTCCGACGCCGAACGGGCCGAGATGTGGGCCCTGTTGAAGTCCGTCGCCGAGTCCGGTGTGACGGTCGTCGCGGTGTGCGGCGAGGCCCCGGCGGAGGCGGCGGTCGTCGTGTCGACGGGGTCCGAGGAGGCGGCACGCGCGCGTGAGGGCACTTCCCTGGCATGGCCAAGAGCCGAGACCGGCGAGGGCGATGGCGACAGCGACGGCAGCGATCCCGACGACGACAAGGAGACGGCAGATGCGTTCGCCGGGACTGGCCGCCCTTGAGCTGAGGCGGTTCGGCCGCGGGAGGCTGCCACGGGCCGCGCTGGTCTCGCTCCTGTTGCTGCCCCTGCTGTACGGCGCCCTCTACTTGTGGTCGTTCTGGGACCCCTACGGCCGACTCGACCGTGTCCCGGTGGCGTTGGTGAACGACGACAAAGGAGCGTCGGTCGGCGAGCGGCGGCTGAGGGCCGGTGACGACATCGCCGAGGGGCTGCGGGACAGCGACACCTTCGAGTGGCACCGGGTGAGCGCCGCCGAGGCCCGTAAGGACGTCGAGGACGGCACGTACTACCTGTCGTTGACCATGCCGTCGGACTTCAGCGAACGGATCGCCTCCGGTTCCGGGGACGAGCCGGAGACGGGCGCGCTTCAGGTGCGCACGAACGACGCGAACAACTACATCGTCGGGCAGATCTCCCGGACGGTGTTCTCGGAGGTACGGACGGCGGCGTCGACGAAGGCGTCGCGGTCGTTCCTGGACCGGATCTTCATCTCGTTCTCCGACATCCACGACGAGACCGAGAAGGCGGCCGACGGGGCCGACGATCTCAAGGGCGGTATCGACAAGGCGGAGCAGGGCTCCAAGGACCTCGCGAACGGGCTGAAGCAGGCCAAGGAGGGCAGCGGGAAGCTGTCCGGCGGTCTGAAGGACCTGGACGAGGGCGCCGGCGATCTGGAGGAGGGCGCCCGGCAGGTCGCGGACGGTACGGGGAAGCTCGCCGACAGGTCAATGGAGTCGCCGATCAGGTGCGGCCGTTCCTGAAGGAGAACGACGGGACGATCGCCGACACCGCCACCCTGGTGGCCGATTCGGCGGCGACGATCCGGGCACACCTGGACGCCTTCGTGAAGACGGCGCCGACCGCCGAATGAAGAACTACGGCGGAGACCTGAAAACGTTCGGTGAGGACCTGAAGGCCCTGGAGCGGCAGGCCCGCGCCCTCGCCGAGGCGGCCCCCACCCTCTCCGATGACCTCGACAACGCGGTCACCAAGGTGAACGCGCTCGACAAGGGCGCCACGAAGGTCGCCAAGGGGGCCAGAACCCTGCACACCGGCCTGGGCACCGCCACAGCCGGTGCGGACGATCTGGACACGGGTGTCGGCGATCTGAAGACGGGCGCGCAGGGCCTCAAGGGCGGCATGTTCAAACTGGCCGACGGCTCGGGGAAGCTCGCGGGCGGGCTGCGTGACGGGGCCGAGCAGATCCCGGACCACGACGCGCGGGACCGCGACCGGCGCACCGAAGTGATGGCCGATCCCGTGCGATTGGCATCCGAAGACCTGCACAAGGCGCCCAACTACGGCACCGGATTCGCCCCTTACTTCATCCCGCTCTCCCTGTGGGTGGGCGCGATGGTGGCGTACATGCTGGTCCCACCGCTCAACCGGCGCGCGCTCGCGACGGGCGCCTCGGGCTGGCGGATCGCGCTGGCGGGCTGGCTTCCGGTGGCCGCCCCGGGCGTGCTGCAGACGGTCGCGCTGATGGCGGTGCTCCACTGGGCGGTCGGCCTGGAGATGGCGCGGGCGGCCGGGACGGTGGGCTTCCTCTTCCTGGTGACGGCGTGCTTCGCGGCGATCGTGCAGTGGCTCAACGCACGCTTCGGAGCGGCGGGCCGCATCCTCGTACTCGCTTTCCTGATGCTCCAGTTGACGTCCGCGGGCGGCATCTATCCCGTGCGGACCAGCCCGGACTTCTTCAACGCGGTGCACCTCTTCCTTCCGATGAGCCATGTCGTGGACGCCCTCAGGAGGCTGATCACGGGCGGCGACATGGGCCCGGTGTGGCAGGCGTGCGCCGTAGTGGGGGCCTTCACCGCGGGCGCCCTCGCGCTCACCGCGCTGTCGGCCCGCCGCAAGCAGGTGTGGACGCTGGACCGGCTGCACCCGGAGTTGAGCCTGTGACCTCGCTCGGGACGGCTCCCGCGCACCGCACGGTTCCTGTGACAATCAGGGCCATGGAAAGCAGCAATGCCCCCGGCGGCGCGGGCGGGGGCCGCCGCGAGGCGACCCGGCAGAAACTCTACGAGGCGGCCGTCACCCTGATCGCGGAGCAGGGGTTCTCCGCCACCACGGTCGACGAGATCGCCGAGCGCGCCGGAGTCGCCAAGGGCACGGTGTACTACAACTTCGCCAGCAAGTCCGTCCTCTTCGAGGAGTTGTTGCGGCACGGCGTGGGACTCCTCACCGCCTCCCTCCGGGAAGCGGCCGAGCGGACCGCCGAGGAGGGCGGCACCAGAGTCGACGCCCTCGACGCCATGATCCGGGCCGGACTCCTCTTCATCGACCGCTATCCGTCCTTCACGCAGCTGTACGTGGCCGAGCTGTGGCGCACCAACCGGGCCTGGCAGTCGACACTGACGGTCGTCCGGGAGGAGGCTGTCGCGGTCGTCGAGGGCGTCCTGCGCGACGGTGTCGCCGCCGGTGAGCTGAGCGACGAGATCGACATCGGCCTGACCGCGTCCGCCCTGGTCGGCATGGTCCTGGTGGCCGCCCTGGACTGGAAGGCCTTCCAGCCGGAACGCACGCTCGACGACGTCCACTCGGCGCTGTCCCGACTGCTGCAGGGCCGGGTGAGCGGCAAGGACTAGCCGGCCCCGGCACGGCCTCGGCGAGTACGAGCGCGGACGCGTTCGTCACCAGTCGGCAACGATGCGGGCCGGGTGTGAGCACGCAGTCCCTGAGTACGCGTACCCAGTCGTGAGATGAGTACGCGCGCGGATGGGCTCCCACCTGCGGAAACGGGAGAGTGGAGGCACGGAAGGGGGCACGGCTCCGGCACCGCCGACACGGGGCGGCGGAACGGCTCGCGCTCCTGACCGCTCCTTCCGTCGACGAGTTCGAAGCCATCGACACGTCGACGGGAGCGAGGCACGGGGGAAACCCGGGGGTGGCCGAACGGACCTACACGGTACGGACGGTAACGGGAAACAAGGGGATACGGGGAAGCGCCGGTTCGAGGTGGCCCGCGGGGGACGCGGCCAGTTCGGACCGGCGCTCGCCGTACGGCGCCGGACCGGCACTCTGGTACGGCTCCGGACCGGCGTTCTCGTACAACTCCGGACCGGCATCGCGTGCGGCTCCGGACCTGCTCGCTCGTACGGGCGGAGCCCGCGAGGTCGCGTTGTCAGTGGTGGCCGATACAGTCCCTGACATGGCGAGGATTGTGGTGATCGGCGCCGGGCTCGGCGCGATGGCGGCCGCCGCCCGGCTGGCCGTCGCGGGCCACCGGGTGGTGGTGCATGAGCGCACGGCGACGTACGGCGGTGGGGTGGGCCGGTTCGAGCGCGACGGCTTCGCGTTCGACACGGGCCCGGGGCTGCTGCCGCTGCCCGCCGTCTACCGCGATCTGTTCCTCAAGACCGGCAAGGAGCCGCTGGAGAAGTGCGTCGACCTGGTCCAGGTGGACCCGGCGGCCCGGCATCTCTTCGCGGACGGCACGGACCTGCTGGTGCCGAACGCCTCACGCGCGGGCGTGGTCGCCGCGCTGAACTCGGCGCTCGGCTCGGGCGCGGGCGACCGCTGGGGCGACTTCCTGGTGCGCGCCCGCGAGGCGTGGGACCGCACCCGCCGCCCCCTCCTCGAAGAGCCGCTGTGGTCCGACTGGCAGGCCCTCGGCGAGCGCGAGCCATACCCCTCGGTGCCCCACAAGCGCCTCCTGCGCACCCGGCGTGCCACCACCCTCGCCGAGATCGCCGCCTGGGAGCTGCGCGACCCCCGGCTGGCGGCCCTGCTGGAGAGCCACGCCCTCGGGTACGGCCTCGACCCCCGGTCCACCCCGGCGAGCGCGGCCGTGCTGCCGTACCTGGAGCACGCCTTCGGCACCTGGTATGTCCGGGGCGGGATACGGGAGTTGGCGCGAGCGCTGTACGAGCGGTGTCTGGCGCGGAGGGTCGAGTTCCTCTTCGACTCCGAGGTCACCGGGATCGTGGAGAAGGACAGCCGCGCGGCCGGGGTCGAGCTACGGGACGGCACGATCGCAGAGGCCGACTTCGTGGTCGCCGGGATCGCGCCCGGGGTACTGGACCGGGCCGTACGGCAGTCCTCCGTACGCGGCGGCGGGGAGGCCCCGCCCCAGCGCGCGGTGGCAAGCCGGCTCACGGTGCTGCTGGCGCTGCGCGGCGGCCGCCCGGAGGGCACGGCGCATCGGACGGTGGTGCACGGGGAGGACTCGGAGGCCGAGCTGGAGCTGCTGTTCGGGCCCGGGTCCGGGATGGCCGCCCGTCCGACAGTCACTGTGCTGCGCCCCGACGACCCGGCGCTCATACCGGACGCCGACCACGAGGCGATCACCATCACTTCCACAGTGCCTGCCCAGTCGGACTGGAGCTGGGCGGAGCGGGAGGTCTTCGACCACCACGGCGAGCAGTTGATCACCGCCGCGGAGCGGGCCATACCCGACCTCCGCGACCGACTCCTCTGGCACGAGGTGCGAACCCCCGCCGACATCCACGACGCGACCGGCGCGGAGGGCGGGGCGATCCCCGCTCCCTCGCTCGCCGCAGGCGACGGCCGTCTGCTGCATCCGTCCAACAGCACGGCGATACCGGGCCTGTTCACGGTCGGCGGCTGGTCGCACCCCGGTGGCGGTCTTCCGCACGCGGGGATGTCGGGCGCCCTGGTGGCCGGACTGATCGTGGAGGGCCCGGAGTTCCGGGGCTCACAGTGAGGGCGGGGCGCCGACCAAGCGCCCCCACGTCCCGCGCAGGCCGCTCCGGGTCCGGCGGAGGGCTCTCCGCCTCCGTATGGCCGTGGCTTCAGAAACGGTACTGCTGCTGCTCGTCGTAACCGTTGCCGTTCCCGCCGTTGCCGCCGCCCTGCTGCGGGTACGACTGCTCCGACGGCGCTCCGTTGCCGAACGGGTCGAACGCGTCATCGGTGTTGCGCTGCTGCGGGACCCAGACACCGCCGGGCGGAGTCTCGTTGTAGGAGCCGCCGTACTGGTCCTGGCCGTAACCCTGCTGCCCATAGTCCTGTTGGCCGTAGGACGGGTCGTACGAGGCGCTCGCGTCGTAGGTCTGGGTGCCGATGTACGGGTCGGAGTAGGCGGAGTACTGCTGCTGGGCCGGGTCGTAGCCGTAGCCCTGCTGCTGGTCGTAGCCGTAGTAGGCGAAGGCCTCGTCCTGGGAGGACTGGTCGGCGTTGGCGTAGGGCTGGGCGGAGGGCGTCGAGTAGGCGTCTTCGCTGTAGACGCCGTAGGCGCTGGTGTCGTCGGGCATGGGCTCCGGCGAGTAGACGGTGGTCGTCTCGGCCGCGGACGGGGCGGACTGCGGGCGGACGAAGACGTCGTCGTCCCGGTCGAAGGGGTCGTCGACGGCCTGGTGTGACGTTCCGGCAGCGGCATCCGGCAGGTCGGGGACCTCCAGACCGGCTTCCGGGTGCTCGGGCTCGCCGCGTCGGCGCTTCTTGCCGAACCTGCCCGGCTTACCGCCCTCCGCGTCCTCCGTCTCTCCGGAGCGCGGACGCACGGCCCAGCCGGCCTCGAAGCCACGGCGGAACGACAGCGTCACAAAGGTCTGGCCGACCGCGAACCCGATCGCGCCCAGCGCGATGACCAGCACGGACGGGATCAGCACGCCGAGCACGACCCCGAGGAAACCGACGAAGGCGAGCAGCCGCCAGCGCAGCCGCGCCTTGTACTGGAGCAGCACCTCACCCAGCAACCACAACGCGACGATGCCGAACGCGATGTAGAGGACCGTCCAGCCCATGTACGCCCCTCTCCCTGTGGCCGCTACGCAGTGTGTCGTACGCGAGTGCGACCGGTCTAGGCCCTCGGTGGGTGGTGCGGGCCCAGGTTCTCGTAGATTTCCAGTGTTGCCGTGGAGTTGTTCAGGGTGATGAAGTGAAGTCCGGGGACTCCCTCGTCCAGCAGCCGCGCGCAGAACTCCGTAGCGAACTCGATGCCAATGGAGCGTACAGCGGCCGGATTGTCTTTGGCTGTGACGATCCGCTCTCGAAGGACATCCGGGATGGCGGCGTTGCTCAACTGCGGCAGTCGTTCCAGCTGCTTCACGCTGGTGACGGGCATGACCTCCGGAATCACAGGGGTCTCACATCCCGCTGCCGCAACCGCGTCCCTCAGACGCAGGTACGACTCCGGGTGGAAGAACATCTGCGTGATCGCGTAGTCGGCGCCGGCCCGGCACTTTTCGACGAAGCGTGCCACGTCACTGTCCCAGTCGGGGGAGCGCGGGTGCATCTCCGGGAAGGCTGCGACGCCGACGCAGAAGTCGCCCGACTCCTTGATGAGTCGGACGAGTTCGGCCGCGTACGTCAGGCCCTGCGGGTGCGGCACCCACTCGCCCATGGGGTCGCCGGGCGGGTCACCGCGCACGGCGAGCATGTTCCGGATGCCGGCGTCGGCGTACTGGCCGATGATGTTGCGCAGCTCGGCGACGGACTGGCTGACGGCGGTGAGGTGGGCGACGGGGGTGAGGGTGGTGTCGGCGGCGATCTGCTCGGTCGCCTTCACCGTGCCGGCCCGGGTGGAGCCGCCCGCTCCATAGGTCACGGAGACGAAGCTCGGGGCCACCGCCTCGATCCTGCGGAGGGCGTTCCACAGGTTCCGCTCGCCCTTCTCGGTCTTGGGTGCCCAGAACTCGAAGGAGTACGTGGTCTTGCCCGTGGCGAGCATGTCGCGCACCGTGCGTGCGCGATCCGTCCTGGTGGAAGCGGTTCCTAGGGCCATGACCGCAGGTTAGTCAGGTCGAGCCGGTCCCCCAACCGGACCAGGGCGTTTTGCCCGCTTTGCCAGCTCAATGTCCATCCCTTGGACATCGCCGTGTCAGGGGGTGTGGCGGGGATCTCAGAGGGCACGCAGGCGCTTGGCGAACTCCGCCGTCGCCGCTCCCGGATCGTCGGCCTCCGTGATCGCCCGGACCACGACGACCCGGCGGGCGCCCGCCTCCACGACCTCGTCGAGATTGCCGAGGTCGATGCCGCCGATGGCGAACCAGGGGCGGTCGGTGCCGAGGGCGGCGGTATACCGCACGAGGTCCAGGCCGGGGGCGTGGCGGCCGGGCTTGGTGGGGGTGGGCCAGCAGGGGCCCGTGCAGAAGTAGTCCACACCCTCCTGGACGGCGGCCGCGGCGGCCTCCGCCTCGGAGTGCGTGGAGCGGCCTATGAGGATGTCGTCGCCGAGGATCGCGCGGGCGGCGGGGACCGGGAGGTCGCCCTGGCCCAGGTGCAGGACGTCGGCGCCGGGCCCGTACGACGCCTGCGACGTCCTTGTGGCGTGGGCCACGTCGGCACGGTCGTTCACCGCGAGCAGCTTGCCGTGGTGCCTGCATCTGTCGGCGAACACCGCGAGATGGTCCAGCTCCTCGGCCGCCTCCATGCCCTTGTCGCGCAGCTGCACGATGTCCACACCGGCGCTCAGCACGGCGTCCAGGAACTCCGGGAGGTCGCCCTGACGCTTCCGGGCGTCCATGCAGAGGTAGAGCCGCGCGTCGGCGAGCTGGGCGGCGGCGTTGGGCATACGAGGTCCCCCGTTGGCGGTGCGTTCATGGGGCCGGTGCGGCGTACGGGTGCCGGCGACCCGACGGGGCCGGGCCGGGGGGTCGTACGCCGCACAGGCGACTGCTTCGGATGCTACTGAGAGTTACTAGGAGTTACTAGGTGGTGCCGATGGTGCGGGTGCTTCAGTCGTTCCAGGTCAGACGGCGAGCGCCTGTGCGCGGCGCTTCACCTCCGTGCCGCGATTCTCGCTGAGGGCCTGGGCCGGGGTGCCGGGCAGGCTCGGGTCGGGGGTGAAGAGCCACTCCAGCATCTCTTCGTCGGTGAAGCCGTCGTCCCTCAGCAGCGTCAGGGTGCCGGTCAGGCCCTTGACGACCTTGTCTCCGTCGATGAAGGCGGCGGGGACGTGCAGTGCGCGGTTCTCACCACGGCGTACGGCGATGAGCTGGCCCTCCTTGACCAGCTGCCGCACGCGGGTCACCTCGACATCGAGCATCTCTGCGATGTCGGGGAGGTTGAGCCACGCGGGGACGAGAGCATCGATCTTTGCGTCAATCTCGGTCACGTCACCAAGACTGCCATCCCGGACTGACAGTGGGTAGCGCAGACGCCTCCGGCGGGGGGCGACGGGGGGTGCGGGGCCCGCCGGGCGGGCACCGAAAACGTGCTGCGACCGGGCTGGACACCGCCGAGCGCCGCCGGGCCCCCGGACGCCGCCACAGGCCCCACTGGGCACCGCCGGACACGGCCACAGCACCGCCGGGCCACCGCCCGCCGGACACGGCCAGGTCCGCCTGGCACCGCCGGACGCGGCCGGGCGGGCGCCGCCAGACCCGCCGGGAACCCGCTGCCGGGAACGAGTGCCGAGGAGCATCGCGGGAGGGAGGTCATGGCCGGTTCGGCACCGCCGAGCACCACCATCGGGGCATTCTCCGCTGCGGCGGGAAAAGAATGCCTGGGCTGACCGAGTAGCTGAGGCTGACCAAGGGTGTCGGCGCCGCCCCCTCGCCGTCTCCAGCCGTAGGCCTCCCCTCCGGCGGGGGCCGGCGAGGGGTGCGGGGCCCTGCCGGGGAGACCGCTGAAAACCGGCCGCAGCCGGGCTGGACACCGCCGGGCACCGCCAGACACGGCCGCAGGGCTTACCGAGAACCGCCCGACGGACACGCGCGGGCGCCGCCAGACCCGCCGGGAGTCCCCTGCCGGGAGCAAGCGCCGAAGCTCATCACGGAAGGCGGGGTCATGGCCGGTTCGGCACCGCCGAGCACCACCATCGGGGCATTCTCCGCTGCGGCGGGAAAAGAATGCCTGGGCTGACCGAGTAGCTGGGCTGACCGAGTAGCTGAAGCTCAGCGAGTGGCCGAGGCTGAGCCAGGGACTGAGGCTGAACAAGGGCGTCGGCGCCCGCCCCCACGCCTCGCCGTCTCCACCGGCCCACCCCGCTGCCGTAACCGAACGCCGTTCGACCACGCGGTCTTCGCCGTCGGCCTTACTACGCGGTCGCCGTCTTCAGCCGTCGGCCTCCCCACTCCATTCGCCGCGTGCAGCCGTCCGTCTACCTACGCCATCGCCGCCTACAACCGCCCGTCTCCCCACCCCACCGCTGTCTGCAACCGACGGTCTCCCCACCCCGTCGCCGCCTTCAACCGGCGGCCTCCCCAGTCCATCGCCGCCTCCAACCGACGCCCCCTACGCCGTCGCCGCCTTCAACGGTCTCGCCGGGTCGGTCAGGAGGTCGGGGTTCATCGGGGTGGACGATTCGATCAGGCGGCGGCCCTGGGCCAGGTCTCGGGGGCGGCCCACGGCCAGGAGGGCGACCAGGTGGTTGTCGCGGAGCCAGCAGACGGTCCAGGCGGGGGTGGTGGGGTCGCCCCGCCAGAGGGTGGTGTCGGCGGCGGCGTGGTGACCGGCGTACTGGATGAAGCGGCCGAACTGCTCGGACCAGAAGTACGGGACGGGGTCGTAGGGCTCCGGGGCCTCGCCGACGATGTTCGCCGCGACCGTGCGGGGGCCCTGGAGGGCGTTGTCCCAGTGGTGGACCAGGAGGCGTTCGCCGTACCGGCCCGAGGGGAAGGAGGCGCAGTCCCCGACCGCGTAGACGTCCGGGGCGGAGGTGCGCAGGTGGTCGTCGGCGACCACCTCTCCATGGGTGCCCAGCTCAATGCCCGAGCCCTTCAGCCACGCCGTCGCCGGACGGGCGCCGATCCCGACGACCACCGCTCCGGCCGGCACCCGGGAGCCGTCGTCCAGGATCACCGTTCCGGGCTCGACGCGCTCCACGCGCGCGTGCGTCCGCAGGGTGATGCCGCTGTCCGCGTACCAGGCGCTCATCGGCGCGGCCACCTCGGCGGGCAGCGCCCCCGCCAGAGGGCGGTCGGCGGCCTCGACGACCGTCACCGCGCAGCCCGCCTCCCGCGCGGCCGTCGCGAACTCCGCGCCGATCCACCCGGCGCCCACCACCACGATGTCGTGCTGTCGCGCCAGCACGGGCCGCAGCCGCTCGGCGTCGTCCAGGGTGCGCAGCAGATGCACCCCGGGTACACCCTCCGCGCCCGGCAGCCGAATGGGTTCCGCGCCGGTGGCGACGACCAGGAGGTCGTACGGGACCGGGCCGGTGGCGGTGTCGAGTTCATGATCGCCGGGGCGGACGCCCAGCACCTCGCGGCCCAGTTGGAGTTCGATGCCGAGCGCCTCGAAGTCGACGTCGAAGGCGGAGCCCTCGGCGTTGCCCAGCAGTACGGCCTTGGACAGCGGCGGCCGGTCGTAGGGCTGGTGCGGTTCCGCCCCGATCAGCGTCACATCGCCGGCGAAACCCTGTTCCCTCAGGGCGACCGCGGTCTGCACCCCGGCCATCCCCGCGCCCACGACGACCACGCGCCGCGCCGCCGAACCGTTCCGCTGCTCCGCCTGCTGCTCGCTCACCCGATCACCATAGACAACTGACCATTGGTCAGTCAGTGGGGCGTTCGTCCCGCAGCTGCTCCACCACGCTCGTCCCGCTGCCCGGCTGCGACTCCCACTCCCAGGCCTCCTCCAGGCGGACACGGCCGTCGGGGAGTTCGACGACCAGGGAGGCACAGTGGCCGGAGGCGGTGGTTCCGTCGGTCTTCAGCTGGACGTAGCGGAAGTCGAGGCGGTCTCCCGCACGCGTGCCGACGAGGTGGCCCCTCACGACGTCGCCGCCCGCGTACTCGGCCCAGATCCGGCCGTCCTCCTCGTGGTAGACGAACCGGGTGCGGGTGCCGACCTGGCCGGGTGCCTGGTCGGCGACGGGGGCGAGGACGAGACCGTCGAGTGAGCGGGGCATGGGCGTGAGGCTCCCTTACTGAGGCGAACGGATGCGGGCTAGGGTGGGCCACCGTGCCGCTCCCCGGGGGACGTCTCCCGGACCCGCGGCACGAAAAGTACTCGCGGGAGCCCGGCGCACCGGGCTGAGAGGGAGGCTGGCGGCCTCCGACCGTACGAACCTGATCCGGGTCATGCCGGCGAAGGGAGGAGCTGGACGACCATGTCGCGTACACACACGTCAGACGTCCTCGTCGTGGGGGGCGGGATCATCGGGCTGGTCACGGCGTGGCGGGCCGCGTCGCGCGGGCTCACCACGGCCGTGGTGGACCCCGAGCCCGGTGGCGGGGCCGCGCGGGTGGCGGCCGGGATGCTCGCCGCGGTCACCGAGCTGCACTACGGCGAGCAGACGCTGCTGGGGCTCAACCTGGAGTCCGCGCGCCGCTACCCGGACTTCGTGGCCGAACTGACGGAGGCCACGGGGCAGGACCTCGGTTACCGCCGGTCCGGCACGCTCGCGGTGGCGCTGGACGCCGACGACCGCGCCCATCTGCGGGAACTGCACGCCCTGCAGCGCCGGTCGGGGCTGGACTCCGAGTGGCTGAGCGGCCGGGACTGCCGACGTCTGGAGCCGATGCTGGCGCCGGGGGTGCGCGGCGGGCTGCGGGTGGACGGTGACCACCAGATCGACCCGAGACGGCTCGCGAGGGCCCTTGTCACGGCCTGTGAGCGGGCCGGGGTGGTTTTCCACCGGGCCTGGGCCGAGGAGCTGCTGACGACCTCAGGGCGGGCTTCGGGGGTACGGACCTCGGGGGGCACCCGGCCGACCGCCGGGCAGGTCGTCCTCGCCGGGGGCAGCCTCAGCGGGCGGCTCGCGGGCGTGCCGGAGAAGGTGCTGCCGCCGGTGCGGCCGGTGAAGGGACAGGTGCTGCGGCTGACCGTGCCGAAGCCGTACGCGCCCTTCCTGAGCCGGACCGTGCGCGCGGTGGTCCGGGGCAGCCATGTCTACCTGGTCCCCCGCGAGAACGGCGAGCTGGTCGTAGGCGCCACCAGCGAGGAACTCGGCTGGGACACCACCGTGACCGCCGGCGGGGTCTACGAGCTGCTGCGGGACGCCCATGAACTCGTGCCCGGCATCACCGAGTTGCCGCTCACCGAGACCCGCGCGGGACTGCGCCCCGGCTCCCCCGACAACGCGCCCCTGCTGGGCCCGACCGAACTCGACGGCCTGCTCCTGGCCACCGGCCACTACCGCAACGGCGTTCTCCTCACCCCGGTCACCGGCGATGTCATGGCACACGCCCTGACCACCGGTGAACTTCCTCAGGAGGCCCGGGACTTCACCCCGCTGCGGTTCGCCGGCGCGCCGACGGCGGCCGACAGCACCAAGGAACTCACGGAGCAGCCGGTATGAGCACGACCGACCCCGGGGACTTCGCACATCCCATGAACGTCACCGTCCTCGTCAACGGGGAACCCCGGCAGGTCGCCTCGGGCACCGGCCTCGACACCGTCGTACGGACGCTCACCCCGTCCGCCTCCGGGGTCGCCGCCGCGCTCAACGAAACCGTCGTCCCGCGCGCGCGGTGGGCGTCGACCGTCCTCTCCGAGGGGGACCGCGTCGAGGTCCTCACCGCCGTCCAGGGAGGCTGAACCATGGCGGACGACTCCTTCGCCCTCGGCGGTACGGCCTACGCGTCCCGGCTGATCATGGGGACGGGCGGTGCGCCCAGCCTCGACGTCCTGGAACGCGCCCTGGTGGCCTCCGGCACCGAGCTGACGACGGTCGCCATGCGGCGCGTGAACGCCTCCGTGCGGGGTTCCGTGCTGTCCGTGCTCGACCGGCTGGGCATCCGGGTGCTGCCCAACACCGCCGGGTGCTTCACCGCCGGTGAGGCCGTGCTGACCGCTCGGCTCGCGCGTGAGGCGCTGGGGACGGACCTGGTGAAGCTGGAGGTCATCGCCGACGAGCGGACGCTGCTGCCCGATCCGATCGAACTGCTGGACGCCGCCGAGGTGTTGGTCGACGACGGGTTCACGGTGTTGCCCTACACGAACGACGATCCCGTACTGGCGCGGAAGCTGGAGGACGTCGGGTGTGCCGCGATCATGCCGCTCGGGTCGCCCATCGGGTCCGGGCTCGGTATTCGCAATCCGCACAACTTCGAGCTGATCGTGGAGCACGCGCGTGTGCCGGTGATTCTGGACGCGGGGGCCGGTACGGCGTCGGATGTGGCGCTGGCGATGGAGCTGGGGTGTGCCGGCGTGATGCTGGCGTCCGCTGTGACTCGGGCGCAGGAGCCGGTGCTGATGGCTGAGGGGATGCGGCGTGCGGTGGAGGCGGGGCGGCTGGCGTATCGGGCCGGGCGGATTCCGCGGCGGCGATTCGCGGAGGCGTCCTCGTCGGGTGAGGGGCTGGCGTGGTTGGACCCCGAGCGGCCGGCTTTCTGAGTTTGTCCCGCCCCCGCCGCCCCTACCCGTCCCATCCCCAGGGGCTGCGCCCCTTCGACCCCCGTCGAGGCGATTGGGGGGTTGGTTTGTCGGTGCGGGTGGGTGGGGGCTGGTCGCGCAGTTCCCCGCGCCCCTGAAAAATGCGGGTGCTGCGCCCCGCATTTTTCATCGGCCCGCAGGGCCGTGCTTTTAGGGCCGCAGGCCCATGCTTTTATGGGGCGCGGGGAACTGCGCGAGCAACCCCCACCCACCCTCAGTCGCCCGGCGGCCGTCTGCCCCGGGCTCTTGGGCGGAGGCACGGTCACAGGTCTGCTGCAGTCGGTCTCGGGGAAGCCGGTGGTGGGCCGGGTGTCGGCGGTGACTCGTAGACTCACCTGCGTGGACACGACCCTTCAGGACCCGCTTGTGGGCCGGGTGATCGACGGCCGGTATCGAGTGGAGGCGCGGATCGCGGTCGGCGGGATGGCCACGGTCTATCGGGCCGTGGACACCCGCCTCGACCGGGTGCTCGCGCTCAAGGTGATGCATCCGACGCTGGCCGCGGACGGCTCGTTCGTGGAGCGGTTCATCCGCGAGGCCAAATCGGTGGCCCGGCTGGCGCATCCCAATGTGGTGGGGGTCTTCGACCAGGGCACCGACGGGTCGTATGTCTACCTGGCGATGGAGTACGTCGCCGGGTGCACGCTGCGTGATGTGTTGCGCGAGCGGGGCGCACTGCAGCCCAGGGCGGCGCTCGACATCCTGGAGCCCGTGCTGGCCGCGCTGGGCGCCGCGCACCGCGCCGGGTTCGTGCACCGGGACATGAAGCCCGAGAACGTGCTGATAGGGGACGACGGCCGGGTCAAGGTCGCCGACTTCGGGCTCGTACGGGCCGTGGACAGCGTCACGAGCACCACAGGCACCGTTCTCGGCACCGTCTCCTACCTCGCCCCGGAGCAGCTGGAGCACGGCACGACCGACACCCGCGTGGATGTGTACGCGTGCGGGGTGATGCTCTACGAGATGCTCACCGGCGGGAAACCGCACGCCGGGGACACCCCCGCCCAGGTGCTGTACCAGGCGCTGAGCGACGACGTACCGCCCCCGTCGGCGGCGGTACCCGGGCTGCCGTACGAGCTGGACGCGCTGGTCGCCTCGGCGACGGCCCGTAACCCCGAGGTGCGGCCCCACGACGCCGTGGCGCTGCTGGCGCAGACGCTGGAGGCGCGGGCCGGGCTGAGCGGTGAGCAGTTGGACGCGATGCCGCCGCAGGCGATATCCGGCGCGCACGACAACGCCGAGGACCGGACGAGTGTCATTCCGCGGTCGTTGTCCGTGCCGAGGGCGGGGGCCGCGGACGATCAGCTCAACCTCACGAGCCGGTTCGAGTCGGCTCCGCCGCCGCCCCGGCGTACCCGTGACGGCTCGGCCCGCTCGGGTCCTCGGCGCGGGGTGCTGGCGGTCGTCGTCGCCGTACTGCTGGTCCTCGGGGTGGGCGGCGGCGTCTGGTACATCAACTCGGGGCAGTTCACGAAGGTCCCGGCGGTGCTGGCCCAGTCCCGGGCGGACGCGGTGGAGCGGATCGAGGGCGAGGGCCTCGACGTCGTCATCAAGCATGCGTTCAGCGACACCATCAAGCGCGGCAGGGTGATCAGCACCGACCCGGCGCCCGGTGCGCGGATTCGTGACAACGACACCGTCACGTTGACGATCTCCAAGGGCCCGGAGACCGTGAAGGTGCCCGACCTCAAGGGCTACCGCCTCGATCAGGCGAAGACCCGGCTGAAGAACGACGGGCTCGAACCGGGCATGGTGACGCGGGAGTTCAGCGACGAGGTCATCAAGGGGCAGGTGATCAGGACCACGCCGGCGGCCGGGACCGAGCGGTCCTCCGGTGCGGCCGTCGCCCTGGTCGTCAGCCGGGGTGCTCCGGTGGAGGTCCCGGAGGTCGCCGGTGCCTCGGTGGAGGACGCCACGGCCTTGCTGGAGCGCGAGGGCCTGAAGGTGAAGATCGCCTCCGCGCAGATCAGCTCCGAGTTCGACAAGGGCCTGGTCGCCGAGGTGTCGCCCGCCGCGGGCAAGCAGGTCGGCACGGGTGACACGGTCACCCTGACGATCTCCAAGGGCCCCGAGATGATCGAGGTCCCGGACGTCGTGGGCGACAGCGTCGACGAGGCGACCCAGAAGCTCAAGGACGCGGGCTTCGAGGTCGAGGAGGACCGGGGGCTGCTCGGGCTCTTCGGCGACGAGGTCAAGGGACAGTCGGTGGACGGCGGCGACACGGCGCCCAAGGGGTCGACGATCACGATCGAGATCGGCTGAGCGGGGAGTCCGAGCGGGAGGCCGATCGCCGCCGGGACGCGGCGGTCGGACGTTCCGGGGCGCATGACACCCTTGAGCCGTGAGCGCTCAGCAGTCCCGTCGGCACCCCGATCCGTCCTGGCCGTCCCGCAATCCCGTCGGCGGTCACGTCCCCGTCGCCGGAGGCCTGAACTCCGTGGGGCTGACCTATGCCCGTGATCTGAAGGCCGAGACCGTGCAGGTCTTCGTGGCCAACCCCCGGGGATGGGCGACGCCCGTCGGGAATCCCCGGCAGGACGAGGAGTTCCGGGCGGCGTGTGCGGCCGAGTCGATCCCGGCGTACGTCCATGCCCCGTATCTGATCAACTTCGGCTCCCACACCGAGGCGACCGTCGAGAGGTCGGTCGAGTCGTTGCGGCACTCGCTGCGGCGGGGACGGGAGATCGGGGCGCTCGGGGTGGTCGTGCACACCGGGAGCGCGACCGGCGGGCGGGAGCGGTCCGTGGCGCTGAAGCAGGTGCGGGAGTACATGCTGCCGCTGCTGGACGAGCTGACGCACGACGACGACCCGTATCTGCTGCTGGAGTCGACCGCCGGCCAGGGCTCTTCGCTGTGCTCCCGCACCTGGGACTTCGGGCCCTACTTCGAGGCGCTGGACGCGCACCCCAGGCTCGGCGTCTGCCTCGACACCTGTCACATCTTCGCGGCGGGGCACGATCTGACCGGGCCGAGCGGTATGCACGAGACCCTCGATCTGCTGGTGGAGACCGTCGGCGAGGGCCGGCTGAAGCTGATCCACGCCAACGACTCCAAGGACGTCGTCGGCGCCCACAAGGACCGCCACGAGAACATCGGCTCCGGCCATATCGGCGAGGACCCGTTCCGCGCGCTGATGACCCACCCCGCGACCGAGGGCGTACCGCTGATCATCGAGACCCCGGGCGGCAAGCAGGGTCACGCGGCGGACGTGGAGCGACTGAAGAAACTCCGGGACGGCTGACCCGGACGCGCCGCCGACCACCACCGCCTGCCACCGGCACAGGCCACCGACCGCCACCCGCCCGCCACCGGCGCAGACCGGCAGTGGAAGCGGCAGCGCCCGCCCTCCCCGCGGGTCACAGCTCCGGCCCGTCCCCCGGTTCCTCCTGGTACGAGTAACGCTGTTCCTGCCAGGGGTCGCCGATGTTGTGGTAGCCGCGTTCCTCCCAGAAGCCCCGGCGGTCAGTGGTCATGTACTCGATTCCGCGGACCCATTTGGGGCCCTTCCAGGCGTACAGGCCGGGGACGATCAGGCGGAGCGGAAAGCCGTGTTCGGCGGTGAGGAGTTCGCCGTCCTTGTGGGTGGCGAAGATCGTGCGATCTGAGGCGAAGTCCGCGAGCCGGAGGTTGGAGCTGAAGCCGTATTCGGCCCACACCATCACATGGGTGACCTCGGCGGCCGGTGGCGCGAGATCGAGAATCGTGCGCGCCGGAATGCCGCCCCATTCCGCGCCGACCATGCTGAATTTCGTCACGCAGTGCAGATCCGCCACCACCGAGGCATACGGCAACGCGGTGAACTCCTCATGGTTCCAGGAGTGTTTCTCACCGTCGGCCGTGGCACCGAAGACCCGGAAATCCCAGCGTTCGGGGCGGAATTTGGGAACGGGACCGTAGTGCGTGACCGGCCAGCCGCGTTGCAGGCGCTGCCCCGGCGGGAGCTGCGGTTGTGCCGCGTTGTCGGAGTTCTCAGACGCGCGATCTCCCGATTCGCGTTCCACCGGCTGGCCCATGACTCCATCCTGACAGACCCCGACTGGTGCACATGACCAGGGTCGACCCGATTCGGACAAATTCAACTAAGGATGGGCTAACTTACTAAGCTTGCACTTACTGGACGATCTTCGAAGGCGGTGCAATCATCGCGGCGCAACCTCCAGTTCCCCGCGCTTGGAAGGAGCCCTTCGCGATGCAGGGCGACCCCGAGGTCATCGAATTCCTCAACGAGCAGCTCACCGGTGAGCTCACCGCGATCAACCAGTACTTCCTGCACGCGAAGATGCAGGAGAACTTCGGCTGGACGAAGCTCGCGAAGTACACCCGGCACGAGTCGTTCGACGAGATGAAGCACGCCGAGGTACTCACCGACCGGATTCTCTTCCTGGACGGTCTGCCGAACTACCAGCGGCTGTTCCACGTCCGCGTCGGCCAGACGGTCAAGGAGATGTTCGAGGCCGACCGGCAGATCGAGGTGGAGGCGATCGACCGCCTCAAGCGCGGCATCAAGGTGATGCGCGAGAAGGGCGACATCACCTCCGCGAACATCTTCGAGTCGATCCTTGAGGACGAGGAGCACCACATCGACTACCTGGACACCCAGCTGGATCTGGTGGAGAAGCTCGGCGAGGCGCTCTACATCGCGCAGCTGATCGAACAGCCGGAGAGCTGAGCCAGACGCCGGGGAGCGCTAGGCCGCTTCTTTGAGCTCGGTCAGGACCGGCTGGCCCTGCTCCACCAGCTCACGGCGGGGGCACGCGCCCCGGCCCAGGAGCGCCTGGATACGTCGTACGCACGAACCGCAGTCCGTGCCCGCCTTGCAGGCGGACGCTATCTGGCGGGGGGTGCAGGCCCCGTCCGCCGCGTGCTGCTTGACCTGCTGTTCGGTGATGCCGAAGCAACTGCAGACGAACACGCGGTCCACCTCCCGCCGGGAATCGATCGGATGTGCCATCCCGAATGATCGGTGAGGCTAACCTAACCTTACCCGGCGGGTGGAGAGCATAAAAGCGGAGTGGGGCGCGGATCGTATGTGATCCGCGCCCCACTCCATGCACGGCGACATGCGCGGCAACAGAGGCTCGCCCTGTCGATCCGCTACTGGTCCCGGTACATCTCCGCCACGAGGAACGCCAGGTCCAGGGACTGGCTGCGGTTGAGGCGGGGGTCGCAGGCCGTCTCGTAGCGCTGGTGGAGGTCGTCGACGAAGATCTCGTCGCCGCCGCCGACGCACTCGGTGACGTCGTCGCCGGTCAGCTCCACATGGATGCCGCCCGGGTGGGTGCCGAGGCCCTTGTGGACCTCGAAGAAGCCCTTGACCTCGTCGAGCACGTCGTCGAAGCGGCGGGTCTTGTGGCCGGAGGCCGCCTCGAAGGTGTTGCCGTGCATCGGGTCGGTGACCCAGGCCACCACCGCGCCGGACGCCGTGACCTTCTCGACCAGCTCGGGCAGCTTGTCGCGGACCTTGTCGGCGCCCATACGGACGATGAAGGTCAGCCGGCCCGGCTCACGGTCGGGGTCGAGGCGCTCGATGTACTGCAGCGCCTCCTCGGCCGTGGTGGTCGGGCCGAGCTTGATGCCGATCGGGTTGCGGATCTGCGAGGCGAACTCGATGTGCGCGTGGTCCAGCTGACGGGTGCGCTCACCGACCCACACCATGTGCCCGGAGACGTCGTACAGCTTGCCCGTGCGCGAGTCGACGCGGGTGAGGGCCGCCTCGTAGTCGAGCAGCAGCGCCTCGTGCGAGGAGAAGAACTCGACGGTGCGGAACTCCTCCGGGTCGGCGCCGCACGCGTGCATGAAGTTCAGCGCGTTGTCGATCTCGCGGGCGAGCTGCTCGTAGCGCTGGCCGGACGGGGACGACTTCACGAAGTCCTGGTTCCAGGCGTGCACCTGGCGCAGGTCGGCGTAGCCGCCGGTGGTGAAGGCGCGGACCAGGTTGAGCGTGGACGCGGAGGCGTTGTACATCCGCTTCAGACGCTCGGGGTCCGGGACACGGGCGGCCTCGGTGAAGTCGAAGCCGTTGACGGAGTCGCCCCGGTAGGTCGGGAGCGTCACGCCGTCACGGGTCTCGGTGGGCTTGGAGCGCGGCTTGGAGTACTGTCCGGCGATCCGGCCGACCTTCACGACCGGCACCGAGGCCGCGTACGTGAGGACGGCACCCATCTGCAGGAGCGTCTTGAGCTTGTTGCGGATCTGGTCGGCCGAGACGGCGTCGAAGGCCTCGGCGCAGTCGCCGCCCTGGAGGAGGAACGCCTCTCCCTTGGCGACGGACGCCATCCGGGCGCGCAGCTGGTCGCACTCGCCCGCGAAGACGAGCGGCGGATACGACTCCAGCTCCGCAACGACTGCGCGCAGAGCCTCGGGGTCGGGGTACTCGGGCTGCTGCGCCGCGGGCAGGTCTCGCCAGGTGTTGCCAGCGCTCGCGCTGGACTTAGCGTTCACGGTCACGGGCTCAACATTACGGGGTCGTGTCCAGTCCTTTTCGTCCAGCCCGACAGGTGAGACGGAGTCTGTCAGGTGTGGACCGGCGGCACACGGCCTCTCGGCCCGGGGGCATATGACCCTCGGACCCGGGGCGCATGGGGTAGGGTGCGGCGCATGTTCGCGCTTTCGATCCAGAACTGGTGGTGGACCGCTCATCCGGCGGCCCACTGATCGCGCGTACGCACGACTTCGCGAAGGCCGCCCGAGGGGCGGCCTTCGGCGTTCGAAGGGGTCGTTCCTCGACCGGCATCGACATGATCTCGATCCCGACGGAAGAGGAACCCATGGATCTGGCACGGCTGCTGGACGACCCCCGTCCCTTCGCCCTGCTCCGCCGCCGCACCCCCGGCCGCGACGAACAGACGGTCGAGCTGCTGATCGGCCCGGTCACCGACTGCGAGCGGCTCGCCGACCTCCCCGACGAAGGGCTGGCGCTCGTCCCGTTCCGGCAGATCCGCGAACGCGGCTTCGACGTCCGCGACGACGGGACACCGCTGTCGGTGCTCACCCCCGAGGAGTCGTACGAGCTGCCGCTGGCCGAGGTGCTCGCGCAGTTGCCCGCGCATGACGTCCGGGTCGAGGGCGGTGGCTTCGACGTGTCCGACGAGGCGTACGCGGAGATCGTCGGCCGGGTGCTGCGCGAGGAGATCGGGCGGGGCGAGGGCGCGAACTTCGTGATCCGGCGCACCTACGAGGGCTCGGTCCCCGGTTTCGGCCGCGCCGACGCGCTCGCGCTGTTCCGGCGGCTGCTGGAGGGCGAGCGGGGGGCGTACTGGACGTTCGTCGTCCACACCGGGGAGCGGACGCTGGTAGGGGCCTCCCCCGAGGTGCACGTCCGGATGTCGGGCGGGACCGTCGTCATGAACCCGATCAGCGGGACGTACCGCTACCCGGACTCCGGCCCCACACCGGAGGACCTGCTGGCCTTCCTCGCCGACGGCAAGGAGATCGAGGAGCTGTCGATGGTCGTCGACGAGGAGCTCAAGATGATGTGCACGGTCGGCGACATGGGCGGGGTGGTGGTCGGGCCCCGGCTGAAGGAGATGGCGCATCTCGCGCACACCGAGTACGAGCTGCGCGGGCGTTCCTCGCTGGATGTGCGGGAGGTCCTGAGGGAGACCATGTTCGCGGCGACGGTCACCGGATCGCCGGTGCAGAACGCCTGCCGGGTGATCGAGCGGCATGAGGCGGGTGGGCGCGGGTACTACGCCGGGGCGCTGGCCCTCGTCGGGCGGGACGCGGGTGGGGCGCAGACCCTGGACTCGCCGATTCTGATCCGTACGGCCGACATCGGGGCCGACGGGCGGCTGAAGGTGGCGGTGGGGGCCACGCTCGTACGGGGGTCCGATCCGGTGAGCGAGGTCGCGGAGACGCACGCCAAGGCGGCGGGGGTGCTGGCGGCGCTCGGGGTACGGCCGTCACGGCCGTCGGTGGAGTCGGTACGGCCGGCTCTCGCCGACGATCCCCGGGTGCGGGCGGCGCTGGACGGGCGGCGGGATCGGCTGGCGCCGTTCTGGCTGCGGATGCGGGAGCACGCGGCCGAGATCACCGGGCACGCCCTTGTCGTCGACGGGGAGGACACCTTCACCTCGATGCTGGCGCATGTGCTGCGGTCGGGTGGGCTTGAGGTGACCGTTCGGCGGTACGACGAGCCGGGGCTGCGGGAGGCGGTGCTCGCGCATGAGGGGCCGGTCGTGCTGGGGCCGGGGCCCGGTGATCCTTGCGATCTCGGTGATCCCAAGATGCGGTTTCTGCGGGGGCTGACGGCCGAGGTGCTGCGGGGGCATCGGCACGGGGTGCTCGGGGTGTGTCTCGGGCATGAGCTGATCGCGGCCGAGTTGGGGCTGGAGATCGTGCGGAAGGAAGTGCCGTATCAGGGGGCGCAGGTCGCGGTCGATCTGTTCGGGCGGGAGGAGGTCGTCGGGTTCTACAACAGTTTTGTGGCGCGTTGTGATGACGAGGTGCGGGGGGAGTTGGCGGCGCGGGGGGTCGAGGTGAGCCGGGCAGAGAACGGGGAGGTGCATGCGGTGCGGGGGGATGGGTTCGCGGGGGTGCAGTTTCATCCCGAGTCGGTTTTGACGTTGGGTGGGGTGGGGGTGGTGCGGGGGCTTGTGGAGGGGGTTCGGGTGCTTCGGGCTCGGTAGGGGGTGCTTTCGCCCCCGCCGCCCCTACCCATTCCCGCCCTCCAGGGGCTGTGGGTTCGTTGGGGTTGCTCGCGCAGTTCCCCGCGCCCCTGGGGGGCAAAGGGCCTGCGGCCACTTTGCCCCCCAGGAAAGACGAGTCCGCGCCTCAGCCGAAGAAGACTCCTACCTCCTCGTACAGCTTCGGGTCTACCGTCTTCAGTTTGGCCGTGGCTTCGGCGATGGGGACTCGGATGATGTCCGTGCCGCGTAGGGCGACCATCTTGCCGAAGTCTCGGTCGTGAACCGCGTCGATGGCGTGGAGGCCGAAGCGGGTGGCGAGCCAGCGGTCGAAGGCGGAGGGGGTGCCGCCGCGCTGGACGTGGCCGAGGACCGTGGTGCGGGCCTCCTTGCCCGTGCGTTTCTCGATCTGCTTGGCCAGCCATTCACCCACGCCGGAGAGGCGGACATGGCCGAAGGAGTCCAGGGACTCGTCCTTGAGGACCATGTCGCCGTCCTTGGGCATCGCCCCTTCCGCGACGACCACGATGGGCGCGTACGACGCCTTGAAGCGGGAGGTCACCCAGGCGCAGACCTTGTCGACGTCGAAGCGTTGCTCCGGGATGAGGATGGCGTTGGCTCCGCCCGCGAGGCCGGAGTGGATGGCGATCCAGCCGGCGTGACGGCCCATCACCTCGACGACGAGGACCCGCATATGGGACTCGGCGGTGGTGTGGAGGCGGTCGATGGCCTCCGTCGCGATGCCGACCGCCGTGTCGAAGCCGAAGGTGTAGTCCGTGGCCGAGAGGTCGTTGTCGATCGTCTTCGGCACGCCCACGCAGGGGATGGCGTATTCGTCGGACAGGCGTGCGGCCACGCCGAGGGTGTCCTCGCCGCCGATACAGATCAGGGCCTCGACCTCCTGCTTGGCGAGGTTGTCCTTGATCCGGCGGATGCCGTTCTCCTGTTTCAGGGGGTTGGTGCGCGAGGAGCCGAGGATGGTGCCGCCCCGCGGGAGGATGCCGCGTACGGCGGGGATGTCCAGGCGGACGGTGTCGTTCTCCAGTGGTCCCCGCCAGCCGTCC
Source organism: Streptomyces sp. NPDC002643 (assembly GCF_053592555.1). NCBI lineage: Bacteria > Bacillati > Actinomycetota > Actinomycetes > Kitasatosporales > Streptomycetaceae > Streptomyces > Streptomyces sp. NPDC002643. Next base: position 244,434 of record NZ_JBSFVY010000010.1, read on the forward strand.
CGGAAGCCGACGAAGTCGTAGTCGTACTCCTGCACGCCCTTGCGGACGATGCCCCGGATGACGGCGTTGAGCCCGGGGCAGTCGCCGCCCCCGGTCAGTACTCCGACCCGCATGGAAATGTCCCTTCGCCGCGATTGCCGTAAGAGCCTTGCGCAGCACGGTAATGGTGACCCAGGTCACTTCGATATGACCGAGTAGGGGCAATTCCGGTGAACTGTCGGGAGGTTGGTTTACTCCTCGGATTGGTCTACTGCTGGGATCGGTCTACTGCTGGGATTGGCCCACTGCTCCGATGATCATTTGCCGTCGGGGTGGGCGCGGTGATCATTCGTCGTCGAGGCCGCGTTCGATCGCGTAGCGGACCAGCTCGACCCTGTTGTGGAGTTGCAGCTTGCCGAGGGTGTTCTGGACGTGGTTCTGGACCGTGCGGTGGGAGATGACCAGGCGTTCGGCGATCTGCTTGTAGCTCAGGCCCTTGGCGACCAGGCGGAGCACCTCGGTCTCGCGGTCGGTGAGTTGGGGGGCCTTGGGCTCGTCGCCGCCCGGGGCGGGGGCCGGTTCGGAGGCGAGGCGGCGGTACTCGCCGAGGACCAGGCCCGCGAGGCCGGGGGTGAAGACGGGGTCGCCGACTGCCGTACGGCGGACCGCGTCGATCAGTTCTTCGGTGGACGCCGACTTGACCAAGTAGCCCGTGGCGCCCGACTTCACGGCCTCCAGGACGTCCGCGTGTTCGCCGCTCGCCGAGAGGACCAGGACGCGCAGGGCGGGGTTGGCGCCGACCAGTTCCTTGCAGACCTGGACGCCGGGCTTCTCGGGCAGGTTCAGGTCGAGTACGAGGACGTCGGGGCCGACGGCCTTGGCCCGGCGTACCGCCTGCTCGCCGTCGCCCGCCGTGGCGACCACCTCGAAGCCGGACTCGGCGAGGTCGCGGGCGACCGCGTCGCGCCACATGGGGTGGTCGTCGACCACCATGACCTTGAGGGGGCCACCGCTCCCGCCAGTACCCGTGGTGTTGTTCTCCGTCACCGCTTCTCCGCCTTCCCCCGTGTGTCCTTCGGGCGTTCCAGGGCCTTGGGTACCTTCAGTTCGACTTCCGTGCCCTGGCCGGGGACCGAGATCAGTTCGGCCGTGCCGCCGATGTCGCGCAGTCGGCCCCGGATGGACAGGGCCACCCCGAGCCGTCCCTCGCCCTCGGCCTGGGCGAGACGGCCCTCGGGGATGCCGGGGCCGTCGTCCCGTACGGTCACGATGATCTCGTCCGGCCAGTCCTCGACCAGAATCCAGGCCTGGGCCTCGTCGCCCGCGTGCTCGCGCACATTGTCCAGGGCGGCGCCGACCGCCGCGGCCAGCTCGCGTGCGGCGGGCCGGGCGAGCGGTACCGGGCTGCCGGGCTCGGAGAGGGTGACCCTGGCGCCGGCGTACGGGGCGAGCAGGGCACGCAGATCCACCGGGTCCGACGCGTCCCCGGTGTCCGGGGCGTCCGGTTCCTCGACCATGCGGACCAGGGCGCCGTCGGCCGCGTCCTCCGAGATGCGCGAGACCGGGACCAGGCCGCCGGAGACCAGGGTGCGCAGGGCGATCTCCTGCTCGCCCGCCATCCTGCCCAGCTCCGCCGCCTCACCGCCGAGGGCCGTGCCACGGCGCTGCACCATGGCGAGGACCTGGAGCACGCTGTCGTGGATGTCCCGGGCCAGGCGCTCGCGTTCACGGGTGGCGGCCTCGATCTCCAGGGCGCGGGCGAGGGTGCGCTCGGAGGCGCGGGCGACCTCGACGACATAGCCGATGGCGATGGAGGCGACCCAGACCAGCAGCACGTTGTGGATGGTGTCGCGGGTCGGGGAGCCCCGGTGGATCAGATTGGCGACGGCGACGAGGGTGGAGGCGAAGGCGGCCCAGCGCCAGCCGCCCTTGATGGCGAACGCCAGCACGGCACCGGCGGTCCATATCGACGGCAGCGTCGGGCCGCCGGCCTCGATCCGCGCGGTCGAGTCGGCGAGCCGGGTGAGCAGGATGCCGACGATCGCGAGGGTGAGGTCGGCGGCCAGGAACCGCTTGGTGCAGCCGGCCGCGTTCGCGACCTTGGGCAGGGTCAGCAGGGTCCAGCCGACCAGGACCGCGTAGTAGGCCATGGCCAGCCAGGGGCGGGTGAAGCTGTCGTACGCGCTGATGAACAGGCCGATCGCGTAGATCGTCGTCAGGACGCGATAGCCGGTGAGCGCGCGCCACAGCGGCTGCTCGACCGACATCGTCATGACCCGCTCACGCTTCGGCATGCCCCCACCCCACCCACGACGACCGTGACATCTCTGGCGGCCGTGACATCTCTGACAGCGATCACATCCGTGACCGCCTTGACATCCGTGACGGCCATGGCGTTCCCGAGGTCCACAAGGCTCACGAGGCCACGACTGTCATGTCCAGGTACGCGACCGTACCGGGAACGCGGCCGCTACGAACCCCGCTGGTCCTTCTCGGTCTCGGTCTTGGCCTTTGCCTCGGCCTCGGCCTTGGCCAGGGCCGCCTTCGCCGCCTTGCCGGCCTCCTTCTCCGCCTTGGCCGCGTCCGCGAGCTGCCGCTTGGCGGCGGTCGCGTAGATGTCGACGTACTCCTGGCCGGAGAGCTTCATGATCTCGTACATGACCTCGTCGGTCAGGGCGCGCAGGACGAAGCGGTCGTGCTCCATGCCCTGGTAGCGGCTGAAGTCCAGCGGCTTGCCGATCCGGATGCCGGGGCGCATGACCTTCGGCAGGACCTTGCCCGGCGGCTGGATCTTCTCGGTGTCGATCATGGCGACGGGGATGACGGGGGCGCCGGTGGCGAGGGCCACGCGGGCGAGGCCGCCGGGCTTACCGCGGTAGAGGCGGCCGTCGGGCGAGCGGGTGCCCTCGGGGTAGATACCGAACAGCTCACCGCTCTCGATGACCTGGATGCCGCTCTTCACGGCGGCCTCGCCCGCGCCACGCGCGCCGGAGCGGTCCACCGGGAGCTGGCCGACGCCCTTGAAGAAGGCGGCCGTCAGCTTGCCCTTGACGCCGGGGGTGGTGAAGTACTCGGCCTTCGCGATGAACGTGACCTTGCGGTCGAGGACCGCGGGCAGGAAGAAGGAGTCGGAGAACGAGAGGTGGTTGCTCGCCAGGATCGCCGGGCCCTCGTCCGGAATGTGCTCCAGACCTTCCACCCAGGGCCGGAAGGTGACCTTCAGCGGTCCCCCGATGGCGACCTTCATCGCGCCGTACAACAACCGAGTGCCTCTCTGTGTTTCCGAGGATCAGACCTTAACCCGGACGGCCGAGGAAGAGTCCGACGCCCCGGCCGATGCCGGGGTCCTCGGACGCACCGCACGGCTCGCCGAAGCCCCTGGTCGGTGTCGGTGCGGTCGCGTACGGTGAACCACACCCGGACTCGTTTCACACCCTTCTCATGAACAGGAGACCGAACCGTGCCGGTCCTCCCCGGAGCCGAGCCCTACCGCCACGAGGGCGGGGACGTCGGCGTCCTGCTCTGCCACGGCTTCACCGGTTGTCCCCAGTCGCTGCGCCCCTGGGCGGAGTACCTCGCCGAGCGCGGTCTGACGGTCGCGCTGCCCCTGCTGCCGGGCCACGGCACCCGCTGGGAGGACATGCGGATCACCGGCTGGCAGGACTGGTACGCGGAGGTGGACCGCGAGCTGTACGCCCTGCGCGAGCGCTGTGCGCATGTCTTCGTGGCGGGGCTGTCGATGGGCGGCGCGCTGGCGCTGCGGCTGGCCGCGAAGCACGGGGACGCGGTCGACGGCGTCATGGTCGTCAACCCGGCGAACAAGGTGCACGGCCTGGCCGCCCACGCCCTGCCCGTCGTACGGCATCTCGTCCCCACCACCAGGGGCATCGCCAGCGACATCGCCAAGGAGGGTGTCGTGGAGGTGGGGTACGACAAGGTGCCGCTGCACTCGGCGCACTCGCTGCGGCGGTTCTTCCGACTCGTCGATGGCGAGTTGCCCCAGGTCACCCAGCCGCTGCTGCTTCTGCGCAGCCCCCAGGACCATGTGGTGCCACCGGCCGACTCCGCGCGCGTGCTCAGCCGGGTGTCGTCCAGGGACGTCACGGAGATCCTGCTGGAACAGAGCTACCACGTGGCGACGTTGGACCACGACGCGGACCGGATCTTCGAGGAGAGCCACGCGTTCGTCACCCGGCTGGTGAAGGAGTCCGGGAGCCGGGTGAAGAAGTCCGGCACGGAATCCGTACAGCAGTCCGGGACAGGACAGGTGTGGGATTCGTGAGGCAGAGGGAAGGGACGGCCACTGGTGGCTGAGCACGACTCCGAGCGTGAGCCGGAGGAGCAGGGCGTGTCGCGCGGCGAGCGCCAGGGCGACGCGCGCGACAACTCCTCGGGGGGCTCTTCCGGTGAACCGCCGGGCGAGGAGCAGCACGTGCCGTTCGACGAGGACGCCGCGTGGCGGGCCATCGTCGCCGGGTTCGGTGAGGAGCCGCCGGACCCGCCGGGGGCCAAGCCGTTCCGGTCGGTGGAGGACCTGGCCCTGCTGGAGGCGGAGCCGGACGACTCGGCCGACAAGCCCTCCGGGGGCTCCGGCGACGACGCCGGGCCCTCGACGCCCAAGCCGCTCGGCAGTTCGGTGGCGTTCGCGCCGGGTGTCGGTGCCGGTGCCGGTCCGCGCGACTACAGCGTGCCGGACCCGGTCGGGGAGGACACGGGCGGGGACGACGACGGGGACGACGACGAGGGCCACTTCGTACCGCCGGAGCCGCCGCCGCTGCCGGAGGCCGACGTCACCGCCAAGTTCGCCTGGCTGGGCGTCGTCGGCGGTCCGGTCCTGCTGCTGCTCGCCGTGCTGCTCGGCTGGGAGATGACCTGGTGGCTCACCACCCTGGGCATCGGCGGCTTCCTCGGCGGGTTCGCGACGCTGGTGATGCGGATGAAGGGCGACGACGAGGACGACGACGATCCCGGGCGCGGGGCGGTCGTCTGACGCCGGTCGACACGGCGGGGCTGACGCCGGTCGATTCGGCGGGGGCTGACGCCGGTGGACGCAGCGTGGGCTGACGCCGGTGGACACAGCGAGGCTTTACGTCGGTCGAACACGGCCGGGGCCGGTGGACTAGTGCCCTGCGGGGATCTTGAGGGCGGCCAGGACCGGGAGGTGGTCCGTGGCCGCCCTCAGGTCGTGGTCGGTGATGCCGGGGTGGCCGAGGGGGACCCCGCAGCCGAGGACCTCGATGCCCGGTGTGGCCATGATCGCGTCGATGCGCTGGTGGGGGTCGGCCGGGGTGGAGGTGTACTCGCCGCCCCAGGGGGCCGTGGTCCAGCAGTCCTGGAGTTCGGTGGCGAGGCGTTTGAACGTGGGGCCGTCGGGGCGTTCGTTGAGGTCGCCGCCCGCGATCGCGTGGTCCACGCCCAGTGCGGCGAGATAGTCCAGGAGCATGCCGCCCTGCTCGTAGCGCTCGTCCCTCCGCAGGGAGAGGTGGCAGGACAGTACGCCCACGCGGGCGGCGCCGAAGCGGACCACTGCCGTGGAGAAGCCTCGTCTGTGCAGGCCCGGGGTGAGGGGGAGCAGGATGTCCTCGGTACGTTCCACGGTGGCCCTCAGGCCGCAGAGGAGGGCGGGGCCGGACGCCGTGGCGCCGCCGGAGAGGGTGACCAGGCCCGAGGTCGCGGCGAGCCTCGCGAGTTTCTTGCGCCAGCGGAAGAAGCGGGGGGCTTCCTGGATGAGGACCAGGTCGGGGGCGCAGGCGGTGATGACTCGGGCCAGGGCGGTGGTGTCGTCGCGCATGGAGCGGATGTTGTAGCTGAGTACGCGGATTGTTGCTGAACCGTCTGGGTTGGTGCGGGACTTGGGCAGCGGCGGCATGTGGATCAATGTACGCGGCAACGCTCCGCTGGGATGCCGGAGAATCGCAGGTCGTCTGTTCGGCTGACGGCCGGTGGGGGTTACTCGCGCAGTTCCCCGCGCCCCTTTCGGGGCGCGGGGGTGGCACCCTGCGTCGAAAGTGAACCCTTACATGATCGGGTCCGGCTCTCTTGCCAAGTCGGCTGCGCCTACCAGGCCCGCCTCGTTGCCCAGTTGGGCGGCGATGACCTCGGCGACCGGGCGCCAGTTGCCGCCCACCAGCCAGCGCTTGTAGGACTTGCGGATGGGGTCGAGGACCAGTTCGCCCTCGTCGGAGAGGCCGCCGCCGACGATGAAGGCGGAGGGGTCGAAGAGGGAGGCGAGGTCGGCGAGGCCGGCGCCGGCCCAGCGGGCGAGTTCGCGGTAGGAGTCGACGGCGACCGGGTCTCCCTGGCGGGCGGCCATGGAGATGTGCTTGCCCTCGACGCCGTCGGGGGTGCCGTCGCCGAGGCCGAGGAGGATCTCGGCGTTCTCTGGGGTCGCCTTGGCGCGCTGCTTTGCGTACCGGACGAGCGCGCGCCCCGAGGCGTACTGCTCCCAGCAGCCCTGGCTGCCGCAGCCGCACAGCAGTCCGTCCGGGACCATCCGGATGTGGCCGAACTCGGCGGCCACGCCGTAGTGCCCGCGGCGCAGCTTGTTGCCGATGATGATGCCGCCGCCGAGGCCGGTGCCGAGGGTGATGCAGATGACGTTGCGGTGGCCCTTGCCGGCGCCGAACTTGTACTCGCCCCAGGCGGCCGCGTTGGCGTCGTTCTCCACGACTACCGGCAGGCCCACGCGGGTCTCGACCTTGTCCTTCAACGGCTCGTTGCGCCAGTCGATGTTGGGGGCGAAGTAGACCGTGGAGCGCTGGCGGTCGACGTAACCGGCGGCGCCGATGCCGACACCGACGATCTCGTGTCCGGCTCGCGCGCCCTCGACGGCGGCGGCAATGGCGTCCACGATGGCGTCGGGCGTACCGGGGGTCGGCACCTTGTGGGTCGAGAGGATGTTGCCCTCCTCGTCGACCACGCCCGCCGCGATCTTGGTACCGCCGATGTCGACGCCGATGGTGAGTCCCATGAATCCCTCAGTTTCGGTCGAGCCCCGCTACGGCCAACCGTACCCGAGGGCATCCCCCTCGACCCCCGTCGTCCATCCGGCGGACGGAGGTGCCCGAAACCGCCGTCAGTCCAGGTCGATGCGCTCTCCGGGGCCCGAATCGTCGCCGTCGTCATGACGGTCCCGGTGGGCGGTGTCACGGGTGGTCCAGCGGCGTTCCTGGTGCTCGACGGCGGAGCGGTACGCGGCGAGGAGTTCGTTGCCGGCGGCGGCGAGATGGTCGAAGACGTCCGGGTTGCGTTCGATGACGGGTTCGACGGCGGCCTTGGCCTGGCGGACGACCTGGTGGACCATCTGCTGGGCCGCACCGCCCGCCACCGCGCCGAACAGCGGTGACTGCAGCCCGGAGAGCTTGTCGCTGACCGCGCCGACCAGCTTGCGCAGTTCCTCGGCGGCCGAACCCGGTGGCGGACCGTACTTCGCCCGGCGGCGGGCCTTCTCCGCGGCGAGGTCCTCCTCGCACGCCGTGGCCCAGGCGTCGGCGTCGGTCGCCCGCGCCCACGTCTCACCGGCGGTCTGCTGCCGTTCGGCGTCGGACGCGGCCTCGGACGGGGGGCGCTCTTCGCTCATGGCGGACTCTCCTGCCTACGGTTCGTACCTTCGACGTTACCCGAACGGGGGTACGCGCTTCACTGCCCGCGCGGCCACAGGCTCGGGTCCGGCGCGAAACGAATCCTCAACTCGCCCTCGCGCAGGGAGGCGCCGTCGACCGTGCAGCGGCGCAGCGCCGACGGCAGCGGCACGATACGCCGGAACTGCCCCGCGCTGACGACCAACTCGTCACCCCTGCGGATGAGATCCAGCTCGTCGCGTATCGCACCCGGCAGCGGGATGTGCCAGACCAGCACCCCGTCGTCGTCGAGGCGGTCGACGACGGGCCAGGGGTCATGGGCGGGGGCGTCGCCGACGGCGGGGACGTGGAGGGTGGCGAGGTCGTCGAGGCCTCGGGGGTCCCGCCCGAGGTGGGTGACCTTCCGTACCGCGACCGGCCGGGCGCCTGCCTGGCTCCCCTCCCACTCCTCCAAGGTCTTCCTCTGCTGGGCGACGAGCCCCGCGAGCCAGGTGTCGTGGGTGGCCTCGGGGAGGACGCGGTCCGCGACCAGGTCCTCGACGGGCAGGCCGCGCAGGGCGAGCCCGATCTGTGCGACGCGTACATGATCGGCACCGGCCGGGCCGGGTTCGGCGACGAGCCGCACGCTCGTCCCCGGCCCCTCGACCACGGCCGCGACCGCCGCCAGTTCCACGTCCCAGCGGGCGGCCGTCTCGTACAGCCATTCCGCGGGCATCGGCACCCCGGCCAGCCGTCCCAGCACCGGCCGCAGCGCCCGCGCCGCCTGCCGCTCGGGCGGGAGCAGTCGCCGCAGATACCGTCGCAGCTCCTCCGGGAGGCCGAGCAGGGCGAGTGCCTGCGGGGCGGGCGGCAGATCGACGACGAGCAGGTCGTACGCCTCGGACAGTACGGCGTCCCGCAGGGCCCGCAGCAGGGCGAGTTCCTCGGCGCCGGGCAGCGGCGTCAGTTCCTCGCCCTCCAGCCGGCCGGCGCCGAGGAGGTCGAGTACGGAGGCGGCGCGTTCCTGGAACGCGACGAGGTCGTCCCGGAAGTCGGCCGCGGCGTCGGGCCGCCAGGCGGTGAGCCGTTCCTCGACCCGTACGGGCTCGGCCCCGGTCTCGACGCCGAGCGCGGCGCCCAGGCTGTCCACCCGATCAGCACTCAGCACGAGCGTCCGCCGACCCTCACGAGCCGCGTTCAGCCCCGTGGCCGCGGCGACCGTCGTACGGCCGCTGCCGCCTTGCCCGGTGATCAGGATGGTGCGCATGGGGTTGAACGGTAGCGGAGGAAAGGGCCGGACCCCGCCGCCGAGGCCCCCGGCGGGGCCAGGTCGGGGGCGGGCCACAGATTTTTCGGCACCCGGCGCGGGGGCAGGTCCGAGGCGGACCACAGGTTCCTCGGCACCCGGCGCGGGGGCAGGTCCGAGGCGGACCACAGGTTCCTCGGCACCCGGCGCGGGGGCAGGTCCGAGGCGGACCACAGGTTCCTCGGCACCCGGCGCGGGAGCAGGTCCGAGGCGGACCACAGGTTCCTCGGCACCCGGCGCGGGGGCTGAGCGGGGGGCGGTGGCGCTTACCGGCGCTTACAGGGTGCCGCCCGCGCCCACCCGTGCCGCCCCAGCGGCACGATTGCCCGCGGTTTACGGGCGGCGGCCCGCCGTTCACGAACAGCGGCCCGCCGTTCACGAGCAGCGGCCCGCCGTTCACGGGCGGCGGCCCGCGGGTGGGGGCAGCGGCCGCAAGTGGGGGCGACGGCCCGCGGTTTACGAGCAGCGGGCCCGCGGTTTACGGGCAGCGGCCCGCCGTTCACGAACAGCAGCCCGCGGGTGGGGGCAGCGGCCGCAAGTGGGGGCGACGGCCCGCGGTTTACGAGCAGCGGGCCCGCGGTTTACGAGCAGCGGCCCGCGGTTTACGGGCAGCAACCCGCGGGTGGAAGTGGCGGCCCGCGGATGGGGGCGGCGGGTGTCGGCGGCTGTGGCAGCTGGGCCCGTGCCCCGTGCTTTTAAGGGGCGCGGGGAACTGCGCGATCAGCCACGTACTGCCCGCAGCCGCGACGCAGCAGATCCCCCGAGCTATTGGGCGTGCCGTTACAGCGTTACAGCGCCCTGTGACCGGGGCGAGACGGGCGGGCGGGTGGGTGGGCAAGGCCGGTGGGCGACCTCACGCGGTCGATTCGACTCGCTTCTTCAGACCCGCCAACGCCCGGTCGATAATCACCTTCTCCGCCTTCCGCTTGATCATCCCCAGCATGGGGATCTTGACATCCACGGTCAGCTGATACGTCACCTCGGTCACGGCATCCCCGACCGGCTTCAAGATGTACGACCCGTCCAGCGACCGCAGCATCTGCGACTTGACCAGCGTCCACGACACCTCGTTGGCGCCGGACCAGGTGTACGCGAGGGTCTGGTCGTCCTTGATGGCCCCGGCGTCCATGACGAGCCGTACCTGCTCGGCACGCCCGTCGGCGTCCGACTTCAGTACCTCCGCCTCCTTCACCTCACCCGTCCAGTCCGGATAGCGGGCGAAGTCGGCGATCACTCCCATGACGTCGGCCGCCGCAGCCTCGATCGTGATGCTCGAACTGGTGAATTCCGCCATCGCCGTGGCTCCTCCAGAGACGGTCCGGTGAGGGAGGTCGGGTGCGCACGTATGTGCAGCGTGAAGGCTACCGCGCGCCGAAGGAACCCCCGGCACCCAGCCCGGCGCTCACCACTCCAACACCCACGGCTTCCCGCTCCCCGCGAAGTGCCCCACGTTCACGCACTCGGTCGCCCCGATCCGCATCCGTCGCGCCAACGGCTGATGGACGTGCCCGAAGAGCGAGTACCGGGGCCGGGTCCTGCGGATGGCGTCCAGCAGCGCCCGGCTGCCCCGCTCGAAGCGGCGCGCCACCGTGTCGTACACCAGCTCGGGCACCTCCGGCGGGATATGGGTGCAGAGCACGTCCACCTCCCCCACGGCCTCGATCTTCGCCGCGTACTCCTCGTCGCTGATCTCGTAGGGCGTCCGCATGGGCGTGCGCAGGCCGCCGCCCACGAAGCCGAAGACCCATCCCCCGATCTCCACGCGCTCGCCGTCGAGGACGGTGGTCCCCGGGCCCGCGAACTCGGGCCAGAGCATCGGTATATCGACATTGCCGTAGGTGGCGTACGTAGGGGTCGGGAGGGCCGCGAACAGCTCGGCGTACTGCTTGCGCACGGCCTTCTCGATGACGGCGTGGCGCTCGCCGCCGACGCCCGCCCAGAGCCGCGCCCCGAACTCCCGGGCCTCCTCGAACCGCCGGGCGGTGCGCAGCTCGACGAGTCGGCTCGCGTTCTCCGCGCCGAACAGATCGGGGAAGATCCCGCGCGAGTGATCGGCGTAGTCGAGGAAAAGGACCAGGTCACCGAGGCAGATCAGGGCGTCGGCACCCTCACCGGCTCCGGCCAGGCCGGCGGCGTTGCCGTGCACATCGCTGACCACATGGATACGTGTCCTGGGATTGCCGCCTGATATGGGTGCCATGGCGATCAAGGGTAGGCCGTGGGCGGCGCGGGCGGACAGCGCCGAGCGGACCCGCCGTTACTGGCCAGTCAGTAAGTGGGTGGATTACTGTGCCCGGGGGGAACCCCCATGTGTGACACGGCGAACATCTCGGTCGACCCCCCTCGCGGAGAAGCCATACCGACGGGTAACGTCCGGGCAGTCCAGTCGTGCTCAGGTATTCAACCAACGAATGACCACGCATCACGAAGAACCCGGTGATCCTGAGCGCTGGCCCCAGCCTTGGACCGCACCGTCGCAGCACACACGTCAGTCGTGGCGCCGGCGCCCTATGAGGAGCAGCAGTCTTGCGCGAGTTCAGCCTTCCGGCTTTGTACGAGGTCCCTACGGACGGCAATCTGACCGACATCGTCCGTAGAAACGCCGCGCAGCATCCCGATGTCGCCGTGATCGCCCGCAAGGTGGGCGGCAGCTGGCAGGACGTCAACGCCGTGCGGTTCCTCGACGAGGTGCGGGCCGCCGCGAAGGGCCTGATCGCCGCCGGTGTGCTGCCGGGCGACCGGGTGGGGCTGATGTCCCGTACGCGGTACGAGTGGACGCTGCTGGACTTCGCGATCTGGTCGGCGGGCGCGGTCACCGTGCCGGTGTACGAGACCAGTTCGCCGGAGCAGGTGCAGTGGATTCTCTCCGACTCGGGTGCGACCGCGATGATCGTGGAGCTGGACGGTCACGCGGCGGCCGTGGAGTCGGTGCGGGACCGGCTGCCCGCGCTGAAGCATGTGTGGCAGATCGAGGCCGGTGGTGTCGAGGAGTTGGGGCGGCTCGGCGAGGACGTCACCGACGAGGCCGTCGAGGAGCGCAGTTCACTGGCGAAGGCGGACGACCCGGCGACCATCGTCTACACGTCGGGTACCACCGGCAGGCCCAAGGGGTGCGTCCTCACCCATCGCAGCTTCTTCGCCGAGTGCGGGAACGTCGTGGAGCGTCTGCGGCCGCTCTTCCGCACGGGCGAGTGCAGTGTGCTGCTCTTCCTTCCGCTGGCCCATGTCTTCGGGCGGCTGGTCCAGATCGCGCCGATGATGGCGCCGATCAAGCTGGGCACCGTACCGGACATCAAGAACCTCACCGATGAGCTGGCCACCTTCCGGCCGACGCTGATCCTCGGTGTGCCCCGGGTGTTCGAGAAGGTCTACAACTCGGCCCGCGCCAAGGCGCAGGCCGACGGCAAGGGCAAGATCTTCGACAAGGCCGCCGACACGGCGATCGCGTACAGCAAGGCCCTGGACACCCCGTCGGGCCCGTCCCTGGGGCTGAAGCTCAAGCACTTCGTCTTCGACAAGCTCGTCTACAGCAAGCTGCGGGCTGTCCTGGGCGGCAAGGGCGAGTACGCCATCTCCGGCGGCGCCCCGCTGGGCGAGCGGCTCGGGCACTTCTTCCGGGGCATCGGCTTCACGGTCCTGGAGGGCTACGGTCTGACCGAGACCTGTGCGGCGACCGCGTTCAACCCCTGGGACCGGCAGAAGATCGGTACGGTCGGGCAGCCGCTGCCGGGTTCGGTGATCCGGATCGCGGACGACGGCGAGGTGCTGCTGCACGGCGAGCATCTGTTCAAGGAGTACTGGAACAACCCGGGCGCGACCGAGGAGTCGCTGGCCGACGGCTGGTTCCACACCGGTGACATCGGCACCCTCGACGAGGACGGCTATCTCAGGATCACCGGCCGCAAGAAGGAGATCATCGTCACCGCGGGCGGCAAGAACGTGGCCCCGGCCGTGATCGAGGACCGTATCCGGGCGCACGCGCTGGTCGCGGAGTGCATGGTCGTCGGTGACGGGCGGCCCTTCGTGGGCGCGCTGGTCACCATCGACGAGGAGTTCCTGGGCCGTTGGGCCACCGAGCACGGCAAGCCGGCGGGCTCCACCGCGGCGTCACTGAGCGCGGACGCCGATCTGAACGCGGCCGTGCAGGCAGCGATCGACGACGGCAACGCCGCGGTGTCGAAAGCGGAATCGGTGCGGAAGTTCCGCATTCTGTCCTCCCAGTTCACGGAGGATTCGGGCCACCTCACGCCGTCCCTGAAGCTCAAGCGGAGCGTGGTGGCGAAGGACTTCGCGGACGAGATCGAGGCGATCTACCAGAAGTAACCCGTCTCGATACGGTTATGGCGCGGCTCGATACGGCTATGGCGCGGTGTCCTCCACGAGGACCCGCGCCATCGTGCGTTCGGCGAGCGCGGTGATCGTGACGAAGGGGTTCACGCCGATGGAGCCGGGCACGAGCGAGCCGTCGGTGACGTACAGCTTCGCATAGCCCTTGACCCTCCCGTAGTTGTCGGTGGACCTGCCCAGCACGCAGCCGCCGAGCGGGTGGTACGTGAAGTCGTCGGCGAAGACCTTGTTGGACGTGCCGAAGAGGTCGTACCGGTAGATCGTGGAGTTCGCCGAGTTGATGCGGTCGAAGAGCTTCTTGGCCATGGAGACGGAGACGGCGCTCTGGGCGGCGCTCCAGCCGAGTTTCGCCGAGTCGCTCGCGGCGTCGTAGGTGAAGGACGCGCGCTCGGGGTTCTTGGTGATCGCGAGATAGAGGCTGACCCAGTGCTCCAGGCCCGTCGGCAGCGGGGCGATCTCCGCGAAGACGGGGTTGGAGGTGTTGGCCCAGTCGTCGATGCCCATGACCGGCATGGTCGACTGGTTCGCTCCGACGGTGTCCCAGAGGTGGTTGGCCCGGCCGAGCATGACGTTGCCGTTGGTGCCCCAGCCGGAGCCGACGCTGGCGTCCAGTGCGGGCAGGGTGCCCTTCGCCCGCGCCCGGACGAGGAGTTCGGTGGTGCCGACGCTCCCGGCGCCGAGGAAGAGGTACGTGCAGCCGTACTCCTTGGTCTCGACGACCGCGCCCGTGTCGTCCACGCGGTCGGCGGTGATGACGTACGTCCCGTCGCTCTCCCTCCTGATGCCCTTGGCGCGCTCCATGGTGTGGATGGTGACGTTGCCGGTGCCGAGGGCGGCGGCGAGGTAGGTCTTGTCGAGGCTGCGTTTGCCGTGGTTGTTGCCGTAGATGACCTCGGCGGCGAGCGCGGACTTGGTGGCCGTTCCGGCGGCCTCGCGCTGCATGTAGGCGAAGTCGTAGACGCTGGGTACGAAGGTGGTCTTCAGGCCGGTCTTCTCGGCGTGGGCGCGGGAGATCCGGCTGAAGCGGTACCACTCGGTGGACTCGAACCAGGCGGGGTCGATGGTGTTGACGCCGAGCATGGTGCGGGCGCGCGGGAAGTAGGTGCCGTACATCTCGGCGGTGTCGACGGTCGGGAACTGCTCGGCGAAGTACGACTGAAGGGGGGTGACGGCCATGCTGCCGTTGACGAGGGAGCCGCCGCCGACTCCTCGGCCCAGGAAGACCGACATGCCGGCGTAGCGGACGCGGTCCAGGACTCCGGGGTAGGGGCTGATGTCCTTGTTGACGACGTCCAGCCAGAGGAACGTGGCGAGCGGTGCCTCGGTGCGGGTCTTGAACCACATGGATCTCTGGTCCGGCTCCCTGGTCGAACAGAAGATCTTGCCGTCCGAGCCGGCGGTGTTCCAGAGCCGGCCCATCTCCAGGATCACCGTGCGGATGCCGGCCTGACCGAGGCGGAGGGCGGCCACGGCGGCGCCGTAGCCGGAGCCGATGACGATGGCGGGGGCGGATTCGACCGCCTCGGGCTCGACGGCGTGGGCCGACTGGAGACCGACCCGGGTGAGGCCGAGGGCGGCGGCCGTCTGGAGGGCGGCCATACCGAGTATTCGGCGACGGGAAAGGTGATGGTGCGTCAGTTTTTCAGTCATGGACACAGCATCGGCGGACGCCCGCGTTCCCACCAGAGATACTGGACGCCCCTTTTGACCCATTTTCCCCTACAGCAACAGCTGCAACTTTTCAGCCAGCGTGTCCCACCGCCATCGCTCCTCCACCCACTCGCGCCCCCGCTCCCCCATCCGACGGCGCAGCTCGGCGTCCCCGAGCAGGGTGACGATCCGCTCGGCGGCCTCCCCCGGCTCACCACCGCGCACGACCCAGCCGGTCTCGCCGTCGAGCACGGCGTCGGGGGCACCGCCGGAGTCGCCGGCGACGACCGGGAGCCCGGTCGCGGAGGCCTCCAAGTACACGATCCCGAGCCCCTCCACGTCCAGACCGCCCCTGCGCGTACGGCACGGCATCGCGAAGACGTCACCGGCGCCGTAGTGGGCGGGCAGCTCGGCCCAGGGCACGGACCCGGTGAAGCGCACGGAATCGGCGACCCCGGTCTCGTACGCCAGCCTGCGCAGCTCCTTCTCGTAGGGGCCGCCCCCGACGATCAGCAGCACCGTGTCCGGCTCCTTGGCGAGGATCGCCGGCATCGCCCGGATGAGCGTGTCCTGGCCCTTGCGCCGGACCAGCCGGGAGACACAGACGACCACCGGGCGGTCGGTGAGGCCGAGACGGGCGCGGACCTCGTCGCCGCCGGAGCCGGGGTGGAAGGTCTTCTCGTCGACGCCGGGCGGGAGTTGGACCATACGGGCGGCGGCCTCGGGGGTCAGCGCGGTGGCGATACGGGAGCGGGTGTACTCGCCGAGGTAGGTGATCGTGTCCGTGGTCTCGCCGATCCGGCCCAGCAACTGCCGGGCGGCGGGCAGCTGGGCCCAGCCGGCCTCGTGGCCGTGCGTGGTGGCGACGAGCCGCTTCGCGCCCGCCCTGCGCAGCGCCGGGGCCATCAGACCGAGCGGGGCCGCCGCGCCGAACCACACCGACGTACAGCCGTGCTCCCGCAGCAGACCCACGGCCGTACGCGTGGCGCCCGGGGTCGGCAGCAGCATCGTCGTGCGGTCGCGGACGACGGTGAAGGGCTGCTCGGCGTCG
Source organism: Streptomyces sp. NPDC002643 (assembly GCF_053592555.1). Classification (NCBI taxonomy): domain Bacteria; kingdom Bacillati; phylum Actinomycetota; class Actinomycetes; order Kitasatosporales; family Streptomycetaceae; genus Streptomyces; species Streptomyces sp. NPDC002643. Next base: position 260,326 of record NZ_JBSFVY010000010.1, read on the forward strand.
AAGGCCGCGGTCGCCTCGACGCCCTCCCGGCTCCGCTTCCAGGTCGACGCGTACACGACGACCTTCTCGGGGTCCAGGCGCAGCGCCATGTTGTGCAGGAACGCCTGGATACCGCCGGGGCGGGGCGGGAAGTCGTTGGTCACGATCAGGGTCTTGTGCATCGCCGCCGACCCTACCGAACCGGCGGCGGCCCCTGCCGAAACGGTGTCCACGCCTGCCGAACCGGCGTCCACGCGACGTCCGCACCCGCTCCTCACACGGTCCGGCGGCCTTTCACGGCCGCTTCACAGCCCGACGGGGGATCATGTCTCCACGGGCGCTGCCCCGGCGCACCCGCACAACGGGACCAGGAACCCACGAACAGGGACACGGATGGCTCAGGTGGACATGACGGGCACTCGACGGCTTCCGTTCGGGCTGCTGACGGTCTGGGGCGCGACCCGGCTGCTCCTGCTGCTGTTCGTCTTCAAGGTGTACGTCTTCCCCGGCCCGGACGTCACCACCGACGTCTCGACCATCTACCACGGCTGGTACGAGGTCCTGCGCGACGGAACGTATCCGCAGAACGACGTCACCTGGCAGTACCCGCCCGCCGCCGCCCTCGCGATCCTCTCCCCCGCACTGCTGCCGTTCCTGGACTACGCGTCGGCCTTCTTCGTCCTCGCCTTCCTCGCCGACCTCGCGGTGCTGGTCCTGCTCCTCCACGCCGGCACCCGCCCCGAAAGGACGTGGCACGGGGCCTGGATGTGGGTGGTGGGCCTGCCGCTGATCGGCCCGACCGTGTACTCCCGCTACGACGTGATGGTCACGGCGGTGGCGGTCGCCGCGCTGCTGGCGGGCAGCCGGCACCCCAAGGCGATGGGCGCCCTCACAGCGCTCGGGGCGCTGCTGAAGGTGTGGCCGCTGCTGCTGCTCCTCGGCGCCCGCAGGCGCACGGCATGGGTCTCGGCCGGGGTGACGGCGGCGGCCCTGGCCCTGGCCCTCTCCCTCTGGATGCCCGGCGCGTTCGCCTTCCTGACCTTCCAGCGGGACCGGGGCACCGAGGTGGAGTCGCTGGGCGCCCTCGTCTTCCATGTCGCCCGGCAGTTCGACTGGGACGGCCAGGTGCTGCTCAACTACGGCTCGGTCGAGTTCCTCGGCGACTATGTGAGCGTCGTCAGCAACGCGGCCCTGGCGCTCAGCGGGGTTGCCTTCGGCTGGCTGCTGCTGTGGCGGGTGCGGGCCCGGCGGTTCGCGCCGCACACCCTGGCGGACGCCGCGTTCGTGGCGGTGCTGATGTTCACGACCACGAGCCGGGTGATCAGCCCGCAGTACATGGTGTGGCTGGTGGGCCTCGCGGCGGTCTGCCTGTGCTTCCGCGCGAGCCGCATGGGGCTGCCCGCCTGTCTGGTCCTGGTCGCGTCCTTCGTCACGGTCCTGGAGTTCCCGATCTGGTTCTCCGACGTGGTCATGAGCACCTGGCAGGGCGTCACCCTCCTCTTCCTCCGCAACGGCCTGCTGATCATGGCCTCGCTTCTGGCCGCCCTGGAACTCTGGCAGGAGACGGTCCCCCGCCCGGCCCCGGCACCGCTCCCCGATCAGGAGACCCGCGCCAAGGAACCACTGGGCTCCTGAGCCCGCCGACACAGCCGAGTCGCCCACGCGGCGGGCCAGGCGGAACGGGCGTGGCTCAGGGAGGCCGTCGCCGAGCTGGACCCGGATCAGGCCAGCTGATCGCGCATGTACTCCCGCCACCGGTCGGTGAACTGCTCGGGAGTCGTGTCGAGGACGTCGCGCAACGCGCCCTCCACCGATCCGGACCGCTCCCCGTGCGCGCCCACCGCCCGGTAGAACTCGTTCAGGCGGACCTCGCCCCAGCGGTCGGCGATCATCCGACAGGCCAGCCAACCGCTCTCGTACGCCCGTGCGAGGCGGCCGGCGTCGCCGGAGAAGGCGAAGTCGGCGTCCTCCGGGAGCCGGTCGGGGGTCCGGCCCTCGGCGACGGCCCGTCGCAGTTCCGGGGCGACCTCGTCGGCCGTACGGCCCGTCGTGCGGTAGCCGACCCAGTCGGCGTAGCCCTCGGAGAGCCAGAGCGGGGTGGCGGCGTTGGTGTCGGCGCGGGTGGCCACATGGGTCGTCTCATGGGTGAGGACGACCTGCTTGCCGAAGTCGCCGAGGACGCCGTACGCCTCGGGGTTGATGATGATCCGGTCCGCGGGCGCCCCGGTCTCCGGCTCGGCGGAGCCCTGTCGCGCCTCGCTCACCTCGCCCGTCGTGACCGCGGCGATCCCCTGGTACGCGGAGGCCGACGCGCCCAGCAGCCCGGCCATCTCGTCCAGCGACTCGGGGACGAGGACGACGACCCGTCGCGGCCAGTCCTCGCCCCACGCCTCGGTCACGGCGGGCACGGCCCGGTCCGCCAGCCCGGCGTACTGCCGCAGGTCCCGCGTCGAGCGCCCCACGCCGAGGACGAGACTCCGCTCACCGCGCACGGCCCGTATCGTGCCCTGCTCCCACAGCTGCTCGGTGCCGTCCCGCGCGGGCTCGTCCGAGGCGACCTGCCACGCCCCGTCCTCGTCGCGGACCAGGGAGAGCGTGCGGGCGGCGGTGACGGGCGCCCGGTCGTAGCCGCGAATCCGGTAGCTGAGGGCCGCCTCGGCGGTGGCCCGGTCGCCGGAGCGCCTGAGGTCGGTGAGGCCGTACGACCAGGAGGCGAGGGGGAGGCCGCGGAGGTTGGTGAACTCGGCCTCTCCGGTGGCCAGTTGCCCGGTCGTCGCCGATCCCTCGGGCGCCTCCGTCGACCGGTACGCCGACTCGTCCCGCTCCAGGACCGCTTCGGCCCTCGTGTCGAGCATCCGCTGGACATCGGCGCGGGCGGAGTCCAGCGCCGGGTCACCGCAGCCGACGAGGAGGCCGCCGAGCAGGGCGAGCGCGAGACAGGCTCCTGCGGCTCCCGGGAACGCTCCGCTTCGACCAGCCACGTTCCCGATCGTACGGCGGCCGGTGTCCGCCGGTCAGAGGCAGGGCGCCCGGCGCTCACGGCGGCCCGGCGGCAGCGGTCGCACCGCCGCACTCACCCTCAGGGACGCGTCACCGAGGCGATCGGCATCATGGCGACCGGGTCGTAGCGGACGGGGGCGCCCGGGTAGGGGGCGTGAATGACCTGGCCGTTGCCCACGTACATACCGACATGGCTGGCGTCGGAGCGGTAGGTGACCAGGTCGCCGGGTTGTGCCTGGGACAGCGGCACCTGGGCGCCGGCGTAGCGCTGGGCCTGCGAGGTACGCGGGAGGGCGACTCCGGCCTGCGCGTACGACCAGACCATGAGGCCCGAGCAGTCGAAGCCGTTGGGGCCGGTGGCGCCCCAGATGTACGGCTTGCCGAGCGCCGACTGGACGGCGGCCACGGCGGCGGCCGCGCGGCCGTTGGGCGCCGCCGCCGCGTCGGCGGGTTCGGGCATGTCGGTGCGGCCCTCGCCGCCGGAGCGGGAGACTCGGTCGTACTCGGCGCGTTCGTCGTCCGGCAGGGAGTTGAGGATCTGCCGGGCTCTGGCGAGCTTCGCCTCGACGGTCCGCTTGTGCCGGGCGACGGCCTTGCGGCTCTTCTCCAGCTCGGTGAGCTTGCCGGAGGCCTCGGCGCGCTTCTGGGCGATGTCGCGCAGGGCCTGCTGGAGGTCGTGGAGTTCGCCCGCCTGGTGGGTGCTGATGCGGTCCAGGGTGGAGGCCTTGGCGAGGTAGTCGTCGGGGTCCTCGGAGAAGAGCAGGGCGAGCGAGGGGTCGATGGCACCGGCGCGGTACTGGGCTCCGGCGAGCGAACCCAGCGCCTCCCGCATGGCGTTGACGCGGTCCTGCTGCCGGGCGATCTCGTCCTGTGCGTCGCCGACCTGGTCGCGGAGTTCGTCGGCGCGCTCGTCGGCCTTGTTGAACGCCTCGGTGGCTTTCTCGGCCTCCTCGTAGAGCCGGTCGACCTCGGCCCGGGCGGTGTTGTCGTTCGGGGCTGCGACCGCCTGCTGGACGGGGATGGCGCCGAGGGCGGCGGCAGCGGCGGACAGTACGCCCAGGGCGGCGGCTGCGCCCCGGTCGAACCCGGACGGTACAAGGCGACTGTGGGACACCACGGGAAGCCGCACTCCCTTCGACGGCGGACGGGACCCTCGGCCCGCGTCGGTGGGCGTCCTCGGGGGGCGCCCTCACGGCGGGTGAGGGAAGCGCGGCCGACAGTAGCCGCGCGACCCTGTCACAGCCAAAGACCCACGCGGACACGGAGCGTGACGCCCCGGCCGGGACCCAGGTCATCGGCGGGGCGTGGGGTCAGCGCGAGGTGGGGGAATTCGCTCGTTCGGGCGGCTCTGTGTCCTGATCTTGAAGCAGAACGGCTCCGATTGTCACACCGAGTGACAATCGGAGCCGCGAAGTGCCAGGCGGAGCCTGTGCGAAGACCTCAGGCGGAGCCTGTGCGGAAGTCCGGGGCGGAGCCTCTCGCGAACGTCGGACAGCGGACGCCGGAGCGTCAGCCGCCGATACGGACGCCGAACTGGAAGCTGCCGATGGTGTCCATCGACTCGTAGCGGACGACCTTGCCCGGGTACGGGGCGTGCAGGACCGTGTTGTTGCCGGCGTAGAGGCCGACATGGCCGAGGTCGTTGAAGAACACCAGGTCGCCGACGGCGAGTTGGTCGCGGGTGAGGCGGGTGCCGTCGTTCGCCTGGGTGTAGGTGGTCCGGGAGATGGAGACACCGGCCTGGGCGTAGGCCCACTGGGTCAGCCCGGAGCAGTCGTAGGAGTTGGGGCCGCTGCCGCCGGAGACATACGGCTTGCCGACCTGGGTGTCGGCGGCGGCGAGGGCGGCGGCGCCGCGCCCGGAGGCGGGGACGTCGCTGGAGTCGGTGAGCTTGGCGCGTTCCCCGGCGTCACGGCTGGCGCGCTGGTCCTCCTCGTCGAGGGCGGCCTTCTCCGCGGCGGTGAGGGTGTTGAGGAGCTTCTGCGCCTCGGCGAGCTTGTTCTGGACTTCTTCCTTCTTCTTGCCGAGGGTCTCGCGGGCGTCGGCGAGGTCCTCCAGCTTCTCGGAGGCCTCCTGGCGCTGCTGGGCGAGCGAGCGCTGCTTCTCCTGGATCTTCTTGAGCAGATCGACCTGCTGGCTGCTCAACTGGTCCAGGGTGGACGCCTTGTCGAGATAGTCGTCCGGGTCGGCGGAGAGGAAGAGCTGGATGGAGGAGTCGATGCCCCCGCTGCGGTACTGGGCGCTGGCCGCCTGGCCTATGCCCTCACGCAGTTCGTTCAGCTCCTCCTGGCCACGGGCGACGTTGTCCTGGATCGTGGAGATCTCCTTCTGGAGCTTCTCCTGCTTCTCCTTGGCCCCGTTGTACTTGTCGGTGGCCCGTCCCGCCTCTTCGTACAGGTCGTGGACCTTGGTCTTGACCTGTTCCTTGGTGGGCTTGTCGTCGGGCGCGGCGTTGGCGGCCTGCGAGGACAGGGCCACGGCGGCGGCTGCGGCGCTGGTGAGCACGGTCACACGCGCGCGGCTCGGCTGCTTCGGTCGACGGTGGGACGCCACGGTAGGTGAACTCCTTCTCGTGAGCGATCGCCCGGCGGGGACTTCCGGTGAACGACCACCCGTGCAGAGGTTTGAGCCCAGACCCTAGTGACCCAGTGGTGATCACTTCAAATCCCCCACCAGAAAAATCCCGTCCCTGGGCGCACTATTTACACTCAACACACATCTAGTAATGCTCGATTGACGCTACGTTGCGCAACAGTTCGGTCCAATTCGGTCATAGCCGCCTTATGTTGCTGATGGGGCAGGGTGAGACCGAAGGGGCGGACGGGACGACCTGGCCGGGTCAGGTGAGCCGCTTGAGGAGGACCGCCGAAGCCACCGGCCGCGCACCAGCCTTGGCGATGCCGTCGGCCACCTCACGGTCGGTGGAGGCCACGATGACCGGACGTCCGGGCGGCTCGGCACGCACCAGTTGACGGATCAGCTCATCGGCGGTGACGCCGGGCTTCGAGAACAGCACCCGGACCCCGCGCGGCGGCGCCAGCAGGACGGGAGCGGCCAGTTCGGCCCCGTCGAAGACACAGGTCACCTCGGCACCGGTCTGCGCGGCGAGCTGGGAGAGCTGCCCGAGGAGCCTGAGCCGCTGCTTCTCCAACGGCATCTGCGGATAGCCGGTCTTGGTGACGTTGTAGCCGTCGACGACGAGATGCGCCTGCGGCAGCGCCAGCAACTGGTCCAGGATCGCCGGGTCGTTCTCGGACAGCGCCCGCGCGGCGATGTCCTTCGGCGTCATCCGCCCCGGCTCCACCGCGTCCACGGTCTCCGCCGGCCGCACGGACACCGGGGGCAGCGCCAGCTCCCGCCGAAGCCCCTGCGCCGCGTCCAGCACGGTGTCCAAGAGCAGTCGTACGCGCATGTCCTCGACGCTGCGCCCCTCGCGGGCCGCCCGCCGGGTGGCCTCCAGGGCGGCCTCGGCCTCACCGAGGCGGGCCTTGAGCCGCCGGGTCTCGCTCTCGGCGGCGGACACCTGGGCGTGCCCCTCGGCGCGTACGGCCTCCATCTCGGCCTGCAGCTTGCGCAGGGCGGCCTCGCCGCGCTTGACGTCGCTCATGGCCGAGCGGAGCTTGCGGTGCAGTGAGTCGGCCTCCTTCTTGGCCGATTCCAGCTCGGCGCGCAGCCGTTCCGTCTCCGCCTTCGTGTGCCCGCGCGCCTGAGCGAGCTGCTCGCGCAACCGCTCCAGCTCGGCCCGGCTCTCCTCGTCGGCCCGCTCGGCGTCCGCCCGCAGGGCCTCCTCGCCGGCGGCGGCGACCAGTTTCACCCAGCCCGTGGGCCGCAGGACGTACGCCGCCGCCGCCACGTCCAGCGGATCGGCGGCCGGGGGCGGCGACCCCGTGTCGAGGGCGCCCGCCAACTCCGGGTGCGCCTCCCTGAACCGCTCACCGATCCGCTGCCGGAACAGCGTGTCGGCCTCGACGGCGGCCGCCATCGCGTTGCCCGCGAACTTCACCCGGCGGTTCGGGGCGAACCGGGCGTACTGCCTGAGCTGAGCGGGCAGTTCGGCGACGGTCAGACCACCGAAGCCGTCCGAGACGATCTGCACGACCCGCTTGCGCACACCTTCGGGCAACGGACGGTCGAGCACCTCAGCGGCGCCGTCGCCCGGCCCCCCGCCTGCGGTCTCCACCATCCGTCAACACCCCTACGTCCGTTCGGTGCCGCTCCCTGTCAGGAGTCGGCGCCCGGCCTGTCCACGAGTTCCACCTGATCCACGGCGTTGCACCAGCGGCAGCGGACCGATTCGATCGTCTCACTGACGACCTCGCGCTCCTCGACCTTCGGTTCTCCGGCGAGGTCGAGGTGAACGTACTCGACGACCTTCGAGGAACGGGTCACGTCGAAACGCGTGAGGTTGCCGCACAGCGTGCAGCGCCAGCGGGTCGTGGCGGTCGGCAGGGGAACCGTCATCGTGGCTGCTCTTTCCTTCTTCCAGTCTCCGTGACGCGCCGACTTCCCGGTGCGTGTGGCTCGTAACCCTACGGCCTCGCCCGGGGCCGTGAAGCCGAGCGCCTCCGCCGGTCAGGCCGATTGTTCCCGGCGGCGACCCCGAATACCCCCGGCGGCGAGGCGGTCTGTGCGGGTGGGTCCCGTTACGTCATGCTCTGCTCATGATCGGCAAGTGGAGCGCGGCGGTGGGCCGGACGGTACGGATTCAGTCAGCGCCGGGGGCGGGGGCCGGGGGGCCGGAGGGCGAGTGCGGGCCACCGGTGGACGGCGAGCCGGCGCCCGTGGCGAACGAGCACGCGCCGGTCACCTACGGGCTGATCCTCGCCTGCTGTCTGATCTTCCTGATCGGTCCGGCGGCCGGACTGAATCCGGGATACGGCAGCGGCGACGAGCTGATCGCGGCACAGCGGACGTATTTCCGCCGCTGGGGGGTGGTACCGGTCGAACTGTTCACCGGGTCCTCCCGTGCGCTGCTCACCCCCCTCACGGCGCTCTTCGTGCACGGAAGCTGGCTGCATCTGCTCGGCAACATGCTGTTCCTGTTCGTCTTCGGGGCGATGGTCGAGGAACGCATGGGCCATCTGCGGTTCGCCCTCTTCTACGTCGGCTGCGGTTATCTCGCCCTCGTCGCGTACGCCGTCGCCCACGCCGGGTCCCCGCAGTCCCTGGTCGGGGCGTCCGGGGCGATCTCGGCGGTCCTCGGCGCCTTTCTGTTCCTCTTCCCCCGGGCCCGGGTCACCAGCCTCTTTCCCTTCCTGTTCTTCCTCCCCTTGCGTTTTCCGGCCTGGGTGACCCTGCCGTTCTGGGTGAGCCTGCAGTGGCTGGCCGCCGGGCGGCAGACCAGCGGGCCCGGGGTCGCGTATCTCGCACATCTGGTGGGGTTCGGACTGGGGTTCGTCTGCGCGTGGGGGCGTCGGGGGTGGCGGGCTAGAGTGAAAGGCCCCGTGCCCGGATCTGAGGAGAGAGACAGCCGTGATCACCGCGATCGTGCTCATCAAGACCAGCGTGGACCGGATTCCTGAGATCGCCGAGTCGATCGCGGCGCTGGAGTCGGTGAGCGAGGTGTTCTCCGTGACCGGTACGTACGATCTGGTCGCCATGGTCCGGGTGAAGGCCCATGACGATCTCGCGGATGTGATTCCGGGGGCGATCAGCAAGATTCCGGGGGTGTTGGCGACGGATACGCATGTGGCGTTTCGGGCGTATTCGCAGCATGATCTTGAGGCTGCGTTCGCCATCGGTCTGGATGGGTGAGGGTTCGTTGGCGGCTGCGGGTGTGTGGGGGTTGGCCGCGCCCACGCGGCGGAGCCGCAAATCGATACAGCCCCGCGCCCCTAAAAGCACCAGGGCACCCGGCAGATTAAAGAACCCTCATCTGGGGTTCATCATCCTCCTCGCCCAGCGGCCGCAGGCTCACTCCCATGGTGTTCTCTCGTCGTATCGCCGCTCTGGCCGCCGTGGTGGCCATCCCGCTCGGGATCGCGGCCACCAGTTTTGCCCTGACCGACAGTCCTGAGGCGCCGAAGGTGCCGCCCAAGGTGGAGTTGGACAAGGGGTCGCCGAGTCCGACCCCGAGTCCGACGCCGAGTGCCGAGCGGACTCCCCGTGACGAGGTCGTGCCCCGGCCGCCGGTGACCGACAGCCCCGCGAGTGATGACGATGACGACGACCTCGGGACGGACGACTCCGACGACGGGCCCGGTGACGACGGCTGACGGGGCTCGGCGGTGGCTCTCGGCACGGGTCAGGATTCTGCTGTGGCTGCTGCTGGTGATGGCGGTGGCACTGGCCTCGGTGGCCACCACGACCCGTTCGATCCTGTTGCGCGACACCGAGCAGCGGATCAACCGGCTGCTCGCCCAGGAGGCCGGGGAGTTCACGAATCTCCAGACCAGAGGCGTCGATCCGGAGACCGGGCAGCCGTTCACCGAACCGGCCCGGCTGCTCTACGTCTTCCTGGACCGCCAGAACGCCGACTCCGACGAGGAGTTGCTCGGCCTGATCGGCCGGGCGCGGGACGCCCCCCGGCACATCCGGCAGGAACGGGACGTCCCCGTCACGCTGCCCCTCTACCGGGACACCACCGCCCAGCGCCGGATCTACGACTCCCCCGACGCCAGCGGTGTCCTCGACCGGCCCTCCGGGGAGATCCACTGGGCGAAGGTCGAGGTGGCCCGATACGGCGGCGAGCCGGACGCCGCGTTCGTGGTGGCCTTCCATCCGCAGCGGGAGCAGCAGCGGGCCGACGAGGTGTTCCAGGTGCTGCTCGCCATCTCGGGTGTCGCGCTGCTGATGACCGTCGGGATCGCCTGGGTGGTCGCGGGGCGCATCCTCAAACCCGTACGGCTGGTGCGTACGGCGGCCGCCCAGCTCACCGAGCAGGACCTCACCCAGCGCATCCCGGTGCACGGCCGGGACGACGTCGCCGCGCTCGCCGGGACGTTCAACGCCATGCTCGACCGTCTCGAACGGGCCTTCGCCGCCCAGCGGGAGTTCGTGGACGACGCCGGGCACGAGCTGCGCACCCCGATCACCATCGTCCGGGGCCATCTGGAACTGATGGGTGGTGCCAACGAGAGCGCGGCCGAACGCGAGGAGACGATCCGCCTGGTCACCGATGAGCTGGACCGGATGAGCCGGATCGTCGAGGACCTCCTGCTCCTCGCCAAGGCCGAACGCCCCGACTTCGTCCGCCCCGAGCCGGTTCAGCTCGCCGAACTCACCGCCGATGTCTACGTCAAGGCCCGCACCCTCGGGGAACGCGACTGGCAGCTCGCCGAAGTCGCCGACCGCGAGGCGGAGTTGGACGCCCAGCGGATCACCCAGGCCATGGTCCAGCTGGCCCAGAACGCCGTCCAGCACACCACCACCGGCCAGACGATCCGCATCGGCTCCCGCGCGGACGGCTCGGCGATCGAGCTGTACGTCGTCGACTCGGGCCCGGGCGTCCAGCCGCAGGACGCCGACGTCATCTTCGAACGCTTCCGGCGCGGTACGGCCCGCCGGGGCGCCCGGGGCTCCGGTGCGGGGCTCGGTCTGTCCATCGTCCGCGCCATAGCCGAGGCCCACGGCGGCCGGGTACGGCTGCACGACACCGAGGGCGGCGGCGCCACCTTCGTACTCACCCTGGAAGGAACCCGTCCGTGAAACGGAACATGTTCGGCGAAGGGCGGACCCCGTGAACCGCATCCTCATCGTCGAGGACGAGGAACGGATCGCCTCGTTCGTCGAGAAGGGCCTGCGCGCCGGCGGCTTCACCACGACGGTCGTCGGCGACGGCGACACGGCCTACGAGTACGCCCTGACCGGTGGCTTCGACCTGGTCGTGCTCGACATCGGCCTGCCCGGCCGCGACGGCTTCACGGTCCTGCGCGAACTCCGCGAGGCCCGTGTCACCGTCCCGGTCATCGTCCTCACCGCCCGCGACTCGGTCCGCGACACCGTGGCCGGCCTGGAGGGCGGCGCCGACGACTGGATGACCAAGCCGTTCCGCTTCGAGGAACTCCTGGCCAGGGTCCGCCTCCGCCTGCGCACGGCGGCCAGGGCCCCCGAGGTCACGATGCTCCGCAGCGGCGACCTGACCCTGGACCTGAGGACCCGCCGAGCCAGGGCGGGCGACCGCTTGGTCGACCTCACAGCAAGGGAGTTCGTCCTACTGGAGCTGTTCCTCCGCCACCCGGGCCAGGTCCTGTCGAGGGAACAGATCCTGTCGCACGTGTGGGGCTACGACTTCGACCCGGGTTCGAACATCGTGGACGTATACGTCCGGGCACTGAGGAAAAAGCTGGGCGCGGAACAGCTGGAAACGGTAAGGGGCATGGGCTACCGCTTGCCGGCGATGCCCTAGACGGCGCGCAGCGCCGTTCTTTAGGGGCGCGGGGCTGTATCAATGTGCGGCTCCGCCGCGTGGGCGCGACCAGCCCCCACTCACCCGCACCCGCCAAACAACCGATCCCGCCCCCACATGAAGCGCCTTTCACAATCCGCTCATCAACGGCTAACAGCCCAATTGAACCCTTGATGACGTGACCCTGAACTTCCGTCTGGCAGCCACCCTCTGCGCAGCACTCTCCCTCTGCGCCCTCCTGGTCGTCCCCGCCAACTTCCCGGGCCTGACCGGAGACGCCAGGCTCACCCTCGCCGTCTTCGCGCTGGCGACAGCCGCCTGGATCGGCACCCCCATCGACGACACCTACATAGCCCTCGGCGCGGGCCTCGCCCTCACGGTCACCGGAGTCATCAGCAACGACACCCTCTTCGGCACCCTCGGCGACTCAACCGTATGGCTGCTGATCTGCGCGTTCGTACTGGCGGCGGCGGTGACGCGCACGGGCCTGGCGGGCCGGGCGGCGACGTTCCTGGTCAGCGGCGCCCATACCGTACGGCAGTTGACGCATCTGACGACGGCCGCCCTGGTGGTGACGGCGTTCGCGGTCCCGGCGACATCGGGCCGGGCGGCACTCGCGCTCCCGGTCTTCCTGGCTTTGGCCAAGGCATTGGCCGACCGGAAACGACTGGTCGTGATGCTGGCGCTGCTGTTCCCGACCGTGATCCTCCTCTCGGCGGTGGCGACTTTGATCGGCGCGGGAGCGCATCTGATCACGGTGTCGGTGCTGTGGGAGGCGACCGGCGACCGCATCGGCTTCACCGAATGGCTGCTGCTGGGCCTGCCGCTCGCGATCGTGTCGTCGCATCTGGCCGCCGAGGCGGTGCTGCTGACGACGACCCGGCGAGCGGACCGTCGCGGCCCGGTACGGATCACGGTCGAGGACATCCAGCGGCACAGTGAGCAGCCGGTGACCGGCCCCTGGTCCCCGGCCGAGTCGCGCTGCGCGTTGCTGCTGGGCACGGTGGTGGTCCTGTGGTGCAGCGAACCGCTCCACCGGGTGTCCCCGGCGGTGGTGGCGTTGATCGGCGCGGTCGTGGCCTCGTCGCCGGCGCTGGGCACCGTACGGCTGAAGGACGCGCTGAAGACGGTGCCCTGGTCGATGCTGCTGTTCATGGCGGCGACGATGGCGATGGGCGTCGCGCTCAGTGACTCGGGGGCCGCGAAGTGGCTGGTGGCGGGGTTGCCGGGCGGGGTCTCGCCGATGGTGTTCCTGGTGGCCGTGGTGGTGATCAGTACCGCCGCGCATCTGGTCCTGCAGTCGCGCTCGGCCCGCTCGTCGGTCCTGGTCCCCCTGGTGGTGGCGGCGGCCGTCGGCGCCGGGGTGAACCCGGTCGCGGCGGCCCTCGCCTCCACCGCGGCGGCGGGCTTCTGCCACACGCTGCCCGCCTCCGCCAAACCGGTGGCCCTCTTCGCCGACCTCCCCGACACCCCCACGTACACCCCCCGCGACCTGCTGCGGCTCTCCGCGGTCCTGGCGCCCCTGACGGCCGCCCTGGTCGTCCTGTTCGCGGTGGCGGTGTGGCCGCTGCTGGGCGTGTCGCTCATGACCCCCTGATCCGACGCTGAACCCACGATCCGACGGCTGAACCCACGACCCCTTCACGACATCCGAGGAGCCCTGAAGACCATGCTGAACCGTGTCGCCGTAGCCCCCAGCGGTTTCAAGGAGTCCCTGTCGGCCGAGGCAGCCGCCGAGGCGATCGCGGAGGGGGTCCGCCGGGTGGTGCCGGACGCCGAGGTGGACCTGATCCCGCTGGTCGACGGCGGCGAGGGCACGGCCGCCGCGCTGGCCGCCTCGACCGGGGGCCGGCTGGTCGCCCTGCCCGCGACGGGCCCGGTCGGCGAGCCGGTGGGCACGCACTTCGCCCTGCTCGGCACCCCCGAGGCGACCTCCCGGCAGTCGACCGACCCGCCCCACCCGGAGGCGCCGGACCCGACCCGCCTGGAGGCGCCCGGCGGAACCGCCCCTCGGACGGCGGTCGTCGAGATGGCCGCGGTCGCGGGCCTCTCCCTCGTCCCACGCGCCCTGCGCGACCCGGGTGCCACCACCACCTACGGAGTCGGCGAACTGATCCGCGCCGCACTCGACACCGGCGTACGGCGCGTCCTGGTCGGCTGCGGCGACTCGGGCACCTCGGACGGCGGGGCGGGAGCCCTGCAGGCGCTCGGCGCGCGGCTGCTGGACGCGGACGGCTTCGAACTCCCACCAGGGGGAAGGGAGTTGACCCGACTGCACCATATCGACCCCTCGGGCCTCGACCCCCGCCTGCGGGACGTCGAACTCCTCGTCGCCTGCAACCCGTTCAACGTGCTGTGCGGCGAACGCGGTGTGGCCCGGGTCTTCGGCCCGCAGAAGGGCGCCACGCCCGAGCAGGTCGAGGAGCTGTCCGCCGCCCTGTCGAACTGGGCGTACGTGCTCACCCGGGATCTCGCCCCCAGCGGCGTCGACCTCCGCCTCGGCCCCGGAACGGGCGCCTCCGGCGGTCTCGGCGCGGGCCTGGCCGCACTGGGCGCCCGGCTGCTCCCCCGTTTCGAGGTGCTCCTGGCCCATCTGGACCTGGACACCCGGCTGGCCCGCGCCGACCTGGTGATCACAGCCGAGGGCGCCCTGGACCGCCAGACGCCGCACGGCAAGGTCCCCGCGGAGGTGGCCCGCCGCGCCAAGCTGCACGCCCGCCCGGTCCTGGCCCTGGCCGGCACGCTCGGCGAGGGCGCCCACGAGGTCCCCGGCGTCGACGCGTACACCGGTATCCTCCCGGCACCGATGGCCCTGGCCGAGGCCATGGTCCGCGCGAGCGAACTCCTCACCGACGCCACGGAACGGGCCCTGCGGATGATGAGCCTGGGCGCCCTGGTGACGACGGCGAGGAAGCCCGGCTGGTCACCGTCGCCCTCCCCCGAACACCTACCCCTGCCCCTGCCCCTGCCCCTGCCCCTGTGGGCGGGGCCGGGTCAGACAGCGGGAACGCAACGCCCGTCTTCCGTCCGGTAGTTCCACTTCGCGCCGTCCCTCACCAGCTCCTTGACCGCGCGCAGGAACCGCTCCACATGCTCGTCCGGCGTACCGGCGCCGAAGCTCACCCGGATCGCGTTGAGGGACTTCTCGCCGGGCGCGGCCTCGGGCGCCCCGCACTCCCCCTGGGTCTCCGGGGCGGTGCCGAGGAGGGTGCGGACGAGGGGGTGGGCGCAGAAGAGGCCGTCGCGTACGCCGATGCCGTACTCGGCGGAGAGCGCGGCGGCGAAGTGGGAGCTGTTCCAGCCGTCGACGACGAAGGAGATGACGCCGACGCGCGGGGCGTCGTCGCCGAAGAGGGAGAGGACCCGGACCTCGGGAACGTCGGCGAGACCGGCTCGTAGGGTGTCGATCAGGTACCGCTCACGCGCGACCAGCGTCTCGAAGCCGGCCTCCGTCAATGCCTTGCAGGCGGAGGCGATGGAGTAGGCGCCGATGACGTTCGGCGAACCGGCCTCGTGCCGGGCGGCGGTCACCTGCCACTCGACGTCCACGCCGCCGTCGGTGCGCCGGGTCACCTTGCGGGAGGCGCCCCCGCCGGCGAGGTAGGGCTCGGCCTCGGTCAGCCAGTCGGCCCGTCCGGCGAGAACACCCGACCCGAAGGGCGCGTACAGCTTGTGCCCCGAGAACGCGACCCAGTCGACGTCCAACTCCCGTACGGAGACCGGGTGGTGGGGGGCGAGCTGGGCGGCGTCCAGCACGATCCGCGCGCCGTGCGCGTGCGCGGCGGCGGCCAGCTCCCGCACCGGCCAGATCTCACCGGTGACATTGGAGGCCCCGGTCACACAGACCAGCGCCGGCCCGTACGGGTCCCGCCCCGCGAGCGCCCGCTCCAGCGTGGCGACGGCCTCGGTGGGCGTCCGGGGCGCGTCCAGGTAGGTGACCCGGGCGTCCCGCCACGGCAGCAGCGACGCGTGGTGCTCCGTCTCGAACACGAAGACCTGGCAGTCGGCGGGCAGCGCGGCGGCGAGGAGGTTGAGGGAGTCGGTGGTGGACCGGGTGAAGACGACCTGGTCGCCGTCCCGGCAGTCGAGGAACTCCGCGACCGTACGCCGGGCGTTCTCGAACAGGTCCGTCGACAGCTGCGACAGATAGCCGGCCCCCCGGTGCACGCTCCCGTAGTACGGCGCGTACGCCGCCACGTCGTCCCACACCCGCTGCAACGCCGGGGCGCTGGCGGCGTAGTCGAGCGCGGCGTAGGTGACCTCACCACCGGTGACGAGCGGGACGGTGACCTCACGCCCCAGAACGGGCAGCGGGGCACAAACGGACTGGTCGGCGGCAATGCTGGAGACAGCGGAGACAACGGAGACAGACATGACGGAACTCCCGTGAAAGCAGCTGGAATTCACCGGCGAGCACACGAGACGGCCCGACATGGCACAGGGCTGTGTCACGGCTCAGCGGCGGTGAGATGAAAGGGGGATGCGGAGGCGGGGCTCTGCGGCCCTATCGCATTCGCTTGCTCACGGAAGGCTCCCTCGAACGACCCAGGACCCCTGGTTTCGCGAGGGGTCCGCGCTTGCCGTAGACCTCTCTGCCTACGACCTGGTCTTCACCCGGGGCACCCCGCCACGGACGGAGGGTTGCCGGACAGTCGGCCGGGGCCTGTTGACTGTCACTCATGACCTGCCGAAAACGTACGTGAGGTGATCGCCGGTCCGCAACATCTGTCCGCATGCCGGGACAGGGGCGCCTAATAACTCGGGAGTTCGGATGAGTTGGCGGGTGCGGGTGGGTGGGGGTTGCTCGCGCAGTTCCCCGCGCCCCTGAAAAGCAGGGGCTGCGCCCCTTGCTTTTCGGCCCGCAGGGGCCGTGTCTTTCAGGGGCGCGGGGCTGTGTCGATTTGCGGCTCCGCCGCGTGGGCGCGACCAACCCCCACCCACCCGCAGCCAACTACCGATTGGTCGCGGCAACCCATCGCTCAAGAACCCGCCCCGCCGCCCCCGAGTCGATCGACTCCGCGGCCTTGGCCATACCCTCCCGCAACTGCTCGGCCAGAGACCCGGTACCCGGGTCCAGCGCGACCAGCGCGGCGGCCGAGTTCAACAGCACCGCATCCCGCACCGGCCCCGTCTCCCCACCCAACAACCGCCGCGCGACATCCGCGTTGTACGACGAGTCGGCCCCCCGCAACGCCTCCACCGGAACCAACTCCAGCCCCACATCACGCGGATCGAAGGACTCCTCCGTGACCTTGCCGTCCCGGACGATCCAGACCCGGGACGTGGCCGTCGTGGTCAGCTCGTCGAGCCCGTCATCACCGCGGAAGACCAGCGACGAGTTGCCGCGCTCGGCGAAGACCCCCGCCATGATCGGCGCCATCCGGGGGTCCGCCACACCCACGGCCTGCGCCCGCACCTTCGCCGGGTTCGCCAGCGGCCCGAGCGCGTTGAAGACCGTACGGATGCCGAGCTGCCCGCGCGCGGCGGCCACATGCCGCAGCGCCGGGTGGAACTTCACCGCGAAGCAGAAGGTGATCCCCGCTTCCTCGGCGACCTCCGCGACCCGCTTCGGCGTCAGCTCCAGATTGACGCCCAGCTTCTCCAGGACGTCCGAGGCGCCCGAGGCCGAGGACGCGGCCCGGTTGCCGTGCTTGACGACCTTGGCGCCCGTGCCGGCGACGACGATCGACGACATCGTGGAGATGTTCACCGTCTTGGCGCCGTCACCGCCCGTGCCGACGACGTCGACGGTCCTCCCCGACACCTCGATGACATTGGCGTGCTCGTACAGCGCGTCCACGAGCCCGGTGATCTCGTCCACCGTCTCGCCCTTGGCCCGCAGCGCCACCACGAACCCGGCGATCTGGGCGTCGGTCGCCTCGCCGCGCATGATCTGGTCCATCGCCCAGAACGTCGCACCGGCGTCCTGGTCCTTGCCGGTCAGCAGGGCGTTCAGCACCTCGGGCCAGGAACGGCCCGCCGCGGTGTCGCCTCCAGCGGGGGTCACAGCGTTCATCAGCCGCTCCTGGTCGTCATGGCGCGGGCAGCCGGTGCCGCGCGCACCCAAAAACAATTACGCACCCTCACCCTATCCAGCCCGGAGCACGTCGAAGGGCCCCCGTCCGAAGATCGGACGGGGGCCCTTCGACCGTCGTGTGGCGACGCGATCAGGCGATCGGTGATCAGTGGTGGCCGTGGCCGCTCGTGATCTCCTTGTACTCCTCGACGGTCGGCTTGGCGATCTGGCCGTCCTCGCCGTAGTAGCCCTTGCTCAGCTTGGCGCGGAGCTTGGCGCGACGGGTGATCTTGCGGGCGACGCCGTTCTCGTCGACCGCCGGACCGATCGCGGCGGGCTCGTACTGCTCGTGCGCCGTGAGCGTGTGCAGCTGCTCCTGGCTGAGCGGCTCATGGACCTCGATGAACTCACCGTGCGGCAGACGCTTGATGATGCCGGTCTCGCGACCGTGCAGCACCTTGTCCTTGTCGCGGCGCTGGAGGCCGAGGCAGATCCGCTTGGTGACGATGAACGCGAGGACCGGGGCCACGAAGAACGCGATCCGGACGAACCAGGTCACCGCGTTGATCGACAGGTGGAAGTGGGTGGCGAACAGGTCGTTGCCACCGCCGATCAGCATGACCACGTACCAGGTGATCCAGGCGACACCGACCGCCGTGCGCGTCGGGGCGTTGCGCGGGCGGTCCAGGATGTGGTGCTCGCGCTTGTCGCCGGTGACCCACGCCTCGATGAACGGGTAGACCGCGATCGCCGCCAGAACCAGCGGGAAGACCATCAGCGGAACGAACACACCCAGGACGAGCGTGTGGCCCGCGAAGTTGATCTCCCAGCCCGGCATGGCACGGATGAGGCCCTCGGAGAAGCCCATGTACCAGTCGGGCTGCGCGCCGGTGGACACCTGGTCCGGGCGGTAGGGGCCCATGGACCAGATCGGGTTGATCTGGAAGAGCGCCGCGATCGCCGCGATGACGCCGAAGACCAGGAAGAAGAAGCCTCCGGCCTTGGCCATGTAGACCGGCAGCAGCGGCATGCCGACGACGTTGTTGTTCGTCTTGCCGGGGCCCGCGAACTGGGTGTGCTTGTGGTAGAAGACCAGGATCAGGTGGGCCACCACGAGGCCGAGCATGATGCCCGGCAGCAGCAGGACGTGGACCGAGTAGAAGCGGGCCACGAAGTCGCCGCCCGGGAACTCCCCGCCGAAGAGGAAGAACGACAGGTACGTGCCGACGATCGGCACGGACAGGACCGCGCCCTCCATGAAGCGGACACCGGTGCCGGAGAGCAGGTCGTCCGGGAGCGAGTAGCCGGTGAAGCCGGTGAACATGCCGAGGACGAACAGCAGGAAGCCGAACAGCCAGTTGACCTCACGCGGCTTGCGGAACGCGCCGGTGAAGAACACACGCATCATGTGCACGAACATGGCCGCGAGGAAGATCAGCGCCGCCCAGTGGTGGATCTGCCGGATCAGCAGACCACCGCGCACCTCGAACGAGATGTGCATGGTCGAGTTGAACGCCTCGGACATCAGCTGGCCCTGCAGCGGCACATACGAGCCGTGGTACTCCACCTCGTTCATCGACGGGTGGAAGAACAGCGTCAGATACACACCCGTGAGGATGATGATGATGAAGCTGTAGAGCGCGACCTCGCCCAACATGAACGACCAGTGGTCGGGGAAGATCTTGCGCATGTTGGCCTTGGCCAGGGAGTAGATCCCGAGCCGGCCGTCGGCCCAGTCGGCGATCCGCTCGCCGGCCGGTGCCTTCTCGCGCGAGTCGCGAGCGTCCGTGGTGGTTGCAGTACTCATCCGCGCTCCCAGAAGGCAGGACCGACGGGCTCTTCGAAGTCGCTGACCGCTTCGAGGTAGCCGTCTTCACCGACCGTGATGTGCAGCTGCGGCAGGGCGTGACCCGCCGGGCCGAAGATCACCCGGCCCCGGTCGGCGAGGTCGAAGGTGGACTGGTGGCAGGGGCAGAGCACGTGGTGCGTCTGCTGCTCGTACAGGGAGATCGGGCAACCGACGTGGGTGCAGATCTTCGAGTAGGCGAGGATGCCCTCGTGCGACCACTGAAGTGACTGCGGGTCCTTGATGTCGTTCGGCTGAATCCGGACGATCATCAGGGCGTCCTTGGCGATGTTCGTCTGGAAGTCGTGGTCGTGCTCGTCCAGGCCGTCCGGCATGGCGAACGTGAGCGACCCGACCGCGACGTCCGAGGGACGCAGCGGCTCGCCGGTGTTCATGTTGACGAGCTTCTTGCCCTTGGCCCACTGGGTGTGCCGCAGCTTGGTGCCGGGCAGCGGACCGAGGTCGCGCAGCAGGACGACACCGGAGAGCGGGAACAGGGCCAGCGCGCCGAACATCGTGTTGCGGATCAGCTTGCGGCGGCCGAGCGCGGACTCCTTGGCGCCCTGCCTGAAGTCGGCCATGACCTTGGCCTTGACCTCGGGGGCGGCCTCGATCGGGTGGCGCTCGTCGGCGACCTCCACGTCCGACATCAGCGTGCGGGCCCAGTGGACCGCGCCCGCGCCGATGCAGAACAGGGCCAGACCGAGGGTGAGCCCCAGCGCGAAGTTCAGCGCGCTGATGTGCCCGATCGGCCAGACGTAGATCGACTTGTCGACGGGGATCGCCACATAGGAGGCGATGAAGCCGACGGTCGACAGCATCGACACCGTGAACAGCAGGGCGACCGTGCGCTCGGACCGCTTGGCGGCCCGCTCGTCGATGTCCTGGATGCGGTGCTCGTGAGGCGGAAGGCCGGGGTCCGCGAAGGGGTTCTCCTCGTCCGCGACCTTCACCACACTGTGCGCGTGGCCCTGCTCTGCCGGCAGGTTCTCTTCTGGAATGTCTTGGCTACTCATGACTTCTTGGCCTTTGCGGTCCGAGCGGCGACCCAGATGGCGACGGCGATCAGCGCACCGAGTCCGAAGATCCAGCCGAAGAGGCCCTCGGTGACCGGACCGAGTCCGCCGAGGCTGATGCCACCGGGCTCGACGGTGTCGTCACTGTTGACCGCATGGAGGTACGCGATGATGTCCTTCTTGTTCTCTTCCGTCAGCGTCGTGTCGGGGAAGGACGGCATGTTCTGCGGGCCGGTCTGCATGGCCTCGTAGATGTGCTTCGGGTCCACGTCCTCAAGGCTCGGCGCGTACTTGCCCTCGGACAGCGCACCGCCCTTGCCGGTGAAGTTGTGGCACTGAGCGCAGTTGGTGCGGAAGAGCTCGCCGCCCTCGGCGATGTCCGCGCCCTCGGGGTCGTACGCGTTCTCGGTCGGGATCTCCGGACCGGCGCCCAGGGAGGCGATGAACGCCGCCAGCTGGTCGATCTCGGCCTGCGAGTAGATGACCTTCTTCTTCGGGACCTGCGCGCCCGGCTGCTGGGCCGGCATACGGCCGGTGCCGACCTGGAAGTCGACGGCCGCGGCGCCCACACCCACCAGGGAAGGCCCGTCGGTGGTGCCCTGACCGCCGGTGCCGTGGCAGCTCGCGCAGCCCACGGCGTAGAGCTTCTTGCCCTCCTCGATGGTGAGGGTCTGGGCGGTTTCATCGGCCTGCGCCTTGTCCGCGGGCGCGAAAGCGGTGTACAGCCCCCCGGTGGCCGCCAGCGCGATGAGTAGGACGACGAGCGCCGCCAGCGGATGGCGTCGTCGTGCGGAGAGCTTTTTCACGGATTACCCCGGTGTCAGGATCTTCTGCGTCGATGCTTCTGGAAGGGTCGTTCTCGGTTCGAGGCGGGGCGTTCGGTCCGCCCTCGGGCGGGGCGTCACGTCCGCCCGGCTCACCCGCCCGATTACTTGATCATGTAGATCGTGGCGAAGAGGCCGATCCAGACGACATCGACGAAGTGCCAGTAGTAGGACACGACGATGGCCGCGGTCGCCTGCTCGTGGGTGAACCTCCGGGCCGCGTAGGTGCGGCCGAGGACCAGCAGGAAGGCGATGAGGCCGCCCGTCACGTGCAGGCCGTGGAAGCCGGTGGTCAGGTAGAACACCGAGCCGTACGGGTCGGACGAGAGCGACAGGCCCTCGTGCTTGACCAGCTCGGTGTACTCGAAGACCTGACCGCCGATGAAGATCGCGCCCATGATGAAGGTGACGATGAACCACATCCGGAGCTTCTTCACGTCCCCGCGCTCGGCGGCGAACACGCCGAGCTGGCAGGTGAGGGAGGAGAGCACCAGGATCGTGGTGTTGGTCGCCGAGAACGGGAAGTTCAGCGTGTCGGCCTTCTCCGACCAGAACTCGGGACCGGTCACCGATCGCAGGGTGAAGTACATCGCGAAGAGGGCCGCGAAGAACATCAGCTCGGAGCTCAACCAGATGATGGTTCCGACGCTGGTGAGGTTCGGCCGGTTGACCGACGGGTGCGCGTGCCCGGTTTCTACTGTCGTTGCTGTCGCCACGACCGACATTATGTCGGTCGCTTATCCCGCCCTCACTCCGGGGGGTGCCGTTCGGAGTGTTGCTGCCGTCCGTACCGCTGTTGACGTGGTGTTCAAGGGAGTAGCATCCCGCGCATCGGGCCTGTCCTTACGACGCTGACGTCACGGAGGAACAATGCAGCCGACCGCCACGGTGCTGGTCTACAGCGACGACTCCAACACCCGCGAACAAGTCCGGCTGGCGACGGGGCGACGGCCCGCGCCGGACGTTCCCCAGGTGGAGTTCGTGGAGTGCGCGACGCCCGCCGCTGTCATCAAGGAGTTGGACAGGGGTGGGATCGATGTGTGTGTCCTTGACGGGGAGGCCGTGCCCATGGGGGGCATGGGGGTCTGCCGGCAGATCAAGGACGAGATCTTTCACTGTCCGCCGGTGCTGGTGCTGATCGGGCGGCCTCAGGACGCGTGGCTCGCGACGTGGAGTCGCGCTGACTCGGCGGTCACCTTGCCGGTGGAGCCTGTTGAGTTCGCCTCGGCGCTTGCTTCGCTTCTTCGTGAGAAGAGGGCTTTGAGCGCCTAGTGGCTCGGGGGCGACTGTTCGTGGGCGACTGCGGGTCCGTTGTGGTTGATCGCGCAGTTCCCCGCGCCCCTCAAGAAGCGGCTGCGCCGCTATCAGGGGCGCGAGCCGAAGCCCGTTACGTACCCTTTATGCCGACTGTGGCCTCAAGCGGGCCGTCTGCTGCACTTCGGGCACCTTCCTCTTGCCGCCTGTCAGGGCGCTGCCCTCTCGCCACTTCTCCCAGTCGAGGTTCCAGTCGCCGTAGCCGTTGCCGAAGGGGGCCATGGTGTCGCCGGCCGAGTTGACGACCTCGACTATGTCGCCCTCGTTGATGGTGTCGTAGAACCACTCGGCGTTGGCGCTGCTCATGCCGGTGCAGCCGTGGCTGACGTTGGCGTAGCCCTGGGAGCCGGTGGACCAGGGGGCGGCGTGGACGTACTCGCCGCTGTTGGTGACCCGGACGGAGTGGTGGACGGTCAGGTCGTAGAAGTCCGAGGCTCCTATGCTCGCGCTGGTCATGCGTACGGTGCCTTCCTTGGCGAGTACGACCTTGACGCCGTTGCGGGTGTCGTAGCCGGGCATGCCCGTGGTGACCGGGATCGCTCGGATCTCCTCGTCGTTCTTGTAGACCGTCATCTGGTGGGCGGCGGCGTCCGTCACGGCGATGATCTTGTCGCCGGTGGTGAGGGTGAGGGGTTTGGCCCTGCCGCCCCAGAGGCGGTCGCCGATCTTTATGCCCTCCAGGTTGCTGTGGGCCCTTATGGTGGCGCCGGTGGGCCAGTACTCCTTGGGGCGGTAGTGGAGCTTCGTGTCGTCCACCCAGTGCCAGGCGCCCTCGGCCGCGGGGACGGAGTCCACCTTGAGGGCGCGCTCGACTATGGCGCGGGCCGCCTGGTCCTTGACCGGTGCGCTGAGTTCGGCGGTGACGGGCTGGCCGACGCCGTACTTGCCCGCCTCGGGTCCGAAGGTGACGTCGAGGCGCTTCTTGGTGAGGGGCCTGCCCGTGTCGAAGGTGAGCGTCTCGCGGCCGGGAGCGCCGTCGTCGTCCTCGGTGCTCACGCGGACCGTGTAGCGGGCGTTGGCGGCGAGCGGGGCGGTGGAGTGCCAGCGGCCACCGTCGGCGGTGAGTTCGCCCGCCACGTACCGTCCTGCGGCGTCCACGGCCAGGACGTCGGTGATCCGTGCGTCGTCCTCGGCGGTGACCTCCAGGGCCTTGTCCGGGTCGGCCTTCTCGCCTTCTTCGGCGGGGGTGTTGAAGGAGACCTGGTCGCCCGCGTCGTAGGGCCGGCCGGAGAGCGGATGACCGCCTGAACCGCAGGCGGTGGTGGCCGCCCCGAGGAAGAGGGCCAGCAGGGTGCAGCTGAGGAGCGTACGGTGGCGCGGTGTGTGGCTCATGAGGCCAACGTAGGAATGTGAGCCGGGCGTGGCTCGCCGAGTGGGCCGTGTGGGGGATGTTCGATACGGCAAAAGGGGGAAGCCCGGACCTCCTGGCGGAGTGTCCGGGCTTCCTTGCGCTCGGCGCGTGTTACAGCGGCGCGCTACTGGTTCTGGTTCTCGCCGCGGTAGTACTCGAAGACCCAGCCCCACAGACCGACCAGGATGATCGGAGCCGAGAAGTACAGCAGCCACCAGCCGAAGATGACGCCCATGAAGGCGAACGCGCCACCGATGGCCAGGGACAGCGGCTGCCAGCTGTGCGGGCTGAAGAAGCCCTGCTCACCTGCGTCGTCCGCGACGTCGGCCTCCTTGTTGTCCTGCGCGCCCACGTCGACCCGCCGGGCCGTGAAGGCCAGGTAGTAGCCGATCATGATGCACAGGCCGAAGGCCAGGAAGAGCGCCGTGGTGCCGGCCGGCTCCTTCGACCACACGCCATAGACGATCGCCATGGCGAGGACGAAGACGCTCAGCCAGATGAACATCTTGCCCTGGATCTTCACTTGCCGGCCTCCTTGCTGGCGCCGCTGCCGGCGAGCTCACCGTGACCGCTGTGCGCGAGCTGCTCCAGCGCGGCGATCTCGGGGTGGTGCAGGTCGAACGCCGGGGATTCGCTGCGAATCCGAGGCAGGGTGAGGAAGTTGTGCCGCGGCGGCGGGCAGGAGGTCGCCCACTCCAGCGAACGGCCGTAGCCCCACGGGTCGTCGACGCCGACGGGCTTGCCGTACTTGGCGGTCTTCCACACGTTGTAGAGGAACGGCAGGATCGACAGACCGAGTACGAACGAGGCGATCGTCGAGATCGTGTTCAGGGCGGTGAAGCCGTCGGCCGCCAGATAGTCGGCGTAACGACGCGGCATGCCCTCGGCGCCCAGCCAGTGCTGGACGAGGAAGGTGCCGTGGAAGCCGATGAACAGCGTCCAGAACGTGATCTTGCCGAGGCGCTCGTCGAGCATCTTGCCCGTCATCTTCGGCCACCAGAAGTGGAAGCCGGAGAACATCGCGAACACCACGGTGCCGAAGACGACGTAGTGGAAGTGCGCCACCACGAAGTACGAGTCGGAGACGTGGAAGTCCATCGGGGGCGAGGCCAGGATGACACCGGTCAGACCACCGAAGGTGAAGGTGATCAGGAAGCCGGTCGCCCAGAGCATCGGCGTCTCGAAGGACAGCGAGCCCTTCCACATCGTTCCGATCCAGTTGAAGAACTTCACACCGGTCGGGACGGCGATGAGGAACGTCATGAAGGAGAAGAACGGTAGGAGCACGCCACCGGTGACGTACATGTGGTGCGCCCACACCGTCACGGAGAGGCCGGCGATCGCGATGGTCGCGCCGATCAGGCCCATGTAGCCGAACATCGGCTTGCGCGAGAAGACCGGGATGACCTCGGAGATGATGCCGAAGAACGGCAGGGCGATGATGTACACCTCTGGGTGGCCGAAGAACCAGAAGAGGTGCTGCCAGAGCAGGGCGCCGCCGTTGGCCGCGTCGAAGACATGGGCGCCGAACTTGCGGTCCGCCTCCAGGGCGAACAGCGCGGCCGCGAGGACCGGGAAGGCGAGCAGGACCAGGACACCGGTCAGCAGCACGTTCCACACGAAGATCGGCATACGGAACATCGTCATGCCGGGTGCGCGCATGCAGATGATCGTGGTGATGAAGTTGACCGAGCCGAGGATGGTGCCGAAGCCGGAGAAGGCCAGACCCATGATCCACATGTCGGCGCCGATGCCCGGGCTGCGGACCGCGTCCGACAGCGGGGAGTAGGCGAACCAGCCGAAGTCGGCGGCACCCTGCGGGGTGAGGAAGCCGGCCACCGCGATCAGCGAGCCGAAGAGGTACAGCCAGTACGCGAACATGTTCAGCCGCGGGAACGCCACGTCGGGCGCGCCGATCTGCAGCGGCATGATCCAGTTGGCGAATCCGGCGAACAGCGGCGTCGCGAACATCAGCAGCATGATCGTGCCGTGCATCGTGAACGCCTGGTTGAACTGCTCGTTCGTCATGATCTGGTTGCCCGGGCGGGCCAGCTCGGCACGCATGAGCAGCGCCATCGCGCCACCGATGATGAAGAACGCGAACGACGTGACCAGGTACAGGGTGCCGATGGTCTTGTGGTCGGTGGTGGTCAGCCACTTGACCACCACGTTCCCGGGCTGCTTGCGCCGGACGGGCAGCTCGTCCTCGTACGAGCCCTCGCCTGCGGCAGTGCCCTGGGGTTCGTTGACGATGCTCACAGCTGGTTCACCTCCCGGTCCTTCTCGTGCTGCGTCTGCTCGATGCCCGCCGGGACGTAACCGGTCTGGCCCTTCTCGGCCAGCTCCTTCAGGTGCTGCTCGTACCGCTCCTGGGAGACGACCTTCACGTTGAAGAGCATCCGGGAGTGGTCGACGCCGCACAGCTCGGCGCACTTGCCGAGGAAGGTGCCCTCCTGGTTGGGCGTCACCTGGAACACATTGGTGTGGCCCGGGATGACGTCCTGCTTCATCAGGAACGGAACCACCCAGAAGGAGTGGATGACATCACGCGAGGTGAGCACGAAGCGGACCGTCTTGCCCTCGGGCAGCCACAGGGTGGGGCCGGGGTTGCCGGTCTGCGGGTTCTTGTCACCGGGGATGCCGCAGGTGTAGACGCCGCCCGCGTTGTCCGGGAACTGGTTCTTCCACTTGGTGGGAACCGCGGCCAGGTTCTCGTCGGTCTTCGCGTCACCGGTGACGCCGTCGACGTTCTCGATGTAGTTGAAGCACCAGCTCCACTGGAAGCCGACGACGTTGATGGTGACGTCGGGCTTCTTGGACGTGTCGAGGAGCCTCGACTCGTCGCGGGCGGTGAAGTAGAAGAGCACCGAGACGATGATCAGCGGGACGACCGTGTACAGCGCCTCGATGGGCATGTTGTAACGGGTCTGCGGAGGAACTTCGACCTTGGTGCGGCTGCGCCGGTGGAAGAAAGCACTCCACAGGATCAGGCCCCAGACCAGTACGCCCGTGGCGAGCGCGGCGGCCCAGGAGCCCTGCCACAGGGAGAGGATTCGCGGAGCCTCTTCCGTGGTCGGGGTGGGCATACCAAGGCGGGGGAAGTCCTTGTATGTGCAACCGGTGGCGGTCGCCAGGACCAGGCCCGCAGTCAGTGCCTGCAGCAGCTTCCGCCGCATCGGGCGCCGCGGCATGGGGGTACCACCCGCGCTCTTCAGGCCGCGGGGGAGGTCGGAGCCGTTGGGACTCACGTAGCGCCTTCCCGAGAGTCTCGCCCGCGCAGGTCAGGCTGCGGCCTTCTCGCTGGTCGGTCGCCGCCCTGCGGCGGGCAGGGGTTTGGATGTTTATGCGGACCAAACCCTAGCCGACGCCCTCCGGGGGGGTGCGAGGAGGGGTGCCTAGTGGGAGGGGTGGTTCGCTGATTTGGCGGCTGCGGGTGGTTTGTGGCTGGTCGCGCAGTTCCCCGCGCCCCTTGAAGGGGCGCTGCCCGGCTCCCTGCTTATAGCGTTGACCTGTGGGTTACTTCGACGCTGCTTCCTCTGTTCCTCTTCATCCTGTTGCCCGGCAGGCCCTGGTGGCCGGTCTTGATGAAGGGTGGGCCGATCCTGCCCGGCTCTACCGGGAGGGGCGTAGGGCTCGGTTGTTGTTGGACGCCGCTCGGGAGGCGGCTGCCGAGGCGGTGGGATGCCGGCCCGACGAGCTGGTGTTCACCTCGTCCGGGACGCGGGCCGTGCACTCGGGAATCGCCGGGGTGCTGGCCGGGCGGCGGCGTATCGGGGGTCATCTCATCGTGTCGGCTGTCGAACACTCTTCGGTGTTGCATGCGGCCGAGGTGCACGAGGCCGGGGGCGGCACGGTCACTCGGGTGGAGGTGAACCGGTCCGGGGTCGTTGACGTCGAGGCGTACGGCGAGGCCCTGCGGTCCGACACCGCGCTCGCCTGTCTTCAGTCGGCCAACCACGAGGTGGGCACCGAGCAGCCGGTGGCCGAAGTGGCGGCGGTGTGCCGGGAGGCCGGGGTGCCGTTGCTGGTGGACGCGGCGCAGTCGTTGGGGTGGGGACCGGTGGACGGGGACTGGTCGGCGTTGACCGGCAGTGCCCATAAATGGGGCGGTCCGTCCGGGGTCGGACTGCTGGTCGTACGGAAGGGTGTGCGGTTCGCGGCTCAAGGCCCCGCCGACGAGCGGGAGTCGGGCCGGGCCGCCGGCTTCGAGAACATCCCGGCGATCGTGGCGGCGGCGGCCTCACTGCGGGCGGTACGGGCGGAGGCGGCCGCCGAGGCCGTACGGCTACGGGAGTTGACGGACCGAATCCGCGCGAGGGTGCCGTCGCTGGTGCCGGACGTGGAGGTGGTCGGAGACCCGGAGCGGCGACTGCCGGGGGTGGTCACCTTCTCGTGTCTCTATGTCGATGGGGAGACATTGCTGCACGCGTTGGACAGGGAGGGCTTCTCCGTCTCCTCCGGCTCGTCGTGCACGAGCAGCACCTTGACACCGAGCCATGTGCTGAGGGCCATGGGCGTCCTCAGCGAGGGGAACGTGCGGGTGTCGCTGCCGATGGGCGTGGCGGAGGAGGATGTCGAACGGTTCCTGTCGGTGCTGCCGGGTGCGGTGGCGACGGTCCGGGAGAAGCTGGGGGCGCCGGTTCCGGCTCCGGCTCCGGTCGTGCGGGAGGACGTCCTGGTCGTGGACGCGCTCGGCAAGCGCTGCCCGATCCCGGTCATCGAACTGGCGAAGGTCATCGGGGACGTACCGGTGGGCGGGACGGTCCGGGTCCTCTCGGATGACGAGGCGGCCCGCCTGGACATTCCGGCGTGGTGCGAGATGAGGGGCCAGGAGTACGTGGGAGAGGAAGCCGAGGAGAGGGGCTCGGCGTATGTGGTGCGAAGGGTGAGTTGAAGCAGTGCCCGCACCCCAGCCAACCCAGGGGCGCGGGGCTGTGACATCAGCGGCTCCGCCGCGGGGCGCGATCAGCCACGACGGCGCCGCAGCCGACAAAACACCGACCGCGGCACCCCCCCCTAGTCGCAAAGCCGGCACTCAGCCAAGGTGAGCCTTGACCTCCCCGGCGGCGTCATCCCCGTACGCCTTGGTGAACCGCTCCATGAAGTGCGCCCGCCGCAACTGGTACTCCTGCGTCCCCACCGTCTCGATGACGAGAGTGGCGAGCATGCAGCCCACCTGCGCGGCCCGCTCCAGCGGGACCCCCCACGCCAGCCCGGACAGGAACCCGGCGCGGAAGGCGTCGCCGACGCCGGTGGGGTCGGCCTTGCGCTCCTCGTCGGGGCAGCCGACCTCGATGGGGTCGTGACCGGCGCGCTCGATGCGGACGCCGCGCGCGCCGAGGGTGGTGACGCGGTGGCCCACGCGGGAGAGGATCTCGGCGTCCGACCAGCCCGTCTTGGTCTCGATGAGCCCCTTCTCGTACTCGTTGGAGAAGAGGTACGTGGCGCCGTCCAGCAGGGTGCGGATCTCGTCGCCGTCCATGCGGGCGATCTGCTGGGAGAAGTCGGCGGCGAAGGGGATCGCGCGGGTGCGGCACTCCTCGGTGTGGCGGAGCATGCCCTCGGGGTCGTCGGCGCCGATGAGGACGAGGTCGAGGCCGCCCACGCGGTCGGCGACGGTCTTGAGCTCGATGAGGCGGGCCTCGCTCATGGCGCCGGTGTAGAAGGAGCCGATCTGGTTGTGGTCGGCGTCCGTGGTGCACACGAAGCGGGCGGTGTGCAGGGTCTCGGAGATGCGCACGGACTCCGTGTCCACGCCGTGCCGGTCGAGCCACGCGCGGTACTCGTCGAAGTCCGCGCCCGCCGCGCCGACGAGGATCGGCCGGGTGCCGAGCTGCCCCATGCCGAACGCGATGTTCGCGCCGACACCGCCTCGGCGTACGTCCAGCTGGTCGACGAGGAAGGAGAGGGAGACCGTGTGCAGTTGGTCCGCGACGAGTTGGTCGGCGAAGCGGCCCGGGAAGGTCATCAGATGGTCTGTGGCGATGGAACCGGAGACTGCGATACGCACGGCGAGGACACGCTCCTGCGGGGGAGAGACGATTGACAGTTCACGCTACCGGGTCGTCCGTGCCCGCTGAAGGTCGTCCGGGCGCTCAGGAGCGGGAAAAACTACCCGATAGTAGGGCTTTCTTCGTGAGGTAGGTGGTGCATACGGTGCCGTCATGAACAACTCCAAGATCCACGGCACCGTCCCGTTCGACCCGGACGCCGATCTCGCGGCGCTGCGCGGCGACTGCGCCCGGATGGCCCCGCACTGGGCGGCCCCCGCGAAGGTCATTACGGCGCCGGTGTCCCCTTCGCTCATCCACGGGGTGAAGGTGCCGGCGACCTCCGCACGGCTCGTGGACGCGATGTCGGAGTACGGCAACTGAGGTCACGGCGCGGTTTCCTCGGACCGCCGAGGGAACCGCTCGCTCCCCCGTCGCGTCCCATCGGCGTCCCCCGTAAAGGGGATGCGGTGTACGACCAGCCGAAGGAGCGATGCGGTGAACTCCGAGCGACCCGACAACCCCGAGACCCCGGACGAGGGCCCCGAGCCCGACGCCACGGAGCAGCTCGGGTCCGCCGGGGATGACGTCACCGGGGCCGAGGGGACCGACGAGGCCGAGGCGACCACGGCGTCGGTCACGGAAAGTGACGCAGGCGAGGGCGATGGCGATGGCGACGGTGAAGCCGCCGATGTGCCCCCCGCCGACGTCGTACACGTAGGCGGTGGGGAGCCGAGGCCGCGGCGGTCCCGGGTGGCTGTCGCCGCGGTGGCCGCCGCCGTGCTGCTGGTCGGGGGCGGTGGGGCGTATCTCGCGACGAGCGGGTTCGACGGGAACGGGGATTCCGGCGGTTCGGCCGCTCCCGGCGGCGACGGCACTCCCCCGCCGCTGGCACTCGACGGCTACGCCTCGGGCGGCTCGAACGGCATAGCGCCCGGTGAGCCCGATCCCCACGGGGTGACGTATCGCGCGGACGGCGAGCTGCCCGACGGGCCCGAGTCGGCGCCCGTGTACGCGGTCGAGGGTGAGGTCACGGCCGCCGAGGTGGCCCGGCTCGCGAAGGCGCTCGGGGTGGAGGGCACGCCCACGGCCAGTGGGGAGTTCTGGCGGGTCGGGGGCGCGAAGGACGGTTCGGGAGCGCTGCTCCAGGTCGGCGCACAGGCCCCGGGGAGCTGGTCGTTCAACCGGTACGCGCCGGGTACCGACAACTGCCAGAAGGTCGACGTCTGTTCCTCCGGCGGCACGGCGGAGGGTGCCGATCCGGTGAGCGAGGCGGTGGCCAGGAAGGCGGCGGCGCCGGTGCTCAAGGCGGTCGGCCAGGACGACGCCAAGGTCGACGCCTCCGGGCTCCTCGGCTCCGTGCGGGTCGTGAACGCCGATCCCGAGGTCGGCGGGCTGCCGACGTACGGCTGGGCCACCGGCGTCCAGATCGGCGCCGACGGCCGGGTGACCGCCGGGAACGGCAACCTGAAGACCCCGGTGAAGAGCGACACGTATCCGGTCGTCGACGCGGACCGGGCCCTCGACCTGCTGAACGGCTCGGGCCAGGGTGTCGGCACCGCGCGCGAGGGTGTCGACGACTGCGCCACTCCCGTACCGATGGACGGGGGCGACGGCGACATCAAGGCGGACGAGCCGGTGTGCGGCGCTTCGACCCTGCCGGAGCCGGAGCCGGTGGCCGTCGAGGACGCGGTGTTCGGGCTGGCCTCGCACCATGTGGACGGGCAGCCGGCGCTGGTGCCGTCCTGGATGTTCGAGGTACGGCCGGCCGGGGCGGAGGAGAGCTACACCGTCTCGTATCCGGCGGTCGACCCGAAGTATCTGGCCTCGCCGGAGACCCGGACCGAGCCGACCGAGCCGCCCAGCGATCTGCCGGGCACCACCTCCCCCGACGCACAGGACGTCGAGATCCAGGGCTACACGGTCGACGGCGACGAGCTGACCGTGTCGTTCTGGGGCGGGGTGTGCAGCGATTACTCGGCGTCGGTGAGCGAGGAGTCGGGCGAGGTGACCGTCACCGTGACCGGCACCCCCTGGGAGGGCAAGGTCTGCATCATGATCGCCAAGGCGATGGAGCGGACCGTACAGCTGGACCAGCCGCTCGGCGACCGTGAGGTGGTCGGCTCGGACGGCAAGGAGATCCCGGAGGGCGGGATCGCGGAACTCCAGCCGCAGTAGGGGCAGTAGAGACGGTCCCGCGTACGACAGAGGCGGCGCCCCCCCCGCCGGTGGGGGGGCGCGGA